>NZ_SGTX01000007.1:0-158003 GCF_005435025.1 Halorubrum sp. CGM4_25_10-8A | reverse complement strand
GGGGGGATGGGCGGTATGGGCGGCGCGACGGGGCTCGTTTCGCTCGTCGCCGTCCTCGCGGTCGCGGCGCTGCTCGGGGCGAGCGTCGTCGGCGTCCGGGCGTTGGCTCGTGACGCCGACGGAGAATCGAAGTCGGACGGAGCGGACGAAACTGCGGTCGAACGCCTCCAGCGACGGTACGCGGAGGGCGAACTCACGGAGGCGGAGTTCGAGCGGGCGCTGGAGCGCGAACTGGGGAGCGACGGGACGACCGAAGCCGGGGCGGGGCCGGTCGGCGAACCGGACCCGGCGCGGGAAGCGAAGCGGGCGCGGTAGTGTCGGGGCGCGGTCAGGTGAACGCTTCGAGGATCCCCGCGCCGTCCGTGCTGCGGCCGAGGTCCGGGAGCGTGGCGCGTTCCGGGTGCGGCATCAGCACGGCGACGGTCTCGCGCTCGCCGAGGACCCCGGCGACGTTGTCGGTCGAGCCGTTCGGGTTCGCGGCGTCGGTGACGTTCCCGTCGGCGTCGCAGTACCGGAAGAGGACGCGGTCGTCGCCGACGAGGTCGGCGTGGGCGTCCGCGCTTATCTCGAAGCGCCCCTCGCCGTGGGCGATCGGGACCTCGATCACGTCGCCCTCGTCGTAGGCGGCGGTCCACGGCGTGTCAGCGCGCTCGACGCGCAGGTGGACCGGCTCACACTGGAAGCGCGCGGAGGCGTTTGTGGTGAACGCGCCGGGCGTCAACCCGGACTCCGAGCCGATCTGCGCGCCGTTACAGACCCCGATCACGGGGACGCCCTCGTCGGCCGCCTCGCGGACCTCCGCCATGATCGGATCGCGCGCCGCCATCGCGCCGGCGCGGAGGTAGTCGCCGTAGGAGAACCCGCCGGGGAGGACGATCCCGTCGGGGTCGTCGGGGAGGCCGTCCGCGTGCCAGACGCGCTCGGCGTCGACGCCGAGGTGGTCCAGCGCGCGGACCGCGTCGCGGTCACAGTTGGAGCCGCCGAACTGGACGACGGCGACCGTCACGCCGCCCACCTCGCCTGGGCGGCCGTGACCGTCGGGTCGGCGCGGGTCGCGCCGGTGACGATCGGCGTCGTCTCGACGACGGCGACCGTCATCGCTCCGCGACCGCCACGTCGTAGTCGTGGATCGTGGGGTTCGCGAGCAGCCGCTCGGCCATCTCGTCGGCGCGGTCGGCGGCCTCGTCGGCGTCGGCGGCGTCAAGGTCGACCTCGAACCGGTCGGCCGAGCGGAGGTCCGACAGCTCGAACCCGAGCCGTTCGAGCGCCTGCTGGGTCGTCTCGGCCTCCGGGTCGAGGACGCCCCGCTTCAGCCGGACCGTCACCGTCGCCGTGTATGCTGTCATGGTCGTTGGTGCGGAGTCGTGTGTAAAAACCGTTTTGGAACGCCGTTTATACGCACATTTGTGGATACATGCCGGTCTTTCGTGCGGGAAGCAGAAACGGCGCGGAACGAAAGGGGCAAACCCCTCCGCCTTCTCCACAGGGTGTATGCAGCCGCTCGAACCCGCGGAGGTGATCGTCGCATGACCCGCGAACTGACCGAGATCACGGTCGTCGGAGGAGACAAGACCGGACTCATCGCGCGGGTCACCTCCCTGCTGTTCGAGCGGGGAATCAACATCGAGGACCTCGACCAGGCGGTCCGCGAGGGCGTCTTCCGGATGACGACTCGCGTCGACACCGCCGAGATGGAGACCTCGCGCGGCGAGCTCCGGCGCGCGCTCGCCGAGCTCGGCCGCGAGCTCGACGTCGACATCCAAGTCCGGTTCCCGAGCGACCGCGACGCGCGCCGCGTCGCGCTGCTCGTCACGAAGGAGACGCACGCCCCCGAGGCTCTGTTAGAGGCGGAGGAGCGCGGCGAACTCGCGGACGACGGCGAGGCTGAGATCCCGGTGGTCATCGGCAACCGCGGCGACCTGCGGTCGCTCGCGGAGCGCTACGACAAGCCGTTCTACGACGTGGGCGACGGCAACGGCAACACCGACGAGGGCCGGCTCCTCGACCTGCTCGCCGAGTACGACGTGGACCTCATCGCGCTGGCGCGCTACATGCGCATCCTCTCGCCGGAGGTCGTCTTCCGGTACGAGGGCCGGATTATCAACGTCCACCCCTCGCTGCTCCCGGCGTTCCCCGGTGCCGAGGCGTACCGACAGGCGAAGGACGCGGGCGTCCGAATCGCTGGCGTCACCGCCCACTACGTCACGACGGACCTCGATCAGGGCCCGGTGATCGCCCAGCGCGCCTTCGACGTGCCGCCGGGGGCCGAGGTCGACGAGATCAAGCGGCGCGGGCAGCCACTCGAGGCCGAGGTCCTGCTCGACGCTGTCCGGCTCCACCTCGCGGACGCCATCGCGGTTCACCGCGGCACCGTCCACGTCCGCGAAGACGTCGATGTCGACGCCCAACTCGGGCTGAGCGACGCCGCGGTGAACGCGAACCCGGACGAGCCGGTCGACGGCGAACCGCTCGGCCGATCGCCGCCGTCACCGTCTGACGACTGAGCGACCGCGACCGAGCCGGACCGGCGGGTCGGCCCGATCGGCGCCGTCCGAACGGTCCGCAGGGCAGTTTTAACTAAGCGCGTGCGCAACTGAGTCCAATGCCCGAGTGTCGCGCGCTGACGGCGTTTCTCGCGGACACCGCCGGGGTCGTCCGCAGCGACGAGCGCATGATTCTGCTTTTCCTGCTGCTGCTGTCGATCGCGGCGCTGGCCGTGTTCCTCCACTACACGACGCTCGTGCTCGAGGGGCTCCCGGAGCCGATTCCGACCGAGCCGATCGGCCCATAGTTCGTCCCCTGACAAGGATAGACCGGGCCGGACTCCTCCGTCGATCGAGGGCGTCAGTCGAGGCGGACCAGCAGGTCCCGGTTCGCGGCCTCGTAGCGGAGCCGCCCGTCCTTGAGCGCCGCTCGCCGCCGCTCCGCCCAGTCGCTCGCGTCGTATCCGGTCTCTCCGACCGCCTCTTCGACCGTATCGAGCAGGTGCGCGAGGACCGTCCGCTCGCCGGACTCGTAGGGGGGCTCGATCCGCCACGGAGACGGCCCCTCCGCGATCACGGTCGCCTCCCGAGCCAAGGCCGCCGCGCCGTCCGGGCCCCCGGCCCTGAACTCCCGCATGTGTCGGTGGTAGCGGTCGAGGACGGCGTCGTCGTCGGGGTCCGCTGGCGCGAAGCGCGTCTCGCCGTCGTAGGTTATCGGCGCGTACGCGACGGGGGCCACGTCCGCGAGGGCGGCGACCGCGGGCGCCGCGTCGACCACGTCGAAGAACGCGCAGCCGACGACGGCGTCGAACCGGTCTCCCGCGGCCACCGCCTTGCTCACAGCGTCGAAGGCGTCGGCGACGCGGTACTCGACGGCCACGTCGCCCACCGCCTCCCCGACCCGGGCCTCGCCCGCGGCGAGCGCGGCCTCGTGGGCGTCGACCGCCACCCACCGGCCCCCCTCGATCACGCCCCAGTCGACGAGGCGCTCGACCATCGTCGCCGTCCCGGCGCCGACTTCGAGTATCTCCGGCTCCGGCGGGAGTTCGGCGGCGAACCGATCGAGGACCTCGCGGTTCAGAGAGCGGTCGTCGAGCGCCCGCTTCGCGTCGAGGTACGTCGCGTGGTCGGTCACGCGGCGTCACCCCGCGGCCTCTCGCTACCGGTCGCCGCCAGGAAGTCGACGACGCGGTCGAGCGTCTCGGGCCACCCCGGGCGCGCCTCGTAGTCGCGGCGCGCGGCGATCCCCATCTCCGCCAGCCGGTCGCGGTCGTCGAGGTCCCGGAGCGCCCGGGACACGGCGCGGGGGTCGCCAGGCGGAACGAGGACCCCGGAGTCGCCGTCGCGGACGAACTCGCTCGCCCCGCCCGCGGTCGTCGCCAGCGGAACGCAGCCGAACCCCATCGCTTCCAGGTACACCATTCCGAACGGCTCGTACTGCGAGGGCACCGCGAGGACGTGGCTCTCGCGCAGCCGCGCCGCGACGGTCGCGTCGTCGAGTCGGCCGGCGAACCGGACCCGGTCGCCGATCCCGGCCTCGGCGGTCATGCCCTCCACGCGCTCGACGTGCTCGGGCGCGATCGTCCGATCGCCGACGACGGTCAGCCGCCAGTCGACCGCGGCGCGGTCGAGCCTGGCGACTCCCTCGACGAGCGTATCGAGCCCCTTCCGCGGGACGACGTTGCCGAGGAACGTCACCTCCAGCGGGCCGGATCGCGCTCGCTCGCGGATCTCCGAGGCGGAGACCACCGGTTCGAAGCGGTCGCCGGCCGGCGGCGCGACCACGCTGCGCGCCGGCCCGCCGAGCCCGGCCGCGTCCCGGCGGGTCGTCTCGGCGTTGTACACCGCGGCGTCGACCCCGCGGAGGAATCGGCGCTCGATCGCCGCGACCCCGCGCCGACCGAGTCCGGCGCGGACCCGCTCACCGGCTCCCGTCCCGCTCGATCGCACCCCTTCAGCCGCCCGCGCACGCCACGCGATCATGTGGACGAGCGCGACCGACGGCGCGTCGAGCCGTCGGTTGGCGCACAGCACGGAGGGGTGCGCCAGCCCGTCCTCAACGACGACGTCGAACTCCGAGAGCCGGTCGGCGAGCCGGCGGGCGCGGAGGTTCGGCGCGAGTCGCTCCCGGTACGAGCCCCGCGGGAGCGAGACGACCTCGACCGCGTGCCCGCGCTCGCGGAGCCGGTCGCGGAGCCGCCGGTCGTAGTAGAACCCGCCGGACTCGGACTCGATGTCGCCGGCGAGGACGAGCGTGACGCGCATCGGACGGTCACCGCAGGTCGCCGGTGAACGAGACGCTCGCCACGTCGTCCTCGCGGACGGTCACCGTCAGCTCCGTCGCGGCCGGGGCGTCGACGGTCGCGAGCGCGTCGAACAGCGCCCGGGCCAGACGCTCGGCGCTCGGGTTGCCCTCTAGGTGGTCGTTGAGCGTCTCGTCGCGGTAGCGCTCCGCGGCGTCGCTCAGGGCGTCGAGCGCGAGGTCGATATCGAGCAGGTAGCCGTACTCGCCCAGTTCCGGGCCGCGGAACGTCGCCTCCGCGGTGAACACGTGAGAGTGAAGCGCCGCCTCGTCGGCTGGCGGGTTGGGGACGGTGAGGTAGTGCTGTGCGACGAACGACTCGGTGACGGTCAGTTCGTACATGGGTAAGTGAAGAGGAGTTGGAGGGTCGGCTCGGTCTCGTCGGCGAGCCGGCGGTACGCGCTCGCCGCCCGGCCGACCGGGACGCGGTCGGTGACGAGGCGGTCCGTCACGTCGAGGTCGTCGTCGAGTCGGCGGAGCTCGCGCCAGGCGGTCTCGCGGCGGCGGTCGCGGTCCCAGCGCCCGCGGAGCTCCGGCGCGATGGTGGTGACCTGACTGCTGCGGACGGTGACGCGCCCGCGGTGGAAGTGGTCGCCGAAGCCGAGGTCGGCGCGCTTGGTCCCGTACCACGATCCGACGAGGACCCGGCCGTCGAACCGCGTCGTCTCGACGGCCGTTTCGAGCGTCTCGGGCCGGCCCGACACCTCGACCGCGAGGTCGACGCCGCCCGTGTGCTCGCGCACGGCGTCGACGACGCCCCCCCGCCCGCCGTATCGGCTCGGGTCGACGACGGCGTCGGCGCCGAACTCGGCCGCGAGCGACCGGCGGCGGTCCTTCGGCTCGACCGCGACGACGGTCTCGGCGCCGCTCCGCGCGAGCAGCGCTGTCGTGAGCAGCCCCACGACGCCCTCGCCGAACACCGCGACGCGCTCGCCGATCCGGGGAGCGGCGTCGAGCGTCAGCGTGACCGCGGTCTCGGCGTTCGCGAACAGCGTCGCCGTCTCCGGGTCGATCCCGTCGGGGACCGGACGCAGGGCGTCCGGGGCGACGGCGAACCGGGTCTCGTGGGGGTTGAACGCGAAGACGGTGCGACCGCGCCACGCGGGGTCGACCGCGTCGCCGACAGCGGTCACGCTCCCGACGACCGCGTAGCCGTAACGGAGCGGGTACGAGAGGTCGCCGTCGAGCGCGGGCAGCTCCTCGTCCGCGACCGTCTCCGGGTCGAGTTCGCCGCGGTACGCGAGCAGCTCCGATCCGGCGCTCACCGCGGAGACGGTGGCGTCGACGACCACTTCGTTGGGACCGGGGACGGGCGCCTCCGTCGGGACGACCTCGACGCGCTCCGGACCGACGAACTCTACGGCCCGTCCGGCGTCGCCGTCGCTCACGCGGACTCACCCGTCCGCGGTCGACGACTGAGACGATGTGGCATTGGCGATCACACGGACCGATCCGTCATAAACCCACGGCGGCGACGGTCGGCGCCCCCTCGTCGGCCGTCGATTCGGGGGCGGGAGTAGACATAAGCCGACCGAGTCCGTGGGTCGCACATTCATGACACGCACCGACACCGGCGTCGACGTCGAATCGTTGACCCCCCTCCACTGGATCGGAATCCTCGCCGCGACCGTGTCCGGGATCGTCCACGTCGCGCTCGGCTTCCTGGTCGGGGGGGCGTTGGGGATCTCGTTCTTCTTCGCGACTCTGGGCTTCGGCGCGGGCGTGACGGCGATCGTCTCGGGGTACCGCCGCCGGCTGGTGTACGCGCTCGGAATCCCGTTCACCGCCGGACAGATCGTCCTGTGGTACGTCATCAACTTCGTCTTCGGGACGTACTCGTTCCCGGCCGACGTCGGCGTCTACGGCGCCGTCGACAAGGTCGCGCAGGTCGCGCTGATCGCCGTCCTCGCGGTCCTGTTGTCCCGAGAGTCCTGAGGCTCTCCGCGCGCAGACGGCGGGAGCGTTTCGGTCACTCGCGGTTCGCGGTCGGCGGGTCGTCGCGGCCGAGCCGTCCCGTCGCGGCCGCCCAATCGCGAGCGAAACTCGCCAGCAGCGCCGCGAGCGCGACGCCCGCGAACGCGGCGAGCGGGGAGGCCGCCCGAGCGCCCCCGACGCCCGGCACGAGCGCGACCGCGACGGCGGCGAACTGCGCGGTGCCGACGAACGGGCGGACCCGGCTCGGCGGGAGCTCGTACACCGGCGCGCCGGTCCGCCGCCGCCACCACAATGACCCTGCGTAGGCGTACCAGACGCCGCCGGCGAGGAGGTACCACGCCGGGAGCGCCCCGAGCGCGACGGCGACCGCGGCCCCGACGAGGACGGCCAGCGCGTCGGTCGCGCCGTCGAGGCGAGCGCCGAGGATCGTCTCCCGTGTCCGGCGGGCGACCGCCCCGTCGACCGCGTCGAGGCTGACCGCGCCCGCGAACAGCGCGGCGGGGATCCACGGGTGCGGCGGGGCGGCCGCCAGCGCGCCGGCGAGGACCGACGCGAGCCAGCCGCGGAACAGCGTGATCGCGTTCGCCGGGCCGAGCCGCGGGCGCGGCCCGTCGACGCCGGGTCGGTGGTTCGCACCGAGGTGGGTCCACGCGTACGCCGCCAGGTACGCGCCCGGTCCGGCCGCGGCGAGGACCCACGCGGTCCCGAACGTGCGCCACAGCGCGGCGAGCCCGAGCGCGCCGAGCGTCACCGCGCCGGCGAACCGGAGCCGGAGCCGGGAGCGCGGCGACGCCGTCGACGGCGCGGGCTCCGCCATCTCAGTCGCCCTCCCGGTCCCCGGGCGGTTCGGCGTCGCGGTCGGCGCTCCGCGGCCCGTCGCCGATTTCCTCCATGACGCGGGCGTGGAACTCCCGCAGGACCGCGGACTCGTCGTCAGCGATGACCGTGTCGGAGTCGACGAGCGTCGCCAGCCCGAACGCGAGCGGGCTCGGCGAGTCGACGACGCGGTGTTCGACCGCGAGGTTGCCGCCCGCGATCCGGCCGACGGCCTCACGGATCCCCCCCACGTCGAGGCGGTCCTCCAGCAGTTCGCGGTACGTCTCCTCCAACACGGCGAACTCCTCCAGATCGGCCGCGAACGACAGCAACATTTCGGCGGAGACCTGCTGTTCGGCCGCCGACTTCTCGTACCCCTTGTACCGCTTCAGGATGAGCAGCGCGCGCCCGGCGTTGATCCGGAAGTAGCGCTGGAGCAGGTCGGTCCCCTGAACGGCCTCGCGGAGGTCCTCCCGGACCGTCTCCGGGTCGAGGTCGGCGAGGATACCCGCCACGTCGACCTTGCGGTTGAGCGGGAGCGCGAGGCTGAACCCGCGATCCGCGACCGCGACCGCGACGTTGGCGTCGGTCCGGTTCGCCACCGCCGCCGCGACGAGCCGCGAGAGGCCGTCGTTGAACCGGCGCCCGCACGTCGAGTGGACGTAGAAGCGGCGCTTGTACTCGCTCCGGTCGAGCTCCTCCTCGACGACGAGGCGGTCGGGCGTCGAGACGGCCTCGGCGCCGGCGTACCGGACCTGCTCGTCGTACATCCGGGCGAGCGCGCGGACGGCGTTCCCGTCGAGGGGGAACTCGCGGAGCCACGCTCGGACCGCGGCGGGGCCGGCGCTCGGGTCATCGCCGGCCAGCCGGTCGAGGAGTTCGGCCTGGAACGCCAACACCTCGCGGGCGAGGTCCGCCGAGAGGGGAAGTCGCTCGGCGAACCACGAGGGGACGGTCGGGCGCTCGCTCGTCCGGTCGGCGTACACCTTCGAGCCGCGGCGGTAGCGGAACGCGAACCGCTCGCCGCCAAGCGCGAACACGTCGCCGGACTCCAGCGTGTCGAGATACGACTCGTCGAGCGTGCCGACCCACTCGTCGTCGCGCGTGAACACGTCGCAGGTGAACGAGTCGGGGATCGTCCCTACGTTCGTCATGTAGATGACCCGCGCGAGCCGCCCGCGCTTCCCGACGAGCGTCTCGCCGACCGGGTACTCGGGGTAGTGGTGCTCGCCGTCGGGCGGGTCGTTGCCGTCGCGCCACACCTTCGGGTAGACGTTCTTCTCCTCCAGTCCGTCGTAGTCGCCGGTGAGGTACCGGAACAGCCGATCGTACGCCTCGTCGTCGAAGCCGCGGTACGGGTGCGCGCGGCGCAGCACCTCCCGGACCTCGCGGTCGGGGCGGATCCGGTTGATGGCCATCCCGTACACGTGCTGGGCGGCAACGTCGTAGGCGCCCTCGGGCGGGAACACCCGGTCCACGAACCCCTCCTCAGCGCGCGCGAGCAGCGTCGCGCACTCGATCAGCTCGTCCCGGTCGAGGGCGAACACCCGTCCCTCGACGGTCTCGCCCGGGCTGTGGCCCGCCCGGCCGACGCGCTGGAGCAGCGCCGCGACCGACTTCGGCGAGCCGACCTGAACCACGAGGTCGAGGTGCGGCATGTCGATGCCGAGCTCGAGGCTCGTCGAGGTGGTGACCACGTCGAGATCGCCCGACTTCAGCCCCTCCTCGACCCGCGTTCGCTGCGTCTCGCCGAGGCTCCCGTGGTGGACGCCCGAGTCCGACTCGTCGTAGTCGAACCGCTGGCGGAGCTCCTGAAGGGTTCGCTCGGCGCCAGACCGTGAGTTCGTGAACACGAGCGTGTTCTTGTGGGCCTCGACGAGGTCGTGAAGCGACTCGTAGAAGCGGTCGGTCACCGCCGACCGCGGCGTGTGGATGAGGTCGGCCGCCGGCGTCCGGAGTTCGAGGTCGAACTCGCGGGCGAACCGCGCGTCGACCACCTCGCAGGGGCGCGTCTCGAACCCCTCGAACTCGCCGACAGCGCCCGCGGCGCGCTCGCGCCCCACGAGGAACGAGGCGATCCCGTCGAGCGGCTCGACCGTCGCCGAGCAGCCGATCCGGGTGATGTCGCCGGGCGCGTGCGGCGCCGGGCCGCCGGCCGATTCCCCTGCGTCCGAACCCTCGTTGCGCGCCAGTTCCGTCAGTCGCTCCAGCGACACCGCGAGGTGGGTACCGCGCTTGTTCGCCGCCAGCGAGTGGATCTCGTCGACGATCACGTACTCGACGGTCCGGAGCTTCTCCTTGAACTTCGGCGAGTTGAGCAGGATCGCCAGCGTCTCCGGCGTGGTGTTGAGGACGTGCGGCGTCTCCGAGAGCATCGCCTGTCGGTCCGCCTTCGAGGTGTCGCCGTGGCGGATCGCCTGCCTGACGCCGGGGTCGTAGGCGCCGTCCGAGGCCGCCCCGTCGTCGCCGTCGCGGGTCGCGCTCTCCGCCTCCGCGGCGGCGACCGCCTCGCCGATCCCCGCCAGCGGGGTTTCGAGGTTGCGCTCGATGTCGTTCGCGAGCGACTTCAGCGGCGAGACGTAGAGGCAGTAGACGGAGTTCTCGAGTTCGCCGTCGCGGTCGCGGGCGAAGAGGTCGTCGAGGACCGCGAGGAAGGAGGCGAGCGTCTTCCCGCTGCCGGTCGGGGCGGCGACGAGGCAGTTCCGGCCGTCGTCGACGTGGGGGATCGCCTCGCGCTGCGGCGGCGTGAAGAAGCCGCCGTTCTCGCCGACGTACCCGCCGAAGCGTTCGACCCACCAGCGGCGGACCGGCGGCGAGAGCCGGGCGAGCACGTCGGCGTCCGCGATCGGGACCGACTCCGGGTCGAAGTCGGGGTCGGCGATCGCGCCGCGCTCGACCGCGTCGCGGAGGAGCGCCCGCGCGGCGGCCTCGTCGCCGCGGTCCGTGGTTTCGCTCACGGCGATCACGAGGGCTCCGGACGGGAAATCGGTTGCGTCGAACCGCGTCGCCCGCCCGGCGGCGAGACGGCCCGCCCGGCCGGTCCGGCGGGCGTTCCCGCAACCGACCCGTTTATCCGACGGCCTTCCGTGGCGCAACACGCATGAGCGGCACCTCGCCGGAGCCCGACAGACGGATCGACCGGAACCTGTTCGTCACCGTCTCCGGCCCGCCGGGCTGCGGGGCGACGACGCTCGTCGAGGGGATCGCCGACGCGCTCGACTGCGGCTACGTCTCCGGGGGCGAGCTGTTCCGCGAAATCGCGGCCGAGCGGGACATGAGCCTCTCGCAGCTCATCGCCGAGACCGGCGAGTCCGAGGAGATCGACCGGGCGCTCGACCAGCGGCTCCGTCGCATCGCCGAGAAGTGGGGAACCGCGAACAAGGCGTTCGTGCTGGAGTCGCGGCTGGCGGGCTGGCTCGCCGGCAACCGCGCCGACATCCGGATCTGGCTCGACGCGCCCGACGAGGTCCGCGCGGACCGCACGGCCGACCGTGAGGAGATGACCTCGGAGATGCAGGTCCGAGAGGTAATCGAGGAGCAGCGGTACAAGTCCTACTACGGGATCGATCTGTCCGACCGCTCTATCTACGACCTCGCGATCAACACGGGGCGGTGGGACGCCGAGGCGACGCTCGACGTCGCGCTCACCGGGATCGAGCGCTACGACGTCGACGCCGACGAGGGCGCGTTCGACACGCCCGACTTCGAGATCTGAGCCGGCCGGTCGGCCGGGCTGCCGTCGCGGTCAGAACTGGAAGACCGCGCTGAACTGGTTCACGTGCCAGGGGCCTGGGTAGACGCCCCACACCTGGTCGTCGTAGTGGAACGCGCCGACGAAGTGGATCTCGTCCTCCTCTCGCAGGTCGTTCGCGATCTCGCTGAGTCGGTCCGCGCTCTGCCCGTAGTCGTCGGCCTCGCCGACGAACGGGTATCCCGGCTCGTTGAACCCGGGGATCCCGGTCAGGTCGCCGCCCTCGTTGAAGACGCGAATCCCGCCGTCGCCGTTCTCGTCGACCGTGAAGTCGTTCTCCGAGTCGCCGTCGCCGCCGAACTTCTGGCCGAGGTTGTGGAAGCCGACCAGCCCGTTCCCGGCGGGCGTCACGAACGGGTCGCTCGGGCCGAGGTCGCCGTCGTCCGCGAGCGCGGCGAACTTGACGACCCAGATCGTGTACTGACCGTTCGGCAGCGCGTTCTCGACGTTGATGTTGACGCGCGTTCCGGTCGCGCCGCCGTTCCCATTGCCGTTCCCGCCGTTCCCGTTGTCCGGCTTCACGCCGCCGACGGTCGCCGTTCCGCCGACCGCGCCGTATTCGCCCCACGTCACCGGGACCCACGAGCCGTCGTACCCTTCCTCGCGGTCGTATCCCGCCGGCGGTCGGACGACCTGATGCTTCCCGTCGTTCAGCGAGCGACCGAGCGTCGAGTCGTACTCCTCGCTTCCCTCGATGATCTCGTCGAGCGGGATCGAGACCGGCGCCGGATCGAACAGTTCAACGTCCGGGTCGAACGGCGGGACCTCCCCGGCTGCGTTCGTGATGAAGTTCGGGTTCGGTAAGACGTTGATCTCCGCGCTGGCACCGTTGCCGCCCCCGCCGTTTCCGTTCCCGCCGTTTCCGTTACCCTTCCTCTGCTTCGCGCTCGCGGTCGTGCTCGACAACCCGGCGAACCCGGCAACTCCGAGGAAGCCGAGCGCCCCCCGACGCGACATCGCAGTCATCGGTCCGTCCGTCTCCGCTCCCATTCGCTTCTCACCGTTCATATCGAATCACCAACGACAGTTGTAACGGCCCGGGCGCGGCGGTATTAGAGCTGACTCGGTCGTGTATCTATAATGAACGATAACAAAGAATTCTTATACGCGATACGCCGGTCGCGCGCGCTGACGCCGGGGTGCCGTTACCGAGAGACTCCCTCGACGCGCCGGAGCTCGCTCCGCACGTCGCTCGGCGTCGCGTACGGCCCGCCGCTCACCCGGTGGTCCGGCAGCAGGACCGGGATCGGGTTGTCGGCGAGCGCTCCCGTCACGACCTCCAGGTCGTCCGGGTCGTCGGGGTCGAACCCGCCGAGCCGCGCGAGTCGGCTCACGGAGACCTCCTCGCCGTACGGGACGCTCCGGAGCGCCTCCAGCGCCTCGCGCCGGTCCGTCGGGACCGTGAGGCCGAGCGCGACCTCGGCGAACTCGTCGCGCTCGCCGCCGAGGTACGCGTCGATCCTGTCTAACAGGTCGTGGTCGCCGTCGGCGTCGCCGGGGTGCTCGGCGGGGAACGACACCGAGATGACGCGACCGCCGGCGAACCCGATCTGGACGGTCCGACCGATCTCGTCGAACTGCCGGGCGAAGACGCCGGACGTACCGGACAGGCTCATACCCTTCGTTGGAAGGGTGAATCACTTAAGTCATCGGCACGGGAACGTGTTCGGCTTCTCTGTGAGAAGCTACGGCGTCCCGGCCGCCCCCGCAAGCCTTATGAACAGATACGTACATTAGTGTATAGTAATGGACGATCCAGACGAGCTGGCGCCGGCGGTCAGGTCGATCCTGTCCGGCGCCCGGGAGCGGGCGAGCGCGGCCCGGGGAGCCGACGGGGACATCTCGGTCTCGCCGCGCGACCTCTCGGCCGCGTTCGAACGGGCCGACGCCGAGGACCGCGTCCCGCTTATCGCCGAGGTGAAGCCCACGAGCCCGACGACCGAGGGAAGCCGCGAGGACGACCCCGTCGCGCTCGCGGAGGGGATGGTCGCCGGCGGGGCGGCCGCGCTGAGCGTGCTCACCGAGCCGGGGCACTTCGGCGGGAGCGTCGACACCCTCGAACGCGTGCGCGACGCGGTAGACGTACCGGTCCTCCGGAAGGACTTCGTCGTCGAGGAGGCGCAGCTCGACGCCGTCGAGAGCGACGTGGTCCTGCTCATCGCCCGCTTCGTCGGCGACGACCTCCCGACACTGCTCGAGGCCGCCCGAGACCGGGGATTCCAGGTCCTCGTCGAGGTCCACGACCGGGAGGAGCTGGAGCGCGCGCTCGACGCGGGCGCGACGACGATCGGCGTGAACAACCGCGACCTCGCGGAGCTAGTCGTCGACCTCGGAACCTTCGAGTCCGTGGCGCCCCACGTCCCGGACGAGGTCACGCTGATCGCCGAGAGCGGCATCGGATCGCCCGCCGACGTCCGCCGGATGCGGGCCGCGGGCGCCGACGCGCTGCTCGTCGGGAGCGCGATCATGGACGGCGACGTGGCGGCGAACACCCGCGAACTGGTGCGGACGGAGGCCGGCGGCGACGAGGCGACCGCGGACGGCGATGACGCGGCGGCCGCGGACGACGACGCGACGGAGACAACGGAGACACCCACATGAGCGAGACCGACACGCGGACGACGGAAGCAACGGACGGCGCGGTGCCCTCGCGGCGACCGGGCCGCGAGCGCGGGCGCGACGACGGGAAGTTCGGCCGGTACGGCGGCCAGTACGTCCCGGAGGCGCTGATGCCCGCCATCGAGGAGCTGGCCGACGCGTACGAGCGCTACGTCCTGAACAACGAGGACGGGTTCATGGACGAGTTCCGCGAGCGGCTCGCGGCGTTCGGCGGGCGGCCGACGCCGCTCCAGCGCGCCGACCGGCTCTCGGAGCGCTACGACACGGAGGTGTTCCTCAAGCGCGAGGACCTCCTCCACGGCGGCGCCCACAAGCTGAACAACGCGCTCGGGCAGGTCCTCTTGGCGAAGTACATGGGCAAAGAGCGCATCATCGCGGAGACGGGCGCCGGCCAGCACGGCACCGCGACGGCCATGGCGGCCGCGCACCTGGACATGCCCTGTACGATCTACATGGGCGAGCGCGACATCAACCGCCAGCGCCCCAACGTGTTCCGGATGAAGCTCAACGGGTCGGAGGTCAAGCCCGTCACCACCGGGCGCGGCACCCTCAAGGAGGCCATCTCCGAGACGATGCGCGACTGGGCGGAGACCGTCGAGGACACCCACTACGTGATCGGGTCGATCGTCGGCCCGCACCCGTTCCCGGTCATGGTCCGCGACTTCCAGGCGGTCATCTCCGAGGAGGCGCGCGAGCAAGCGATCGAAAAGACGGGCGGGCTCCCGACCGACGTGGTCGCCTGCGCGGGCGGCGGGTCGAACACGATGGGCACGTTCGCCGACTTCGTCGACGACGAGTCCGTCGCCCTCCACGCGGTCGAGGCGGGCGGCTCCACCCTCGAAGTCGACGAGGAGGAGGGCGTCGCGCCGAACTCCGCGTCGCTGTACGCGGGCGACGAGGGCGTCCTCCACGGGGCGCGGACGAAGCTGCTCCAGGACTCGGACGGGCAGATCATGGAGAGCCACTCCGTCTCCTCCGGGCTCGACTACGCCGGCGTCGGTCCGGAGCTCGCGTACCTCGTCGACGAGGGCCGCGTCGACCCGGTCGCGGTCGACGACGACGCCGCCTTGGAGGGGTTCCACCGGCTCTCGAACACGGAGGGGATCATCCCGGCGCTGGAGACGGCGCACGCGTTCGGCTACCTCGAGGAGCACCACGAGGACCTCGGCGAGCGCGTGATCGTGAACGTCTCGGGGCGCGGCGACAAGGACCTCGACGCCGCCATCGAGGAGACCGACCAGCGGGACGTGCCGAACGCGCCGGACATGTCGATGTTCACGGAGGGAATCTGAATGGGGGAGCCCGCCAACTCCTCGGCGATCGCCGCGGCGTTCGCGGACGGCCCGGCCTACGTCCCGTACCTCGTCGTCGGCGATCCGGACTACGAGTCGTCGAAGGCGTACGTCGAGGCGCTCGACCGCGGCGGCGCGGACGTGATCGAGCTCGGCCTCCCCTTCTCCGAGCCGATCGCGGAGGGGTCGACGATACAGGAGGCGCTCGTCCGCTCGCTCGACGCGGGGATGACGCCGGAGCGGTTCTTCGCGTTCGCGGAGGACCTCGACGTGGACGCCGCGTTAGTCTGTATGACGTACTACAATCTCATTTACCAGTACGGTGAGGGCGAGGGACCGCGGCCCTTCGTCGAGCGCGCCGCCGCGGCCGGGATTCAGGGCCTCGTCGTCCCCGACCTGCCGGCCGAGGAGGCGGACCCGTTGCGCGAGGCCTGCGACGAGTTCGGGCTCGACCTCGTCTTCATCGTCGCGCCGACGACGCGCGCGGACCGCCTCGACCGGCTCATGGAGCGCGTCTCGGGCTACGTGTACGTCCAGGCCCGGCTCGGGACGACCGGCGCCCGAGACGACGTCTCAGACCAGACCACGGCGAGCCTCGACCGGCTCCGCGAGTACGACGTGCCGAAGGCGGTCGGGTTCGGCATCTCGTCCGGCGAGCACGCCGAGCGGATCGTCGCTGGCGGCGCCGACGGGATCATCGTCGGCTCCGCGCTGGTCGACATCGTCGCCGAGGGCGTCGCGGAGGACCTCCCGACCGCGGCGGTCGCCGACCGGCTGGAGGCGCTCTCCCGCGAACTGACCGAGGGCGCGGAGCGCGGCCGCCGCTCGCGGGCCGAGGCGACAGAGTCGGTCTGATCCCGGCGCCTCGGAGCCAATACGTCCCCGAACGAAACCCACTTACCTACGATTGCCACACTCTCACACAACGACCCACCCCACTATGACAGCAGGACTCTCGGCACGACTCGACCGCATCTCCACGAACGACCGCTACCTGATCGTCCCGATGGACCACGGGATCACGATGGGCGCCGTCGAGGGGCTCGTCGACATCGAGTCGACGATCGACGGCGTCACCAGCGGCGGGGCGGACGCGGTGCTCACCCAGCGCGGGATCGCGGAGCGCGTCCACCCGAACAAGAACGACGCGGGGTACATCGTCCACCTCAACGGCTCGACGACGATCGGCCCCGACGAGAGCGACAAGCGCGTCACCGGCACGGCGGCGGACGCGGTCCGGGCCGGCGCCGACGCCGTCTCCTTCCACATCAACGTCGGCTCGGAGTACGAGCCGAACCAGATCGAGGACCTCGCGGAGCTGACCGCCGACGCGGAGCGGCTGGGGCTCCCCGTCCTCGCGATGGCGTACGCCCGGGGCCCGGGCGTCGACGAGTCCGACCCGGAGGCCCTCGGACACGCCGTCAGGCTCGCCGAGGAGCTCGGCGCCGACGTGGTGAAGACCGGGTATTCGGGCGACGGCGACTCGTTCGCCCGCGTGACGGAGTCGACGCGGCTCCCCGTCGTCATCGCCGGCGGCTCGAAGGGCACCGACCGGGAGACGGTCGAGATGGTACGCGGCGCGATGGACGGCGCCGCCGCCGGGGTGTCGATGGGGCGGTCGATCTTCCAGCACGACGACCCGGAGGGGATCGCGAGAGCGGTGTCGGCGGTCGTCCACGACGACGCCGGCGTCGACGAGGCGCTGCGGGCGGGCGGGTTCGTCGAGGCCTGAGGGCGGGCCGAGCGCCCGCGGTCGACCGTGCGAGATCCGGTCGGACTCCCTGTTCCTTTCGCAGTTTTCAAGCCGCCGCGCCGTGAGGTTCCGACAATGACACGCACGGTCTGGGTCAAAGCCGACGGCACCGTCGGCGACTGGGAGGCGCGCAAGCGACGGGTCACCGCCGCCATCGAGGCCGGCGCGGACTGGGTGCTCGTCGACGAGGGGGACGTCGGCCGGGTCCGGGAGCTGGGCGACGTGAACGTGGCCGCCTTCCGATCGGACGCGGACGTGATCGACGACGCCGAGAGCGACGCCGAGGCCGACGCGTACTTCGTCGGGAAGGGCGGGGAGGGCGACGGGACGATCGACATGCCGGAGGACCTCTCCGGGTCGGCCGACCTGACCACGCTGCGCCGCCGCGACGACCGCGCGCAGGGCGCATACGTCCGCATCCTCGGCACAGGGTACGAGGCGTTCGCCGAGGCCGCCGCCGACGACGCCGAGTTCACCGTGATCGTGGGCGAGGACTGGTCGATCATCCCGCTGGAGAACCTGATCGCCCGCGTCGGCGAGGAGACCCACCTCGTCGCCGGCGCGACGACGGCCGCGGAGGCCCGGACCGCCTTCGAGACGCTGGAGATCGGCGCCGACGGCGTCCTCCTCGACGCCGACTCACCCGACGAGATCCGCGGCGCGGTCCAGGCCCGCGACGCCGCGGACCGCGAGACGCTCGATCTCCGCTACGCCGAGGTGACCGAGATCGAACAGACCGGGAGGGCCGACCGGGTCTGTATCGACACGGGGTCGCTGATGGACGACAGCGAGGGGATGCTCGTCGGCTCGATGTCTCGCGGGCTCTTCTTCGTCCACGCCGAGACGGCGGAGTCGCCGTACGTCGCCTCGCGGCCGTTCCGCGTGAACGCGGGGGCGGTCCACGCCTACGTCCGCAACTCGGAGGGCGGCACCAACTACCTCGCCGAACTGTCGAGCGGCGACGAGGTCCAGGTCGTCGACACGGACGGCCACACCCGCGAGGCGGTCGTGGGCCGGGTAAAGATCGAGAAGCGCCCGATGTTCCGGATCCAAGCGGAGATCGAGACGGAGGACGGGACCGACCGGATCGAGACGCTCATCCAGAACGCCGAGACCGTGAAGATCGCGACGGGCGAGGGCCGCAAGGCCGTCACCGAGGTCGAGCCGGGCGACGAGGCGCTCGTCTACTACGAGGACGTCGCGCGCCACTTCGGCGAGGCCGTCGAGGAGAGCATCATCGAGAAGTGACCGCCGCGGCGGAAACCGGCCGCGTTCGTGTCGACCAGAACGCATTTTAGAGTTGATTGTTATCAGACGGCATGGCAGTCGCTAACGAGACCGATCGCCGCATCGTCGAACAGGGGTTCGTCGATCGAGTCCAACACCTCGCCCGGGCCGCGAATCCGGCGTTCGCGGCCGGGAGCCTCCTCGTCCCGCTGGCGTTCCTCGGGGCGAGCCTCGCGCTCGGGAGCACCGAACTGCTCTTCTACACGCACGTCGCGGCCGGGGCGGTCTGGTTCGGGTTCGCGCTGATCTTCCCGGCGATCATCGGTCCGACGCTCGGTGGTCTCGGCGAGGAGGCGTCGGCCGCGGTCACGACGACGCTGGTGCCGAAGGCGGTCTTCTTCCTCGTCGGCTTCTCGCTGACGACGGTGCTGTCCGGAACGGTGCTGTTGACGCCCGACCTCGGCCTCGGCTACGGCTTCGGCGGCGCGTGGTCGGGGGCCGCGCTCGCGCTCGGCTGGGGGCTGTTCGCGTTCGGGATCGCCGTGCCGCACCGGCTCCAGCTCAGCGCCTACTACGAGACGCTGTCGCCGGATCCGGACGCCTCGCGGCTCGAATCGATCGAGAAGAAGAACCTCGTCGTCGGACTGTTCGAGGGGGCGATGATGCTCGTGCTCATCGTCCTGATGACCGGGTTCCGGCTGGGATAAGCGCGGAGCGAGTGCGGGGACGGCCCCTCGGGGCGTCCGCGTCGCCCTCACCAAGGGACCCGCTCGCGGTCCTTCCAGAGCAGTCCCCCCGGGCCCCCGGTGCGAACCTGGCGAGCCACACCGGGGTCTCGGCCCCTTTCGACGGCGAGCGGGGCGCACCGTCCCCGCCCATGTCAGTCCGAACCCACCCGGGGGAGGCGGCGTTGGCGATGAGTCCCCGATCGCCGTACTCCCCGTCGAGGTAGGCCGTCAACCCTCCGAGACCGACCTTCGACAGCCGGTACGGCGGATACTCGCCCTCCATTCGTCCCTCCGTGAAGCGTCCGAGGCCCGACGACATGGAGACCACGCGCCCGCCGGGGCCGTCCAGAAGCAGCGGCAGCGCCCGCTTCGTCAGCAGGACCGGGCCGCGGAGGTTCACGGCCATCGTCCGGTCGAAGTCGGCCTCGTCCATCTCGTGAAGCGGTCCCGACCGGGAGAAGATCCCGGCGTTGTTCACCAGAACGTCCAACGACCCCCGCTCTCGTTCGATCCGGTCGACCGCCGCCCGGATCTGCCCGTCGTCGGTCACGTCCAGTTCGACGGCGCGCTGGTCCGCCGCGGTGACGTCGTTCGGGTCTCTGGCCCCGGCGTACACGGTCGCTCCCAGTTCCGCGAGACCCGCGGCGATCTCGGCTCCGATACCGCGGTTCGCGCCCGTGACGAGGGCGACGTCGTCGGTCAGGTCCGGCTTGAGGTCGATCTCGGGCTGCGGCTGCGACATATGGATCGGGGACGCCCTCCGGCCGGAAATATCCCACAGCCGGACGCACGCTCGGTCTCGGCCACGGGTGGCCGGATCGCGGGCGCGGCTGAGGGGGAATCGAGTGGATAGATTCATGCGGGTACCGCTACAGCGTAGCGAACACGGTGCGACAGTGAGTGACAGCGACCGAGGAGTGGCGGTCGTCGGCGACACGACGGTCGACCTCTACCCCACGGACGGCGGACCGATCGCGCCCGGGAGCGGCTTCGAGTGGCACGTCGGCGGCACGGCGACGAACGCCGCCCGATGGGCCGCTGCGGCCGGCTGCGAGGTCGACCTCGTCACGAACGTCGGGACCGACGTGCTCGGGGCGGCCGCCGCCGGGGACCTCGCGAACGGCCCGGTCGGCACGGAACGCCTCGCGCGGGTCGACGCGCCGTCACCGCTGACGCTGTACACCGGGGCGGCGGGCGACGAGGAATGGAACGCGTGGGTGGCCGGAAGCTGTTACGGGTTCACACCACCAGAGGATCCGGCGTCGTTCGCGGCCTCGTACGAGTGGATCCTGCTGGAGGGAGTCACGCTGCCGGCCGCGGTGAACGGGGCGACGGTCCGCCGCCTCGCCGCGGCGGCCGCGGAGCGCGGCACCCGCGTCGCGTTCGACCTCAACGGGCGTCCGAACCAGTGGTCGGGCCCGGAAGAGTACCGAGACGCGCTGCGAGAGGTCCTCCCGCGCTGCGACCTGCTGTTCGCCGGGACGGACGACCTCGCGGTGGCCGGCGTCGAGCCGACGCCGGCGGGCCTGCTCGAACTGCTCCCGGCGGACCACTCCGCGACGGCGTTCGTCACCGACGGCGGCGACGCGACGCGGGCGATGCGGATCGACGACGGGGCCGTCACGGAGCGCCTGACCGTCGCTCCCCCCTCGGCGACGGTTGCCACACCGGCCGGCGCCGGCGACGCGTTCGCGGGCGCGGTCCTCGCCGCGCGGCACGGCGGCGCGTCGGACCTCCGCCGGCTGGCGACGGTCGGCAACGCCGCGGGGGCGGCCGCAGTGGAGACCGTCGGCGCGTTCGACGCGGACGCCGCCGCGACGGACCGGTCGTTCTGACGCACGAGCGCGTCCCGCCGAGGACCGTCGACGGTGGTAGAAAAGCGGGTTCGGAGCGCTCGACGGCGCCTCAGATCCCGTACAGCTCGCCGTACTTCTCGTCGACGTAGTCGAGGAAGGCGTCGGCGGAGAAGTCCTCGCCGGTCGCGCGCACCACCAGTTCGTTCGTCTCGTAGCGGGCGCCGTGCCGGTGGACGTTCTCGCCGAGCCAGTCGCGGAGGTCGCCGAACTCGCCCTCGGCGATCTTCGCGTCGAGGTCGTCGATCTCGGCCTCGGCGGCCTCGAACAGCTGCGCGGCCATCACGGAACCGAGCGAGTAGGTCGGGAAGTAGCCGAAGTTGCCGTGGCTCCAGTGGATGTCCTGGAGACACCCCTCCGCGTCGTTCTCGGGACGGATACCGAGGTACTCCTCGTACTTGTCGTTCCAGACCTCGGGCACGTCCTCGACGTCGAGGTCGCCGCGGATCAGGTCGCGCTCGATCTCGAACCGGACGACGATGTGGAGGTGGTAGGTGAGCTCGTCGGCCTCGACGCGGATGAGATTGTCCTCGTACACCTGGTTGAACGCCTCGTAGGCGTCGCGGACCGTCGCGTCCTCGGTCTGCGGGAAGTGCTCCTGAAAGACGGGAAGGAACTCCTGCCAGAACGCCTCGCTCCGGCCGACGTGGTTCTCCCAGAGTCGCGACTGCGACTCGTGGACCGAGAGGTCGCGCGACGTGCCCAGCGGCGTGCCGAAGTGCTCCTGCGGGAGCCCGAGGTTGTACTGCGCGTGGCCGAACTCGTGGATCGTCGAGCCGACCGCGCCGAGCGGGTCGGTCTCGTCGAACCGGGTCGTCACCCGGCAGTCGAACTGGTTCCCGGACGTGAACGGGTGCGAGGAGACGTCGAGACGGCCGCGGTCGAAGTCGTAGCCGACGAGCTCGAGCGCCTCTCGCGAGAGCGACTCCTGCTCGTCCTCGGGGAAGGTCCCCTCGAAGGTGTCGACGGCGAGGTCGACATCGGACGCGCGGATCTCCTCGATCATCGGGACGAGCGCCTCGCGGAGCTCGGTGAGGATCGACTCCGCGCGCTCCATCGAGAGGCACGGCTCGAACTCCTCGAAGAGGACCTCGTAGGGGTCTCGGTCGGGGTCGATGTGCTCCGCGTACTCCCGCTTCAGCTCGACGTGTTTCTCCAGGTACGGCGCGAAGGTCTCGAAGTCGTTCTCGGCCTTCGCCTCCTCCCACGCCTGAAGCGCCTCGGAGCCCGTCTCGGAGATCTCCTCGACGAGTTCGACCGGGACGGCGTCGGCGCGCTCGTACTCGCGGCGGACCTCCCGGACGACCGCGGCCTGCTCGTCCGTGAGGTCGGCGTCGTCGAGTTCGTCGAGCAGTTCGCCCGTCTCGTCGGCGGTGACCATGTCGTGGTGGACCGAGGAGAGCGCCGAGAGCTGCTTCGACCGCGCGGGCGTGCCGCCCTCGGGCATCATCACCTGCTGGTCCCAGCCGAGGACGCCGGAGGCGCTCCCGACCGCGTTCCACCGCTGGACGCGGTCGAGGAGCGCGCCGTAGGCGTCCGGTGCGTCGGCTGCGTCGTCTGTCGCGGCTTCCGTTGCCATACGTCACGGATCGATCCCAGTCAATAAGAAGGGACCGAACGCGGAACCGACCGCGCCGAGCGCGGATCTCCCGTCCCGCGTTCGCTGCGCCGCTCGCTCGCCGAGCGCGGGATATATGCCCGGCGCCGCGGTAGGGCCTACAACAGATGTCCGACGACGAGTTCATCGACCTGCGGTCCGACACCGTCACGACGCCCTCCGAGGAGATGCGCGACGCGGCCGCGACCGCCGAGGTCGGCGACGACGTGTACCGCGACGACCCGACGGTCAACGAGTTAGAGCGCCAAGCCGCCGACGCGGTCGGCACCGAGGCCGCGCTGTACGTCCCCTCTGGGACGATGGCCAACCAGATCGCGGTCCACGCGCACACGGAGCCGGGCCAAGAGCTCCTCTTGGAGCGCGAGTCGCACATCTACCGCTGGGAGCTGGCGGGGGCGGCGAAGCTCTCCGGCGTCCAGACGCGGACGATAGACGCCGGCGAGCGGTGCGTCCCGACCCCCGAGGCGGTCCGCGAGGGGCTCGTCGACGAGGACCTCCACCGCCCCGGGACCGGTCTCCTCACCGTGGAGAACACCCACAACTACCGCGGCGGGATCGCGGTCCCGGTCGACCGGATCGCGGCCGCGGCCGAGGCCGCCCGCGAGGCCGACGTGCCGGTCCACCTCGACGGCGCGCGTGTCTTCAACGCCGCGGTCGCGCTCGGCGTCGACGCGAGCGAGATCGTCGCCCACGCCGACAGCGTCACGTTCTGTCTCTCGAAGGGGCTCGGCGCCCCGGTCGGCTCGATCCTCGCCGGCGACGAGGCGTTTATCGAGGACGCCCGCCGGGTCCGCAAGCTGTTCGGCGGCGGGATGCGCCAGGCCGGGATGATCGCCGCGCCGGCGCTCCGCGCGCTGGAGAACGTCGACCGCCTCGCGGAGGACCACGCAAACGCGGAGCGGCTCGCGGCCGGCCTCGACGCGCTCGACGGCGTCGACGCGCCCGCGCCGGACACGAATATCGTCGTTGCGGACACCGAAGCGGCCGGCATCCCGGCCGAGTCGCTCTACGCGGCCTGTAAGGACGCCGGCGTCGGCTGCGTCGAGTTCGACGACTACACGACGCGGTTCACGACTCACCTCGACGTCGACGAGGGCGACGTCGACGAGGCGGTCGACCGCGTCGCGGACGTCGTCGACAGCCTCCGGAACTGACCGTGCCGTTCGGGCCGCCGGGCCGCTCTGCGCGGCGACCCACGAAAACGTTCAATTCGACGGCCCACGTACGGCCTCGCATGGACGCACGAGCAGTCGACGCGAACGCGCGCGCCGGTCGAACGGTGGTGGACGGTTCCCGCCCCTGAGGTCGTCGGCGTGGACATCAGCGGCCGTCACGAGGAGGACGGCGAGTACCTGATGGTCGCGGCCGCGGTCCACGCGCGGATCGACTCCTCCCGGATCCGCTCCGTGGAAGGGATGGGGTTCGCCGCCGCGCGCGAGGGGCCGACGCTGGAGGCGACCGTCGCGCTCGCCGCCGACGCGGTGGGCGACCTCCCCGCGCCGCCCGACGGTCCGATCGTCGCCGAGGGCGGCGAGTTCTACGAGGAGCCGGCCGACCGCGTCGGACTCAGCTTCCAGCCCGAGTTTAAATACGTCGAGAGCATAGGCGAGCGCGAGACAGTGCAGGCAGCACACCACGCCGCGTACGCGGTCCGGGACCTCCTCCGATGAGCGACGGCGCCGGAGCGGGGGCGGCCGACGCCGACTCAGGAACCGACGGACGCCGAGCGGTCGTCGCCAAACGCGTCGACTCCGGTGCGGCCGACCTCTCCGAGATCCGTCAGTTAGCGGCGGCGGCGGGCTACGACGTGGTCGGCGAACTCACCCAGACCCGGACCGAGGACGCCGCGTTCATGTTCGGCGAGGGGAAGGTTGCGGAGCTGCGAGACCTCGTCCGGCGCGCCGACGCTGACGCGGTGATCATCGACAACGACGTGGGGCCGTACCAGACGTTCAACGTCGGCGGGAAGCTCCCCGAAGGCGTCGAGGTGGTCGACCGATTCACGCTCATCCTCGAGATATTCGGCCAGCGCGCGAACACGCGGAAGGCGCAGCTCCAGGTCGAGCTCGCGGAGCTTCGCTACGAGCTCCCCCGGGCGGAGGCGAAGGCGAGCCTCGCGAAGCGCGACGAGCGCCCCGGGTTCATGGGGCTCGGCGAGTACGACGAGAGCGTCGAGCGCGACATCAAACGACAGATATCCGAGATCCGCGACGAGCTGGCGTCGATCGCGGAGAAGGAGGAGGCGCGCCGCGAGCAGCGCCGCGACTCCGGCTTCGACCTCGTCGCGCTCGCGGGGTACACCAACGCCGGGAAGTCGACGCTGATGCGCCGGCTCGCGGACGAGCTGGCGGTCGACGAGAACGCCGAGCGTCACCGCGACCTCGACACCACCGCGGAGTCGCAGGACATGCTGTTCACGACGCTCGGGACCACGACGCGCCGGGCCGAGATGGAGAAGCGCGACGTGCTGCTGACGGACACGGTGGGGTTCATCGCGGACCTCCCCCACTGGCTCGTGGAGTCGTTCGAGTCGACGCTCGACTCGGTGTACCGCGCCGACCTCGTCCTCCTCGTCGTCGACGCGAGCGAGCCGGTCGAGGCCATGCGCGAGAAGCTCGTCACGAGCCACGACACCCTCTACGAGCGCAACGAGGCCCCGGTCGTCACCGTGTTCAACAAGATCGACCGGCTGGAGCCGGGAGCGCTCGCCGACAAGCGCGCCGCGCTCTCCGGCGTCGCGCCCGACCCGATCGCCGTCTCGGCGAAGACGGGCGCCGGGGTCGCCGAACTCCGCGACCGGGTCGAGGACGAACTTCCCGACTGGGAGCGCGAGCGGCTCGTCCTCCCGGTCTCCGACGAGGCGATGAGCCTCGTCTCGTGGGTCCACGACCACGGGTACGTCGCCGAGGAGACGTACGCGGGCGACCAGGTGACCGTCGACTTCGAGGCGAAGCCCTCGATAGTCGCCCGCGCCCGGGCGAAGGCTGCCGAGATGGCGGCGGCGCCCGCCGAAGAGTCGGCCTGACCGCCGCGGGTCGGGCGCTCGCCGAAGACCGTCCGACCGCCGCCCGGCCCCGCGCAGACCGCTCCGGCCGGACCGTCCTGCCCGGACCGTTTCGCCCGGCGAGCGGTCGGACAAAGTATACGTTCCTCCGCGGGCCATCACGTGGTATGGACGACTCCGGTGGCGGGGGGCGGCTGACAGACGGCGACGAGGACGTCGTCCCGCCGCCGGCCGACTTCTTGGAGCGAGCCGCCGCCGATGACCCGGGTGTGTACGAGCGGTTCGAGCGGGAGGGGCCTGACGCGTGGCGCGCGGCGGCCGACCTCCTGACGTGGGACCGCGAGTACGAGACGGTCCTCGACGACTCCGAGCCGCCGTTCTACGAGTGGTTCCCGGACGGGCGGCTCAACGCCGCGGCGAACTGCGTCGACCGCCACCTCGACGACCGCCGGAACCAGCTCGCGATCCGGTGGTTCGGCAAGCGCGGCGAGCGCCGGTCGTACACCTACCTCGACCTCCACCGCGAGGTGAACGCGGTCGCGGCCGGGCTCCGCGACCTCGGCGTCGAGGAGGACGACGTGGTCACGCTGTACCTGCCGATGGTCCCGGAGCTACCGATCGCGATGCTGGCGTGCGCTCGCATCGGCGCGCCGCACAACGTCGTCTTCGCGGGGCTGTCCGCGGAGGCGCTCGCGACCCGGATCGACGCGGCCGACTCCGAGTACCTGATCACCTGCGACGGCTACTACCGCCGCGAGGACGCGTTCAACCAGAAATCGAAGGCGGACAACGCCCGGATCCGCGCCGAGAGCGAGCTGTCGGCCGCCGTCGTCGTCGATCGCCTCGGCGACGAGCTGGCCGTCTCGCTCGGCGACGACGAACACGAATACGGCGCGCTCGTCGACGCGCACGACGGCGAGACCGTCGAGCCGGTCGCCCGGGACGCGACGGATCTGCTGTTCGTGATGTACACCTCGGGCACGACCGGCCGGCCGAAGGGGGTCGAGCACGCGACGGGCGGCTACCTCGCGCACGTCGCGTGGACGACGCGGAAGGTCTTGGACGTGCGCCCGGACGACACCTACTGGTGCGCCGCCGACATCGGCTGGATCACCGGGCACTCCTACGGGGTGTACGGCCCCCTCGCGACCGGGACGACCACGGTGCTGTACGAGGGATCGCCCGACTACCCCGACCGCGACCGCGTCTGGGACCTGATCGAGCGCAACGCGGTGAGCGTCTTCTACACCTCACCGACCGCGATCCGGTCGTTCATGAAGTGGGGCGCGGAGTACCCCGAGTCGCACGACCTCTCGTCGATCCGCCTGCTCGGGACGGTCGGCGAGTCGATCACGCCGAAGGCGTGGCGCTGGTACCGCGAGCACGTCGGCGGCGGCGACGCGCCGGTCGTCGACACGTGGTGGCAGACTGAGACCGGGGCCATCGCGCTTGCCACCCTCCCCGGAATAACCCCCATGAAACCGGGGAAGGTCGGCCCGCCGCTGCCCGGGATCGACGCCCGCGTCGTCGACGAGGACGGCGAGCCGGTCGATCCCGGCGAGTCCGGGTACCTCGCGCTCGCGTCGCCGTGGCCCGGAATGTTGCGCGGGCTCCGGGAGGGCGACGAGCGCTACCTCCGGGAGTACTGGCTCAGGGGCGAGGACGGCTGGCGCTACCGGACCGGCGACGGCGCGACCGTCGACGAGGACGGCTACGTCACGATCCTCGGTCGCGTCGACGACGTGATCAACGTCCGCGCCCAGCGGTTCAACACCGGGGAGCTGGAGGCGGCCATCGTCGACGCCGACGGCGTGACCGAGGCCGCCGTCGTCGGCGACGGCGACGGCCGCATCGTGGCGTACGTGACGACGAAGAGCGGCGTCGAGCCCGACGAGGGGCTCCGCGACGCCGTCGCCGACCGGCTGGCGGGGGCGGTCGGCGACGTGGCCCGCCCGGACCGGATCGTGTTCACCCCGGAACTTCCGAAGACGCGCTCCGGGAAGATCATGCGACGGTTGCTGGAGGACATCGCCCGCGGCGAGGAGTTCGGCGACGTGAGCGCGCTCCGGAACCCGGAGGTCGTGGGCGAGATCGAGTCGACCGTCAGAGACGAGAACAGCCGGCCGTAGCTTCGGTCGCCGCCACCCGCCCGCGACGCCGGCGAACGTTCCGCACCGGTCGGCTTCCGTCTGCTGCCACCGACCGTACAGCCCCTTTTGCCGCGTCGGCGTGTCGGGATGTCGGGGCGGGATCGCGTTGGCGAGGGTGCGGGCGGAAGTATTTCGGGAATGCGAGCAGATGCGAAGTACTTCTCCGGAACATCGTTTCCGAACGGAGGAATCTCGCCACGGCGCGGTAGCTCAGGGGACCGAGATCCGCGTTTCCGGAACAGTTTTGTTTCGGCTTCTTGTTGGTTCCCGAAACGAATGGTCGACGGACTCGACGCGGACGCCTACGACGCGCTCGTCACCGCCGCGGAGACGTATCGAGCGGCGCTCGTCGTCAGGCTGGCGGGCGAGGCCGGCCTCCGGACGGAGGAGGTAACCCGCGTCGCCCCGCGACACCTCCACGAGGCGGAGTCGGGCGCCGGCGCGCGGCTCCTCGCGGTACCGGCGGCCGAGGACGGCGAGCGTGAGGACGGAGACGGGGCGCCGCCGGCCGACATCGACGAGCGGATCGACCGCGAGACCGTCGTTCCGGCCTCGTTGGCCGCCGACCTCGACCGGTACGCGACGAGCGAGGGGCTCGGCGCGGACGACCCGTACGTCGACGTCTCGCCCCGCCGGGTCCAGATGATCGTGCGCGAGACGGCGGCGCGAGCGGCGAATCGCACCGACGCCGCCCCCGAGGAGCGGGTCACGCCGAGCGCCCTCCGGAAGACGTTCGCCAGACGGCACCTCGTCGACCGAGATGTCGACCCGCGCGCCGTCCGCGACGCCGGCGGCTGGGAGTCGCTCGGCACGCTCGACCCGTACCTCGACCCGCTCGACGGGGAGGCGCTGGCGGCCGCCCTCGCCGTCGACGCCGGCGCCGACGCCGACGCCACCGTCGGGCGGACCGGGACGACCGTCCTCCCGGGGTTCGAGGCGCTCACCGAGTCCGGGCCGTCAGACCCCGTCGCCGCCGTCGCCGCCGGGCTGACCGAGGCGGACCGCTGGACAGAGGCGTGGTTCGCCCGTCGGGCGGTCGGGGGCGAGCGGGTCGAGATCGCCGCGACCGCGGGCGTCGACCGGGCGACGCTCGCGGAGCGCGACGTGTCCGCGCGGGGCCCGTGGCAGGACGCGATAGCCGACGAGGCGCCGGTCTCGACCGACGGCCGACAGGAGACCGGCGGCCGGCCCGCGGTCGCGGTGCCGGCGGCCTACGAGGGCGCGGTCCACGGCGCGCTCTGCGTCGTCGCCGCCGCAGACCCGGTCGACGGCGCGGAGACGCGTTCGCTCGCGGTCCTCGGACGCTGCCTCGGTCGGCTGATCACCGCGGACCGGTGGCGGGAGCTGCTCCACTCCGACGCGGTCACCGAGGTCGAGTTCCGCGCGACCGACGACGGCGCGTTCCTCGCCCGGGCGAGCGAGCGGCTGGACTGCCGGATCGAACTGGCCTCGACCGTCGACGTCGACGACGAGGTCTCCCGGGCGTACCTCTCCGTCGACGGGGCCGGTCCGCAGGAGTTCGCGACCGTCGTCGAGGAAGTCAGGGGCGTCTCCGACTTCCGCGTGATCGAGACCCGGGAGGACGGGTGTTCGGCGTCGGTGCGCCTCGCGGGCGGGTCGCTCGTCAGGGCGCTCATCGACCACGGGGCGACGGTGCGCGACGCGTCGGCCGCAGACGGGCGGGTCCGCGTCGTCGCCGACTTCCCGGAGGGAACGAACGTCAGGCCCGTCGCCGACGGGCTCCGCGACCGGTTCGCGGGCGTCAGGCTGGCGAGCAAGGAGTCGGTCGCGCGCTCGCCGCGCACGGAGTCGGCGCTGCGGGACGGGATCGCCGACCGGTTCACCGACCGCCAGTGGGCCGCGCTGTCGGCGGCGTACCACGGCGGGTACTTCGACTGGCCGCGCGGCAGCACGGCCGAGGAGGTCGCCGACGCGATGGACGTCTCCTCCCCGACGTTCCACAACCACCTCCGAAAGGCCCAGCGCGCCCTGCTCGACGGCGTCTTCGAGGAGGACGGAGATCGGGCCTCCCGCGAGGACGGGAGGATCGTCGGCGCCGACGAGTAGGGGCCGTCGAGCAGGGCGCCTCGCCGGGGTATCCATCACGATTTTTCGTATTTAGCGTCAGCGTTTATATGGTGATATTGGTTGGATACGACCGTACCATGACAGAGGGAGACGGCCAACTGGAAGCGAGATTAGCGGAGCAAGAGGTGTTCGAGCCGTCGGAGTCGTTCGTCGAGCAGGCGAACGTCTCCGACCCGGAGATATACGAGGAGTTCGAGGAGAACTGGCCGGAGTGTTGGGAGACGGCCGCCGACCTGCTGGAGTGGGAAACCGACTACGACCGGGTGCTCGACGACGACGACCCGCCGTTCTACGAGTGGTTCACCGGGGGCGAGCTGAACGCGTCGGCGAACTGCCTCGACCGACACCTCGACGACCGCGGCGACGAGGTCGCCATCGAGTGGGTCGGCGAGCCCGTCGACGAGGACGACCGCTCGTACACCTACGAGGAGCTCCACCGCGAGGTGAACGAGTTCGCCGCCGCCCTTCGGGAGCAGGGCGTCGAGGAGGACGACGTGGTCACGATGTACATGCCGATGATCCCGGAGCTGCCGATCGCGATGCTGGCGTGCGCTCGCATCGGCGCGCCCCACAGCGTCGTGTTCGCCGGGTTCTCGGCCGACGCGCTCGCGACGCGGATGAACGCCGCGGAGTCGGAGTACCTCGTCACCTGCGACGGCTACTACCGCCGCGGCGACCCGCTCGACCACCTCGACAAGGCGAACGAGGGGCTCGCGGGCGTCGACCACGACACCACGACCGTCGTCGTCGACCGGCTCGGGCCGAACGGCGACGACTTCGGTCACGACCTCGGCGGCGACCAGCTCGACTACGGCGACCTCGTCGCGGCCCACGAGGGCGCCGAGGTCGAGCCCGTCACCCGGGACGCCGAGGACATGCTGTTCCTGATGTACACCTCGGGAACCACCGGGAAGCCGAAGGGCGTGAAACACACGACCGGTGGGTACCTCTCGTGGGTGTCGTGGACCTCGCAGTCCGTCCTCGACATCAAGCCGGATGACACGTACTTCTGCTCTGCCGACATCGGGTGGATCACCGGTCACTCCTACATCGTCTACGGGCCGCTCTCGCTCGGCACGACGACGATGATGTACGAGGGGACGCCCGATCACCCCGAGCAGGACCGGCTCTGGGAGATCGTCGAGGAGTACGAGGCGACCCAGCTGTACACGGCGCCCACGGCGATCCGCGCGTTCATGAAGTGGGGCGCGGAGTACCCCGACCGTCACGACCTCTCCTCGCTGCGCCTGCTCGGCACGGTCGGCGAGCCGATCAACCCGCGCGCGTGGAAGTGGTACTACCAGCACATCGGGGACGAGGAGTGCCCGATCGTGGACACGTGGTGGCAGACCGAGACCGGCGGGATGATGGTGACCACGCTGCCCGGCGTCAAGGACATGAAACCCGGCGCCGCGGGACCGCCGCTGCCGGGGCTCGACGTTCAGATACTCGACACGCTCGGCGAGGAGGTCGAGCCCGGGAAGGCGGGGTACCTCACGGTACAGAAGCCGTGGCCCGGCATGCTCCGGACGCTGTACAACAACGACGAGCGCTACATCGAGGAGTACTGGGCGGAGTACTCCGACACCGACAGCGACGACCCCGACGACTGGGTGTACTTCCCGGAGGACGGGGCGAAGATCGACGAGGACGGCTACATTACCGTCCTCGGCCGCGTGGACGACGTGCTCAACGTCTCCGGCCACCGGCTGGGGACGATGGAGATCGAGTCCGCCATCGTCGGGGTCGAAGGGGTGGCGGAGGCGGCCGTCGTCGGCGGCAATCACGACATCAAGGGCGAGGCGGTGTACGCCTACGTGACGACCGAGGACGGCTACGAGGGCGACGACGAGCTCCGCGACGCGATCGTCGCGGGCGTCGAAGACGCCATCGGCCCGATCGCCCGGCCCGAGCAGGTCGTGTTCACGCCCGACCTGCCGAAGACCCGATCCGGGAAGATCATGCGCCGCCTGCTGGAGAACATCGCCGACGGCAAGGAGCTCGGGAACACGAGCACGCTTCGGAACCCCGAGATCGTCGAGGAGATCCAACAGAAGGCCGACGCCGAGTAGCGCTCGGCGCACCGTTTTCGATCCGTCTCAGCCACGACCACGACGGACGACGCGACGGCAACTATCACGAAAAACTCAGATAAACAAACTCACGACTCAGGCCAAAACATGACAGATAATACCTCACGCGAACGGGACGACGCGGTCACCGACGGGGGGCGCGCATCCGACGACGCGGCCACCGACGGGGGCGTCGCCTCTGCCGGAGCCGCACAGACGCACAGGGACACCGACTACCTCAGCGAAGAGGTGAACCTGCTGAAACCGAGCACCGCGTACATGCGGGACCATCTCAGGATCGTCTGGACCGGATTCATCGTCTGGGCGCTCGCCGTCTTCGGCCCGGTGACACTGACGATGCTCGCTCCGGGGCCGATGACGACGACGACGGTACCGGTGCTCGGGTTCCCCCTCCACTACTTCCTCGTCGCCTTCGGAGCGCCGACGAGCGCCCTCGTCTTGGCGGCCGTCTACGCCCGTCAGCGCGACAAGTTGGACGATAAGTACGGCATCGAACACACCGCCGCGGAGCCCGCGGACTCCGGGAGCGTCGACGACGGGGGGCAGCAGGGATGATGGCCCCGCTTCAAGCCGAGGCGCTCGACATCTCGTTCAAGCTCCTCCCGGCGATCATCGTCTTCCTGATGATGGCCTCGTTCCTCGTCATCGGGTTCGTGTTCAAGGTGGCGGACGCCGAGGGCATGTGGGTCGCCGGCCGGGGTATCGGCAACATCGAGAACGGGATGGCGATCGGCGCCAACTGGATGTCGGCCGCCTCGTATCTCGGCCTCGCGGGGCTAGTCGCGCTGTCCGGATTCTACGGGCTGGCGTTCATCGTCGGCTGGACCACCGGGTACTTCGTCCTGCTCATCTTCCTCGCGGCGCAAATGCGCCGGTTCGGGAAGTACACTGCGCCGGACTTCGTCGCGGACCGGTTCAACTCCCCGATGGCACGCGCGCTGGCCGCGTTCACCACGCTGCTCATCGCGTACGTCTACTCCGTGGGCCAGGCCCGCGGGATGGGGCTCGTCGGCCAGTACGTCTTCGGGCTCGACATCGTCCCGATGATCGTCGTGATGATGACCATAACGGTCGGGTACCTCGCGCTCTCCGGAATGCTGGGCGCGACGAAGAACATGGCCGTCCAGTACGTTATCCTCATCATCGCGTTCCTCGCGGGCGTCTACGTCGTCGGCTTCTCGCAGGGCTACTCCACCGTGCTTCCGCAGATCGAGTACGGCACCCTGTTCAGCGAACTCAGCCGGCAGTTCTCCGAACCGTTCATCGGCGGGAACAGCTACTACCTCTGGGTCGCGACGGCGTTCTCGCTCATCGTCGGGACCTGCGGACTCCCGCACGTCTTGGTCCGGTTCTACACGGTCAAAAACGAGCGCACGGCCCGGTGGTCGACGGTCTCGGGGCTGTTCTTCATCATGCTCCTGTACTGGGCCGCGCCGGCGATGGCCGCCTTCGGCGTCGACCTGTTCGCCGCGGTCAACAACCTCTCCCCGGACGCCGTCTACAGCGGCCAACAGGCGATGTCCGGCGCGGAAGGGGACGTTATCGTCGTGCTGGCCGCCCAGTTCGCGAGCCTGCCGCGCTGGTTTGTCGGCCTCGTCGCCGCCGGCGGGATGGCCGCGGCCATCGCGACGACCGCCGGACTGTTCATCACGGCCTCTTCGGCCGTCGCACACGACATTTACTCGGAGCTCATCAACCCCGACGCGACCCAGCGCCAGCAGGTGCTCATCGGGCGGGCGACCATCATCGGCATCGGCGCCCTGGTCACCGTCACCGCGTTCAACCCGCCGGCGCTCATCGGTGAACTCGTCGCCTACGCGTTCTCGCTCGCCGGCACCGTGCTGTTCCCGATGTTCTTCCTCGGGCTCTGGTGGGAGAACACCAACCGCCAGGGGGCCTTGGCCGGGATGTCCGTCGGTCTCCTGCTGTGGATCACTTCGATCATCAACAGCGTCCTGCCCGCCTACCTGGGCTTCCTCGCCGACATCGCCGGTGGCTCCGGACAGGCGATCGTCCCGATCTACGCCCAGTACGTCCCGCCGATCGGCGCTGCTTTAATCGGAACGCCGCTCGTGTTCCTCGTCACGATTGTCGTCTCGATGGCGACGCCGGAACCGCCATTGGAGACCAAGCGGATGGTGCGCCAGTGTCACAGCCCCGAACCGATGGGGCAACAGCAGACCGCCGAGGACGTGGTCGCCGACGGCGGTGAAGACGTCGCGACGGACGGTGGTCGCGCAGTTGACGACGAGACGACGGAGGAGGAGCGATAATGTACGACCGCATCCTCGTTCCCACCGACGGCAGCGACGTCGCGGAGGCAGCGGTCGACCACGCCCTCGACCTCGCGGAGAAGTACGACGCCGAGGTCCACGCGCTGTACGTCGTCGACATCGACTCCGTGAACATCAGCCTCGGGACCGAACAGGTGGACCGAATCAAGCAGGGTCGGTTCGACGAGATGGACGAGCTGAAAGAACAGGCCGAAGCGGCGACCGGCGTCGTCGCCGACCGTGGCGCCGAGCGCGATGTCGACATCATCGAACACGTCGCGGGCGGGCGACCCCACAAGGTGATCGCCGACTACGCCGAGAATCACGATATCGACATCATCGTGATGGGGAGCCACGGCCGCGCGGGCGTCCGCCGCGCCCTGCTCGGCAGCGTCACGGAGCGTACCCTGCGCTCGACGCACGTCCCCGTCCTCGTCGTCGACTACCTCGACGAGGACTGAACCCCGAGGTTCGGTTCCTCGCCGACGGACGGATCGACTCGCCGCGCGGTCGACGCCGCGCGATTCCGCAACACCGACGTATCCCCCTCAGCCACTCACCATATGCCCGACTCGGACGCCGCGGAGACGCCGGACGACGAGCTGACCGACCCGAGCGTCGCCGACCGCGCCCGGCACGTACTCAGCGAGAACGGCACCGGAATGTTACAGGACCTGCTGTTCGCGCTCGTGTGGGTCGGGCTCGCGTCGTCGCTGTACAACGTCGCCTTCTCGGCGGCCCCGCAGTGGGTGCTGTACATGTTCATGCTCGCGGGGATCCCCGCCTACTTCGGCTTCTTCATCTCGCTGGAGATCGCCAAAGAGCAGAGCGCGCGCTAACGCGCCCGATTACTCTCGCCGTTCACCCGGCGAGTTCGCGAATATCACCGACGTCGAGTAACCGCTCGTCCGGATCCAGCGCGGCGCGGTACGTCGCCCGCGCGACCGTGTCCACGGAGAGCGGCCGCGACTCGCCGAGCCGGGACGCGATCGGCCGCGCGCTCGCGACGAACCGGAGGAGGCGGTCGACCACGCCGGGAACGTGCGGCTGTCCCTCCCCGTACACCGGTCCCGGTCGGAGGGTGACGGCGTCGAGGTCGAGGTCGGCGATCCCGGTCTCGGCGCGTCGCTTGGCCGTCAGGAAGGCGTTCCGGACGCCGGGCGGCTTCCCGGCCGCGGAGAGGAAGACGAACGCGTCGACGCCGGCCCGCTCCGCCTCCAGCGCCGCGAGGAGGGCCGCGTCGCCGTTGACGCGCTCGAAGGTCACGCCGTCGGTCGGCGCCTCGGTGAGGGTCCCGACGGCGTGAACCACGGCGTCGACGCCGTCGAGGCGATCGCGCCACGCGTTCGGCCGGAAGAGGTCGGCGCTCGTCCACGAGACGTCGTCGACCCAGTCGGCGGCGAGGTCCGGGCGGCCGCCCCGCGAGACGCTGCGGACCTCGTGGCCGTCGCGGACCGCGAACCGACAGACGCCGCGTCCGATGAACCCGCTGCCGCCGACGACGAGGAGGGTGGACATGCGCCGGCGTACGCTCCGCGCCGTCTTGGGACTTCGGGACGGCGAGCCGAGAGAGACCGACGAGGGACTGTCGGTGGCGTTCAGCGCCGCAGGAACCCGAGGAGCGCGTAGTCTCCGTCGGGATCGTACCGGCGGAAGGCGAGGCTGTTCGTCAGCACCGACACCGACGAGAACGCCATCGCCCCGGCCGCGAGGGCGGGCTGGAGCAGCCCGAGCGACGCGAGCGGGATCATCGCGGTGTTGTAGCCGAGCGCCCACACGAGGTTCTGTTTGATCTTCCGGAGCGTCGCGTCGGAGACGCGGATCGCCTTCACCACGTCGAGCGGGTCGTCGCGCATCAGCGTCACGTCGGCGGCCTCGATCGCCACGTCGGTCCCGGAGCCGATCGCGGTGCCGACGTACGCGACCGCCAGCGCGGGGGCGTCGTTGACGCCGTCGCCGACCATCATCGCCCGACGGCCGTCGCTCTGGATCGCCTCGACCGCGTCGGACTTGTCCTCGGGGAGGACGCCGGCGCGGACGTTCTCGGGGTCGATGTCGACCTGCTCTGCGACCGCGCGGGCCGTGCGCTCGTTGTCGCCCGTGATCATCATCACGTCGACCCCGCGCTCGCGGAGCTGGCTCACCGCGTCCTTTGCGCTCGGTTTCACCGTGTCCGCGTCGGCGACGACGCCGAGGAGCTCCCCGTCGTCCGCGCCGGCGGGGACCCGCGCGACGAGCATCGCCGTCTTCCCCTCGCGTTCGAGCCGCTCCATCGCGTCCGCCGCGGGCGAGGGGTCGATCCCGGCGTCGCGCAGCAGCTTCCGGTTGCCGACGAGTACCTCGTCGCCGTCGACGGTGGCTCTGACTCCGTGCCCCGGGACGTTCTCGAACGACTCGGGCTCGCCGAGGTCGAGGCCGCGCGCCTCGGCACCGTCGACGATCGCCCGGGCGAGGGGGTGTTCGCTGCCGCGTTCGGCGCTAGCGGCGAGCCGGAGGATCTCGTCTTCGGCCGTCGCCGTCGCGTCGTCCGTCGCCGCCGCGTCGCCGCGCTCGGCGACCGCGCCGCCGTCGGGGACCTCACCGGTCGCGACCACGTCGGTGAGCTCCATCTCGCCCGCCGTGAGCGTTCCCGTCTTGTCGAACACGACCGTGTCGACGTCTTTCGCGCGTTCGAGGACGTCGCCGCCCTTGAACAGGACGCCGTTCCGCGCCCCGATGGTGGTCCCGACCATCGTCGCGGCCGGGGTCGCGAGCCCGAGCGCGCAGGGACACGCGATGAGCACCGACGAGGCGAACACGACGACGGCGAACTCGAACACCGAGATGGTCCCGCCGGTCGAACCGGGTCCGCCCGCGACCTGCCCCCACAGCGGGAGCGAGTCGACGAAGCCCGCGAGCGCCTCGGGGAAGAGGAACCAGACGACGCCCCAGAACAGCGCGTTCGCGATGACCGCGGGCACGAAGTACGCGGAGATCCGGTCCGCGAGGTTCTGGATGTCGGGCTGGCGGGACTGCGCCTCCTTCACCGTCTGAACGATCTGCTGGAGCGCGGTGTCCGCGCCGACCTTCGTCGCCTCGACGACGAGGAGGCCGTTCTCGTTTATCGTCGAGCCGACGACCTCGTCGCCCTCGCCCTTCTCGACCGGGACGGACTCCCCGGTCACCATCGACTCGTCGACCGCGGACTGTCCCTCGACGACGACGCCGTCGGTCGGGATCTGCTCGCCGGGGCGGACCTTCATCCGGTCGCCGACCGCGACCTCGTCGATCGGGACCTCGCGCTCGGTCCCGTCCTCGTCGACGAGGGTCGCGGTGTCGGCCTCCATCTCCAGGAGCTTCCGCAGCGCGTCGCCGGCCTGTCCCTTCGAGCGGGCTTCGAGGTAGTTGCCGAGCGTGATGAAGACGAGGATCAGCGCCGCCGTGTCGAAGTAGACGCTCCCGGCGACCAGATCGAGGAGGACGGCGACGGAGTAAACGTACGCCGTCGACGACCCCAGCGCGATCAGCACGTCCATGTTGGCGCGGCCGTTCGTGACGAGCGCCTTGTACGAGTTCCTGTAGAACGGCCGCCCGAGCACCAGCTGGACCGGCGTCGCGAGCGCGAACTGGACCCAGCCGATCTCGACGCCGAGGACCCGCTCCGGGACGACGGCGCCCCCGAGGAGGAGCTTGTCGGCCATGAAGAACAGCAGCGGCGCGGCCAGCGCGGCGCCGAACAGCGTCAGCCGGAGCTGCTTTCTGATCTCCGCGTTCCGAGCCGCGTCGCGCGCGCTCTCGCCAGAGTCGCCGTCCTCCCCCTCGCCGTTCGAGTCCTCGTCCTCGCGGACCGGCGAGTAGCCCGCGTCCTCGACGGCGTCGTACAGCGCCGCCCGCGAGGTCTCGGCGGGGTTGTATCGGACCTGCGCCTCGTCCGTCGCGTAGTTCACGTCGGCGTCGACGACGCCGGGCACGGACTCGAGGGCGTCGCGGTTGGCGTCCGCGCAGTTCGCGCACGACATGTCGGTGATGGCGACGGTCGCCGTCTCCGAGACCGCCCCGTAGCCCGCGTCCTCGATCGCGTCGTAGATCGCCGCGAGCGACGTCGCCTCCGGGTCGTACTCGACGCTCGCCTCGTCGGTCGCGTAGTTCGCGTCCGCCCGCGAGACGCCGTCCAGCGACTCGACGGCGTCGCCGACCGCCGCCGAGCAGTTGGCGCAGCTCATCCCCGTGATGTCGAGGTGGGTCGTTCTGGCACTCATCTTGGGTACTACTACGGGATACTCCCTTAGTGCGTTTTCCCATTCGAAACCAAAGCCTGACAAGAGAGAAAATTTAGAATCCGAAGCTACCGGAGGGTTTCGCCCGAACTCGACCCTATTTCCTCCCCACGAACGCGGCACACAACACTTATCACCTCGTCGGGCGACAGTTGATCCGCGATGGCGACAGGCAAGGTCGACTTCTTCAACGACACCGGCGGCTACGGATTCATCGAGACTGACGACGCTGACGAGGACGTGTTCTTCCACATGGAAGACGTCGGCGGCCCGGACCTCGAGGAGGGACAGGAGGTAGAGTTCGAGATCGAGGAGGCGGACAAGGGTCCGCGCGCGACGAACCTCACTCGGCTGTAACTCGTCCGGCGGCATCCGCTACCGGCGAACTCGGACAGCTCTCGAAACGCGTTCCGTGTATATTACGCACCGCGAGCGACGGCGCCGTCGTTCGTCCGTCGGCCGACGCCCTCGCCGTCTCTCCCTCCCGCCGGCGGCGTCGCCGTTTTACTCGCCGAGCGACGAGCTTTCTACATGGAGGCCGACGACCCTAACAGCCACCTCGACGACCTCGACGCGTTCGTCGCCGAGAACCTCGACCGCTACGCCGAGACGCAGGGCGTCCTCCCGGAGCGGCTCGACGAGTTCGGCGAGCGGTACCGCTCGCAGGGGCACCTGACGCGGGACCAGCTGTACGAGATCGCCTACGAGTCGTCCACGCGGAGCGCGTACCACGTCGAGAAGAATCCCGAGGCGCGCTGCCGCGAGGTGACGCGCAACGCGCGCGCCGTCGACGGCGACTTCTCGTCGATCCACCTCATCACCGGCCTCGCCGGGTTCAAAGCGGCGACCGCGTCGTGCGTGGTGGCCGCGCTCGACGGCGATCGGCACGCCGTCGTCGACACGCGGGTCTGGGCGTCTCTGGAGCGGCTGGGTTACCTCGACGGGCGCAAGGAGTCGTTCGACGCCGCCGACTACGTGACGATGATCGAGCCGATCCGCGCGATCGCCGACGAGACGGGCTACCGGCCGGTCGACGTGGGCTACGCGCTGTTCGCGCACGACGCCCACGTCCGAGACGGGACGCTTCACTGAGGGACGGACCGAGCGAGCCGCGGCCGCGCGAGCGGCGCGCGAAAACCGCCTACACCGGGTACTCGACGCCGGTCGCCTCGGTCGAGTACTCCCAGAGCTTCCGGGCGTCGTCCCGGTCGTAGGAGGCGTCGTTCGACCGCCCGACGGTCGGGTGCCCGCGCATGTTCATCAGGCCGCCCGGCTCGACGTACGCCCCGCCGTCGACGTCGGCGGTGGCCGCGTACAGCATCGGCTCGACGCCGATATCGGCGTCCTGCCCGAGGACCGCGTTCGCGGCCTTCATGCCGACCTTCATCAGCGGGTTCCCGCTCTCCTCGGCGGTCCGCATCTGGAGGTTCGTGTCGGTGTAGCCGGGGTGGCAGGCGACGCTGCGGATCCCCGGGTCGCCGTCCTCGTCGCTCGCGGCGTCGAGCCGGCGCTGGAGCTCGTAGGCGAACAGCAGGTTCGAGAGCTTGCTGCGTCCGTACGCCTGCCACTTCCCGTACGACCGTTCCCAGTTGAGATCCGAGAAGTCCATCTCGCCCTGCTCGTGGGCCCCCGAGGACTGCGTGACGACGCGGGCGTCACCGCCGATCCCCTCGGCGGCGTCGAGGAGGTCGAACAGCCGTCCGGTGAGCGCGAAGTGGCCGAGGTGGTTGACGCCGAACTGCGTCTCGAAGCCGTCCTCGGTCTCGCTACGCGGGATCGCCATCACGCCGGCGTTGTTACAGAGCACGTCGACGGCGTCGTAGTCGTCTCGCAGGCCCTCGACGAACGCCTCCACCGAGTCGAGCGACGCGAGGTCGCACTCGCGGACGTCGAGGTCGCCGTCGAGGCCGCCCCTGGCGTCCGCCCGGGCCTCGTCGGCCGCCGCCTCGGCGCGCTCGACGCTCCGACACGCCATCACGACGGTCGCGCCCCTCGCGGCGAACTCCCGGGTCCCCTCGAACCCGAGCCCGCTGTTCGCCCCGGTGACGACCACCGTCTTCCCGTCCAACCGCGGCATCTCGTCGGCCGTCCATCCTGACATGGACGGAGGAAGGGGCGTCACGGGGAGAAACCTGTCGGCGGCCGAACCGTCGCCCGAGAGCGTCCCCGGGACGGGGCGGCGACGCTCCGAAATCAGGTCTCCTCGAACCCGCGCAACACGACGGCCACCGCGTCCGCGGACGGAACGTCGCGGACGGCGTACTCGGTCGGGTGCCGTCGGGCGTGCGGGTACGTGTCCGGCTGCGGGACCGCGTACGTCTCCCGCCCCTCGAAGCCCCTGAAGAAGTCCCGCGTGATCATCGGTTCGACGAACGCTAACCGCGGCGGCTCGCTCTCGTCGGGTGCGATGAACCCCTGGATGAGCGTATTCGCGAACGCGTCCGGGTCCCCCGGCTCGCCCGGGCCGTCCGGGAGTTCCGGCGCGTCCGCGGGAGCCGTGTGTTCGCCCATGTCGGTGATGTACCGCTGGTCGGCGACCGGCTCGGGCGACCGCGCGTACCCCTCGGGGAGCTGGTCGTAATCGAACCGCGTCTCCGTCACCTCGCCGTCGGGATCCGGCTGCGGACTGCCGGGCGCGTACTCCCCGTTCCCGGTGTCGTACGGCGGGAGTCGAGGTCCGTCGACGGCGTCGACGGTCGCCGGATCGAGCATGTGGAAGTGAATATCGAAGTGCGGCTTGAGCCACGCGCCCGCCCCGCCGAAGTGGCCGCCCGGATTCCAGTTGAGCCCGAGGAACGTGAACGGCGTCCGCTCCGCGGCTGGGAACGGGACGAAGAACTGGAGCGACTGCTTGAAGTGGACCTGCGTCGCCTGCCCGCCCGCGCGGTACTTGTCGGTCTCGGCCCGGTGGTTGGCCGCTTCGAGCTCGCCGGCGTTCGGGAGGCCCTCCAGCGCCGTCCGGTCGAACTCCACGCCGTGGTACTTCGGCTCGCCCGACGGGGTCTCGGTGGTGAACGTCCTGACCGAGCCGTTTCCGAGGTCGACGCTCCGGCCGTAGGTCGTGATCCCCTTCGGTGGGAACCCGCCCGCAGCGCGGACGCCGGCGCCGTTCCCACTTCTCGGTTCGCCGACGGCGGTCGACGTGCCCCAGACGAGGGCGGCGCCGGTCGCGGCCGCGCCTCGGAGTACCGCCCGTCGGTCCGGCTCCGGCGGTCGGGTCGTGGTTCGCGCTCGGTTCGCCTCGCCACTCGCGTCGTCTGTCATTTCAGTGCTCCCTCCCGGCACGAATGCTGGTCTGTGACACATCACCGTGCCGCATTGATCAATAAATTTAAATTATTTCAATGTAATGACCGGGCGGCCGACGGTATGACGGGATAGCGAGTTCAGACGCGTCCCGAGAACTGTCACGTGAGAGCGGCACACGCATCCGTCGGAGACGGCTTCTTCCGCGGGGATACACTTTCACCGCGCCGCCGGTGCGTTTTTAGGTGCCTCGGGGAAAGGAGTGAGTACCGAATGACGTCCTTCCAGTCGACGATCGGCGACGAGGAGGGGATCGCGGAGGAGCTGGCCGAGGGCCAGCGCGAGATCTCCATCGCCGAGTTCTTCGAGAAGAACAAACACATGCTCGGGTTCGACTCGGGCGCCCGGGGGCTCGTCACCGCTGTCAAGGAGGCGGTCGACAACGCCCTCGACGCGACCGAGGAGGCCGGCGTCCTCCCCGACATCTACATCGAGATCGAGGAGGTGGGCGACTACTACCGGCTCGTCATCGAGGACAACGGGCCTGGGATCACGAAAGAACAGCTTCCGAAGGTGTTCGGAAAGCTCCTGTACGGCAGCCGGTTCCACGCCCGCGAGCAGTCCCGCGGGCAGCAGGGGATCGGGATCTCGGCGGCCGTCCTGTACTCGCAGCTGACCTCGGGCCAGCCGGCGAAGATCACTTCGCGGCCGAAGGGCCAATCGCGGGCGCAGTACTTCGAGCTCATCATCGATACGGACACGAACGAGCCGGAGATCCAGGCCGACGAGGAGACGACGTGGGACCGCCCCCACGGGACCCGGATCGAGCTGGAGATGGAGGCGAACATGCGCGCCCGCCAGCAGCTCCACGACTACGTGAAACACACCGCGGTCGTCAACCCCCACGCACGGCTCGAACTGCGCGAGCCGGGGCTCGACGAGCCGATGAAGTTCGAGCGCGCCACCGACGAGCTGCCGGCGGAGACGGAGGAGATCCGTCCGCACCCCCACGGCGTCGAGCTCGGCACGCTGATCAAGATGCTGGAGGCGACCGAGTCGTACTCGGTCTCCGGGTTCCTCCAAGAGGAGTTCACACGGGTCGGCAAGAAGACCGCCGACAGCGTGATCGACAACTTCCGGGACGTGTACTACGGCCGCGAGCTGTCGTGGTCGCCGCCCCGAGCGCACGACGACCGCGATATCGCGAGCGCGGTCTCCGAGGCCGTCGCCAACAAGGGCGCGGAAGCGACGACCGCCTTCGCAGCGGGCGTCGCCGAGACGGTCGGGAACAACGACCGGATCACCCGGTCCGAGCTCGCCGACATCGTCGACAACGTCGCGGAGACGGTCGAGGACGACACCGGAAAGACGTTCGGCGGGACCGTCCGCGAGAACGCGGTCGACGCCGGGTGGCGGGCGGTCACCGGCCGCGGCGGCGCGGACGAGGAGGCCGCGGCGTCGAGCGGCGACGGCGGGGCCGACGACCCCGAGGAGTCCCCGCTCGTCCCCGACGTGTACGCGCTGGTCGACGAGGCCACGTCGACGCGGAAGGACGACGCCGCGGTTCAGGCGATGGCCGAGGCGCTCGCGCGCCGGTTCGAGAACCTCGACGGCGACGCGTTCCGGACCACCCGCGACGACCTCGAACGCCTCGTCGCGGACGCGGCGTCGTTCGTCGCCGAGCAGCACGACGCGACCTTCGGCGAGACCGCGCGCGAGAACGTCGTCGAGGCGTTCTGGTCGCGGGCGCGGACCGTGCCAGACGACCCGCCGAAGGTGAAGTCGATCGCGGGCGACCGCGACGCCGCGGCCGACCTCCTAGAGGCGATGCGGACGACGGACATCCTCGCGCCGCCGACCGGGTGTCTCGCACCGATCACGGCGGAGCTGGTCGAGGCCGGGCTACGGAAGGAGTACGACGCCGACTTCTACGCGGCGGCGACCCGCGACGCCGAGGTCCACGGCGGCGACCCGTTCATCGTCGAGGCCGGGATCGCGTACGGCGGCGAGATCCCCGCCGAGGGGTCGGTCGAGCTGCTCCGGTTCGCCAACCGCGTCCCGCTCGTCTACCAGCGGGGCGCCTGCGCGACGACGGACGTGATAAAACAGATCGGGTGGCGCAACTACGGGTTAGACCAGCCCGGGGGGTCGGGGATGCCGAACGGGCCGGCCGTCATCAGCATCCACGTCGCCTCCACGAACGTCCCGTTCACGAGTGAGTCAAAGGACGCGCTCGCGAACGTCCCCGAGATCGAAGACGAGATCGAGCTCGCGGTCCGGGAGGCCGCCCGCGAACTGAAGTCGTTCCTCAGTAAGCGGCGCTCGATGCAGCAGCGCCGGGAGAAACAGGACGTGCTCGGTCGCATCCTCCCGGAGATGGCCGACAAGGTCTCGGAGGTCACCGGCCGGCCGCGCCCCGACATCGACGGGGCCCTGGCGCGGATCATGAACAACGTCAGCGTCGAGCGCGAGGTGAACGGCGAGGCGGTGACGCTCACCGTTGAGAACCACTCGGACGTGAACGAGGAGCTGGAGATCACCGACATCGTCTCGGCGGAGCCGACCGACCTCTCCGACGGAACGGTGGTGGATATGGACGGCGAGTGGTTCGTCCAGTGGAAGCCCGAGGTCCCCTCGGGCGACGAGCGAGAACTGACGTACGCGGTCGACGGCGACCCCGAGTTCGAGGTCAGCGTCGGCGGCGTGGAGACCGAGAAACTCACGGTGAACGACTAATGACGACCGAAAGCGACGCACGAGACGAGCTGATCGACCTGGCCGCCGACTTCTACGACCAGTTCGCGGCGGGGTCGATTCCGGAGATGACGCTCCCCACGCGGACGAAGAGCAACATCGAGTACGACGAGGAGAGCGGCGTCTGGACCTACGGCGACCGCACCTCGACGCGAAGCGCGAACTCGGTGCGGGGCGCGCGCAAGCTGCTGAAAGCCGCCTACACGATCGAGTTCCTCGCGAACCAGCTCGACGACGATCGCTCGTCGACGCTGCGTGAGCTGTACTACCTGTCGGAGTCGTGGGACAACGACGAGGCGCAGTTCAACTCCCAGGACGAGTCGAACGACCTCGTGGAGGACTTAGAGATCGTCACGGGCGTCACCCGCGAGGACTTCCACATGCGCCCGGAGGAGTCTGGCGCGAAGGTGATGGGGCCGCTGCTCCTCCGCGAGCAGACCAACCGCGGTGAACGCGAGATCCACTGTCAGCTCGACGTGGGGCAGGGCGGCTACCAGATCCCGAACAACCCGGACACCATCGAGTTCCTCGACAACGACGCCGAGTTCGTCCTCTGCGTCGAGACCGGCGGGATGCGTGACCGGTTGGTCGAGAACGGGTTCGACGAGGCCCACGACGCCCTCGTGGTCCACCTCGGCGGCCAGCCCGCCCGCGCCACCCGCCGGCTCACGAAGCGCTTCCGCGACGAGCTGGACCTCCCGGTCGTGGTGTTTACCGACGGCGACCCGTGGTCCTACCGGATCTACGGCTCCGTCGCGTACGGCTCGATCAAGTCCGCACATCTCTCGAAGTACCTCGCGACGCCCGAGGCGCGGTTCATCGGGATCCAGCCCGAGGACATCGTCGAGTACGACCTCCCCTCCGACCCGCTATCCGACTCGGACATCAACGCCCTCGAATCCGAGCTGGAGGACCCGCGGTTCCAGACGGACTACTGGGAAGAGCAGATCGAGCTCCAGCTCGACATCGGCAAGAAGTCCGAACAGCAGTCCCTCGCGAGCCGCGGGCTCGACTTCGTCACCGACACCTACCTCCCCGAGCGGCTCGGGGAGATGGGCGTGATCTGACCGCCGGCGCCGTCGCGCTCGGCGGCCCGCCGCTACGCATCTTCGAACGCGATCCCGTCGACCTCGCGGCGCTCGCCGTCGGCGTCGTCGTCCTCGTACTTGTACACGACGCCGTCTTCCTCGTCGGCCGTGGCCCTATGCGAGCCGTCACAGAGCGGTTGCGAGTCGGAGAGCCCGCACCGACAGACGTAGATTAGGCCGTCGTCCCCCTTGTCGTCGTCGTCCAGTATCGTCGGCCCCCGCTCTTCGTGCGTGACTTCGCGTGCCATGGGCGCGAATCGGACCGCCGGGTGGATACCGTTTGGGGCCGCGGGCCGCAACTTCTCCGCGGCTCGCCCGTCGCAACCCCCTTGCCCGTGGGGCGCGTATCGGGGGTATGAGCGAGACAGACGAGCGCGACCCGGCGGAGCTGACCGACGACGAGTGGCGCGAGCGACTCTCCGACGAGGAGTACCGCGTGCTGCGCGAGAGCGGCACGGAGGCGAAGTTCTCCGGCGAGTACGTCGACCACCACCCCGACGACGGGGAGTACAAGTGTCGCGCCTGCGGCACGGTCCTGTTCGAGGCCGAGACGAAGTACGAGTCCGGCTGCGGCTGGCCCGCCTTCTACGCCGCCGAGGAGGAGTCGGTGACGACGACGGTGGACACCAGCCACGGGATGCGCCGCACCGAGGTCCGGTGCGCGAACTGCGACTCGCACCTCGGGCACGTGTTCGACGACGGCCCGGAGCCCACGGGGAAGCGGTTCTGTATCAACTCGGTCGCGATGGAGTACGACGACGAGTGAGCCGCCGCGACACGGCGCGTCGCGGGGTCACTCCGAGCAGAGCGGAAGCCTGACGACGAAGACAGCGCCCCTCGGCTCGTTGTCCTCGACCCACACGCCCCCGCCGTAAATCTCGACGAGCGAGCGGACGAGGTACAGCCCGATCCCCGCGCCCGGGCTGTCGAGGCCCTTCTCCCCCTTCCCGAATATCTCGTCGCGCTGGCCTTCGGGGATCCCCGGCCCGTTGTCGGCGACGCGGACCTCGGCGACGCCCTCGCCCTCGTCGACGGTCGCCGACACCGTCACCTTCGGCGGGGTCTCGTCGTTGTGCTGGACCGCGTTCCGCAGGAGGTTCCGGAACACCGAGCTCAACATCTCGTCGCCGACGACCTCGACCTCCGGGTACGAGCCCTCCACCGTGAAGACGGCCTCTGAGTACGCGGACCGCACCTCCTCGACCTGCTGTGAGAGGACCCGGTCGAGCGCGACGCGGCTCGGCTCGGCGTCCTCGCGGAGCATCACTTCGGCGAGGTCGCGGACCGTCGTGGTGAGCGAGACGGCGCTCTGCGTGTTCCGCTTGATCACGTCGAGGTACTCCCGCCCCTCCTCGTCGACGTGGTCGTCGAGCAGTTCGGCGTACGCCCCGACGAGCTGGAGGTCGTTGCGGATGTCGTGGCGCATCACCTGGTTCAGCAGCTGTAGATCGTCGCGCTGTCGCTTGAGGCGCTCTTCCGGGTCCGCCCTGTCGCCGCCCTCGAAGCGCGCGTCGTTACCCTCTCCGAGGGCCTCCTCCTCGTTCATACCGACGATATAGGCCTACCGGGGGTTTTAGATGTCGGTCGCGGGCGACCGGCGGTCCGTCGCCGCCCTCACATCCCCTCGTCGAGCAGTTCGCGGGCGACGATGTTCTTCTGGATCTCGGTCGTCCCCTCGTAGATCTGCGTGATCTTCGCGTCGCGGTAGAGTCGCTCGACGTCGTGGTCGTTGACGAAGCCGGCGCCGCCGTGGATCTGGACCGCCTCGTCGGCGACCTCGACCGCGGTCCGGGAGGCGAACTCCTTGGCCATCGACGCGAGCGCGGTCAGGTCGCCGGCCTCGTTGTCGACCGCCCACGCGGAGCGGTAGGTGAGCCAGCGGGCGGCCTCGGTGTTCGTGTGCATCTCCGCGAGCTTGTGTTTGATCGCCTGGAAGTCGGAGATGGAGCGGCCGAACTGCTCGCGCTCCTCGGCGTACTCCAGCGCGCGCTCGGCCGCGCCGCGGGCGATGCCGACGCCCTGCGCGGCGACCGCGGTCCGCGTCTCGTCGAAGAACTGCATGAGCTGGAGGAATCCCATCCCGCGCTGGCCGATCAGGTTCTCCTCGGGCACCCGCACGTCGTCGAAGCGGAGCTCCGCGGTGTCGCTCGCGCGGATGCCGAGCTTCCCGGTTATCTTGTCGCAGGTGAGCCCGTCGCGGTCGCCCTCGACGAGGATCTGCGAGTAGCCCGAGTAGCGGTCGTCGATATCGGGGTCCGTCTCGCAGACGACGACGAAGTAGTCCGCGACGGTGCCGTTCGTGATCCACATCTTCGACCCGTTTATGACCCACTCGTCACCGTCCTTCTCCGCCCGCGTCGCCACGCTCGTCACGTCCGAGCCGGCCTGCGGCTCGGAGATGGCCGACCCCATCACCGCGTCGCCCGCGGTCACTTCGGGGAGGACACGCTCCTTCTGTTCCTCGGTGCCGAACTCCATCAGCGCCTCGGCGCCGAACCCGGCGCTCGAGATACAGAGCCCGATCCCGGGGTCGGCCGCGAACAGCTCCTCGGTGAGGATGGCGTTCTCCAGCGAGGAGTAGCCGATCCCGCCGTACTCGACCGGGACGTGCGGCGCGAGCAGTCCCATGTCGGCGGCCTTGTCCATCACCTCGTGGGGGTACGCCTCGTCGACGTCGTACTCGGTCGCGACCGGTCGGATCTCCTCGTCGGCGAACTTCCGTACCTCCTCGCGCAGCTGCTTCTGTTCGTCGGTTAGCTGGAACTCCATGGCTCGAACATCAGGATCGAGCGTGATAATCTTTGGCGAACGGCAATAAATTTGGAAGTAGTTGTTCGTTTACGCGCCCGAGTGTGCCACCAGCGCGTCAGGCGCCCCGCGACGGCCGTATCGCGACGGGGACTGCGCCGCGACCGCGGCCTCAGCGTCCTTCGACGAATGCCGCGATCCGGTCGGTCGCCTCCTTCAGCTCGCGCATCGAGGTCGCGTACGACACCCGGAGGTGCCCTTCTCCGCCCTCGCCGAAGACCGACCCCGGGACGACGGCGACGCCCTGCGCCTCCAGCAGCTCCTCGGCGAACGCCTCGTCGTCCCCGCCGCACTCGGGGAACGCGTAGAAGGCGCCGCCCGGCTCGAAGGTGTCGAGGCCCATCTCGTTGAACCGGGAGACGACCAGCCGCCGGCGGCGGTTGTACTCCTCGACCATCTCCGACACTTCGTCGTCGCAGCGGTCGAGCGCCTCGATCGCCGCGTACTGCGGCGTCGTCGGCGCCGACAGCATCGTGTACTGGTGGATCCGGTTCATCGCGTCGATCGCGTCGGTCGGCCCCAGCGCGTACCCCAGCCGCAGTCCGGTCATCGCGTACGCCTTCGAGAAGCCGTTGACGACGACCGTGCGCTCGCGCATCCCCGGCTGGGTCGCGATCGAGGCGTGGTCGCCCCCGTACGTGAGCGCGGCGTATATCTCGTCGGCCACCACGCGGAGCTCGTTGTCGCGGCAGAACGCCGCGACCTCCGCGAGTTGCTCGTCGGTCATCGTCGCGCCCGTGGGATTGTTCGGGTAACACAGCACGAGCAGGTCAGCGTCGGCCGCGCCCGCGGCCTCCAGCGACTCCCGGGTGAGCGCGAAATCGTCCGCGGCGCGCGTGGGGACCGTCAGCCGCTCGCCGCCTGCCAGTTCGATCCCCGGTCCGTAGGAGATGTACGTCGGCTCGTGGACCGCCACGGTGTCGCCGGGGTCGACGAGCGCGCGGAAGGCGAGGTCGACCGCCTCGCTCGCGCCGGTGGTGACCAGGACCTCTTCGGACGGGTCGTACGACTGGTCGTAGCGCTCGTGGTGCGCGGCGACACGCTCGCGGAGCGCGGCCATCCCGCGGTTCGCGGTGTAGGACGTTTTCCCGCGTTCGAGCGAGTCGATCGCGGCGGTGCGGGCGGCCCACGGCGCCGAGAAGTCGGGCTCGCCGACCCCCAGCGAGATCACGTCGTCGCGCGCCTCAGCGAGCTCGAAGAACTTCCGGATCCCCGACTCCGGGAGGGTGCGCGCGCGGTCCGAGATCCTCATGGCGACACGGAGAGGCGGTCGTCGTCGTCCCCGTCCTCGAACCGGATCCCGCCGTCCTTGTACGTCTCCATGATGTAGTGGGTCACGGTCTGGGTGACCGCCGGCATCGGCGCGACCTGCTCGGAGATGAACTCGGAGACGTCCTGCATGTTCTCGCCGAGCACCTCGACGGCGAAGTCGTAGTCGCCCGAGACCAGGTGTAAGGCGTCGACGGCGGGGAACTTCGCGATCCGGTCCGCGACCTGCTCGTACCCCGTCTCGCGGTCGAGTTCCACGTTGATCTCGACGACGGCGCGGATCTTCCCCTCCTCGACGCGGTCCCAGTCGACCACGGCTTGGTAGCCGTGGACGACGCCGTCGCCCTCCAGCGCGTCGATCGCGTCAGCTACCGCCGCCGCGTCGAGGCCCGTCTGGGCCGCGATGTCGTCGATGTCCTCGCGGGCGTTCCGCGCCAACACGTCGAGTACCTCGCGCTCGGCGTCCATACCCTACGATTACTCGGGGGCGGTTTATGAGTAGCGACGGGCGCAAGACGGGCGGCGGCGCGCCGCGCCGCGCCCGTTCGTCGCGTCCCCTTCCGCCACCCCTACCGCTTTCAGCGTGGCGCGAGACGGACGGACCATGGCTTCCGACACCAGCGGCGGACGCGACACGTTCGACATCGGCGGGGCGTTCACGGTCGACCGACTCGGTTTCGGCGCGATGCGGGTCACCGGCGAGGACGTCATCGGCCGGCCCGCCGACGAGGAAGACGCGAGGGACGTGCTCCGGCGGGCAGTGGACCTCGGCGTCGACTTCGTCGACACCGCGGACTCCTACGGCCCGGGCGTCTCCGAGCGGCTCATCCGCGAGGCGATCGGCGATCCCGACGACGTGGTGATCGCCTCGAAGGCCGGGCTGCTCCGCAACCGCGAGGGCGACTGGCTCCCCCACGGCGACCCGGACTTCCTCAAGAACCAGGTCCTGTGTAGCCTCGACCGCCTCGGCACCGACACGATCGACCTCTACCAGTTCCACCGCCCGGACCCGGACACCGACTTCGCGGAGTCGGTCCACGCGTTCGCGGAGATGAAAGACGCCGGGCAGATCGCGCACGTCGGGCTCTCCAACGTCACCGTCGAGCAGCTGGAGACCGCGACGGACATCGTCGACATCGCGACCGTCCAGAACCGGTACAACGTCGGCCACCGCGACGACGAGGCCGTGCTGCGCGCTTGCGAGGGCCGCGGCGTGGGCTTCATCCCGTGGGGCCCGATGTACGCGGTCGACGACGACGAGTCCGCCGACGCGCTCGACGAGGTCGCGGCGCGACGCGACGCCACGCCGCGGCAGGTCGCGCTCGCGTGGCTCCTCGACCACTCCGACGTGACGCTCCCGATCCCGGGCACGTCGAGCGTCGACCACCTCGAATCCAACCTCGCGGCCGCGGACCTGTCGCTGACGGCGGAAGACATGGCCGCGCTGAACGCGATAGATCCGCGGGAATAGGCCCGAAATCCGACGGTAGACGGGCGAGTTCCTATTCGTCGAACGGGTTCGTCAGTTCGACCGTCTCCTCGCGGTCGGGGCCGACGCCGACGGCGTAGACCGGCGTGTCGATCTCGTCGGCGACGAACTCCAGGTAGTCGCGGGCCGCCTCGGGGAGCGCGTCGTAGCCCGCCTCGGCGACCGCCGAGGAGTCGAACGGCGCCCACGTGTCGAGCGTCTCGTATACCGGCTCGCAGCGCTCCCACCGGTCGGTCGTGGTGGGGACGGTGTCGAGCGTCTCTCCGTCGAGCTCGTAGCCGGTACACACCTTCAGCTCGTCGAGCCCGGCGAGCACGTCGACGTGGTTGACCGCGACCCCGGTGAACCCGGAGACGCGCGCGGCGTGACGGAGCATCGGCAGGTCGAGCCAGCCGATCCGGCGTGGGCGGCCGGTGACCGTGCCGAACTCGCCGCCCTTCTCGCGGATCTCGTCGGCGAGCGCCTCCTCGTCGGCGTCGCCGTCGAGTTCGGTCGGGAGCGGCCCCTCGCCGACGCGCGAGAGGTACGCCTTCACGATGCCCACGACCTCGCCGTCGCCGACCGTCGTGACGCCGAGCCCGGAGCCGACGGCCGCGCCGCCCGCGGTCGGGTTCGACGAGGTGACGAACGGGTAGTTCCCGTGGTCGACGTCGATGTGCGTCCCCTGCGCGCCCTCGAAGAGGATCTCGTCGCCCGCCTCGTGACGGCGGTGAAGGTAGTCGGAACAGTTGACGGTCATCCCCTCGTCGGCGAGGCGCTCGCCGATCGCGGCGAACTCCTCGTGGAGGGCGTCGACGTCGAAGGCGGCCGCGCGGTCGTCATCGCTGTCGTCGTCGCCGGACTGCGTCCGGCTGCCAGAGGCGCGTTGCGCCTCGCTGTCGAGGTCGAGCCCGTACACGTCCTCGACGAGCGCGCGCTTCTGCGGGACCGCGTACTCGAGCTTCTCGCGAAGGGTCTCGGGGTCGAGCAGGTCCGCGACCCGGATCCCGCGGCGGCCGGCCTTATCCTCGTAGGTGGGGCCGATACCGCGACCGGTCGTGCCGACCGCGTCGCCGGCGTCGTCGTCGGCTTTTACCTCCTCCTCGATCCCGTCCAGCACGCGGTGGTACGGCATGATCACGTGCGCCCGGCGGGCGACGCGCACGTCGGGGTCGAGCCCCTGCTCGCGCAGGTTGTCGATCTCGGCGAACAGCGTCTTCGGGTTGACGACGCAGCCGTTGCCGAGGATACCGACGGTCCCCCGGACCGCGCCGCTGGGAACCAACGAGAGTTTGTACTCCGCGCCGCCTTCGACGACGGTGTGGCCGGCGTTGTCGCCGCCCTGATAACGGACTACGACGTCCGCGTCCCCTCCCCACCGGTCGACGAGCGCGCCTTTGCCCTCGTCGCCGAGTTGGGAGCCGACGATGGTGAGTGTCATACGACCTGCCGATTCCCGGCGGGGGGTAAAACCGATTACGGTCTGTGACTGCGACATAACCACGAATGAGGATCACTGAATAAACGGCTCACAGGAAATAGGCTCGTTCGTGTATCTTCCCAGTTTCCGGACCTGTACTCACTCTCGCGGTCTCCGTCGCGATCGGTCGCGCCGCGTCCGAGCCGCGCGCTGCGCCGCAATCGAACACGTTAATTACTGCCACGTCAAAGGGTGCGATCTGACAGGGTGACCGCGGTCGCCGACAGCAACTTTTAAACGGGGGCATGACAAGTTAACATGTGCCATGATAGATCGACTAGAGAAAGAGGTAGACATGCTGGAACGTCACCTCCAAGTCCTGCGGATGGTCATCGAGAACGAGCCGATCGGCATCGTGAAGATGTCGAACGAGACTGGGTACCCGCACCACAAGGTCCGATACTCGCTGCGCGTCCTCGAAGAGGAGAACCTCATCGAGCCGTCTAGCCAGGGAGCGATCACCACGGAGCGGACCCACGAGTTCGTCGACGAACTCGACGAGAAGCTCGACGAGACCGTTGATAAGCTGGGGTCGATGCGGATCGACGACGCCGCGGAACTCCAGAACTGACTGCGATTCCGATTTGGCCCGCCGACGTAGGTGCCGCGTTTTCTCTCTCAGCCCGCGCTCGCGAGCCGCGGCGGTCGGACCGACTACAGGTCCGGGACCGTCATGTGGAACCCGCCGTCGCGCGCCTCGACGAGGCACAGGTGGAACCCCTGCTTGCGCGAGAGTTTCACGAAGCTCGCCCGCTTGGACCGGCTGAACAGGCCGCCGCCGACCGCATCGCTCGCGGTCTCTAAGGCCCCGGGCTCGAAGAAGCTCTCAGTCACCGCGAACGCCCCGGCGAACGTCTCGTTGGAGGCGGCGATGTCGCGCCCGTTCTCGACGAGCGACTCCAGCGTCCCCTCGGGCGTCGGGTCCCGGCTGTCGTTCAGGTCGGCGACGAACAGCGGGTGTCCCATGCGATCGCGCAACACGAGGTCGAACGACCGCTGCTCGCGGACCTCCTCGCCGCCCTCGCGGAGTTCGACCGACACCGTCCCGCCGATCTCGGCGCGGTCGATGTCCGGGAGCGCGTCGTAGAGGTCCCGAAGCGTCCCCTCGTTCCCGGTACCGCGGACCTCGAACGGGAGGTCCTCGACGAGCCAGCGGGTGAAGCCGTACTCGATGGTGTCCCCGAGGAACTCCTCGAACGGCCGCCCGTCGACGGCGAGGCCCTCCGTCTCGAAGCTGGTGTGGTGTTCGACCCGGAGGTTCTCGCGGAGGGCCTCGCGGTCGACGCTCCCGTTGTGGGCGTCCGCCAGCGTCGCGCCCTCCTTCGATTCGTACCTGATGAACAGGTTCGTTCCGCTGCGCGCCTTCGCGGGGGTGAGCGTCCGCTCGGCGTCCGGGAGCCGGTCCTTCGCCTCGGAGAGCTCGCGGCGGAGCCGGTCGCGCTCCTCCCGGAGGTCGCCGACCTCGGACTCGAGCCGCTCGACCTCGTCGACCAACTCGTCGCGTTCGGTCGCGATCTCGTCGCGCTCGGCCGCTAGCCGGTCGCGTTCGTCGGCCAGCGACTGGCGCTTCGTCTCCGTCTCCTCGAGGGCCGCCTCGAGCTTCCGAAGCCGCTCCGGGCTCGCGTCGCCCGTCGCGTCGCGGGCGTCGCGGGCGTCGCGCTTCGAGACCGCCGACGGCGTCGACGCGGACCGCTCGGTGGAGCGCGGCGACGGCGACCCGCCGTTCGCGTTCGATCCGCTCCGCTCGGCCCGCCCGGGGTCGGCCGCCGAACGAGAACGCTGCGACGGCGGGTCGGGACGCTCGTCGGCCCCGCGGGGTTCGTCGCCAGCCTCCGACGGGTCGAGCGCCGGGATGGACTTCTGCTCCCGCCACTCGGCCTCCTCCGAGAAGACGTCCTCGTCGCTCGACGCGTTCCCGGTGCCCGACGCGCCCTCGGCGTTCGATGCGTCTCCCGCGTCCGGCGTTCCCCGGGTGTCCCGCGAAGCACCGTCTCCGGTCGCTTCGGTCGGTGGCCGGCGCTCGCGGTCCGCCACCCCCGCCGCCTCGACGTCCGTCTCCGCGGCGTCTATCTCCGCGGCGTCGGCGGCTCCTATCTGTACCGCGTCGGGCGACTCTTCGCCCTCCCCCGTCGTCGCTTCACCGCCCGCTTCGGCCGCGTCGGGCCCGTCCGAATCTGAGTCGCGAGCGGCGGTCGTCGGGTCGTCTCGGGGCCGGGCCGCCGAGCCGTCGTCCCGCCCGGTGTTCGGCGCGGGATCAACGGCGTCCGCGGGGGAAGCTTCATCGGCTCCGCCCGGCGTGTCCCTCCCGTCGTCGCCCCTCGAGTCGGGGTCGCTCCCCGCGTCTTCCGTCTCGTCGGTCGTCCCGTCGTCCGTAGCGTCCGCCGTCCCCGCGTCGTCCGGGAGCGGGCGGACGTCGAGATCGACCTCGTACACGGTGTAGATGCCGACCTCGTCCGCGGCGAGTTCGAAGGCGTCGTCCCCCGTCTCCAGCCGGCGCGCGTTGCCGACGTACGCGGCGGCCATCGACTCGCCGCCGGTGTACGCGACGTAGTAGTCGCCGGAGAGGACGTTCTCCGACAGCTCGATGTAGCCGGTGAATCCGCCCTGCGAGAGCTTCCGGTCCGCCTCCTTGAGCGGCGTGTCATTGGTGTAGTACTTCGCCCGCGGCTCGCCGCCGAGCTCCTGCATCGCGAAGAGCACCGGGAGCGCGTCGTCGGGGGCCCGGTAGACGGTCCCCGAGGCCTCCGCGAAGGCGTCGAGCGTCGCGTCGACCACGCTGACGACGCGACCGTCGACGAGGAACACCCACCCGACCCCGTCGGTCGCGGCGCCGGAGAACCCGTCGTCGACGATCCGCCCGAGCCCCGCGAGCCCGTCGGAAAACGAGCGCTCGTCCCACTCGGCGATCGCTTCCCTTCGCTGTGCGTCCATCCTTGCGTTTACGTCGCCAACACCGACTCAAATACCTTCCGGAGCGTGAGACGGCCGTCTGACGCCCCGCTCCGCCGCTCCGACCGGTGGACGGCGGCGGCCCCGAGAGCGCTCTCGACGGCCCGTCCCGCTCACCCCTCGTCGACTGCGGCGATCGCCTCCCGACCGAGGTCGACGACGTCCTCCGGGAGGTCGCTCGCCGCGAGTTCAGACCGGGTGTACCAGCGCCACTGGTCCGGGTCGACCTCGTCGTCGCCGTCGGGAGCGATCTCTCGGGAGTCGACGCGGGCGTAGTAGAGGTGATCGACGTGCTGGTGGCCCACCGACCCGTCCTCGTGGACGTTGATGTCGTGGAGCATGAGGTGGGCCGGCTCCGGGAGCCCGCGGGTGTTCGGGCCCGTGATCTGCGACTCGGCGGCGACCAGCTCCGGCGTCAGCCCCGTCTCCTCGCGGACCTCGCGGCGAGCGGCCTCGTGCGGGAGCTCGTCGCGGTCGACGTGGCCGCCGGGCGGCAGCCGGATGCCGAGCCGCTCGTGGTCGTGAAGCGCCGTCGCCCCGTCGTTGACGATGTACGTCGTCGCCGTGAAGTGGCGGGTCGTCTCCATACGTGCGGGTGGCGACGCGTCGCCTTCGCGGTTTCGACCCGGACGGAGGGCGACCGACGCGGCGGCGGGCAGAAAAGCGGCTCAGTTCAGCGCGACGGAGTCCTCGGCCTCGAGGAGCTCGTGGTACCGGTTCCGGATGGTGACCTCGCTGATGTTCGCGACCTCGCTGACCTCGCTCTGGGTCACCTTCTCGTTGACCAGCAGCGAGGCGGCGTAGACGGCGGCGGCGGCGAGCCCGACCGGCGATTTGCCGGAGTGGATCCCTTGCTCCTTCGCCGTGTCGAGCAGGCTGCGGGCGCGGCGCTCGGCCTCGTCGGAGAGGCCGAGGTCGGAGGCGAACCGCGGGACGTAGCTCTCGGGGTCGGCGGGCTGGATCTCCAGCTTCAGCTCGCGGACGACGTAGCGGTACGTCCGAGCGATCTCGTCCTTCTCGACGCGGGAGACGCCCGCGATCTCGTCGAGGCTCCGCGGCGTCCCGGCCTGCCGGGCTGCGGCGTACAGCGAGGCCGTCGAGACGCCCTCGATGGAGCGGCCGGGAAGCAGGTCCTCGTCGAGCGCGCGGCGGTAGATGACGCTCGCGGTCTCGCGGACGTTGTCGGGGAGGCCGAGGGCGCTGGCCATGCGGTCGATCTCGCCGAGCGCCTGCTTGAGGTTGCGCTCCTTGGAGTCGCGGGTGCGGAACCGCTCGTTCCACGTCCGCAGCCGCTGCATCTTCTCGCGCTGGCGGCTGGACAGCGACTTACCGTAAGCGTCCTTGTCCTGCCAGCCGATGTTCGTCGAGAGCCCCTTGTCGTGCATCATGTTCGTCGTCGGGGCACCGACGCGGGACTTGTTGTCCTTCTCCTTGGAGTCGAACGCGCGCCACTCCGGCCCGCGGTCGATCTCGTCCTCTTCGACGACCAGTCCGCAGTCGACGCAGACGGTCTCGCCGTGTTCCGTGTCCGTCGCTAGCTGACCGCCGCACTCGGGACACCGCAGTTCCTCCTCTTGGCTCTCCGACTCGGTTTCGCGCTCGTCGTCGGCCGTCTCTGTCGTGTACGTTCGAAGGTTCTCGCTCATTGGTTTGGTACGTGGAGGGAACAACGAAACCGAGAGACGGATCTCGGTGTTTTCCTCATCTTCAGGTAAGTGAGCCAAATAGTTAAATGTTTGTGTGGTTGGTACCTCTGAGACACGCCCGAAAACGGAGTGTACAACCCTGTAAGATTCGGTATTCGAGATGCCTCCTGCGAAACCACGTCACGAGCGAAACAGACGGACTCTCCCCGGGATATAGTATATAGGCGTTTCGCGGTGACGGGACGGCGTTCGCGGCGACCGATCCGGCCGTCAGTCCCCGGTCGCGAAGGTCGCGCTCGCACCGACGAGATGGCCGACGACGACGCCCAGTCCGGTCACCAGTAGCACTGTCGCGGCGAAGTCCGGACCGGCGGTGACGCCGGCCGCCTCCGTCACAGGTATCCCGTCCGCGTCGGAGATCGGCACCGTCCCGTCGGTCGCGTGACGCGTCAACGGCACCCGAGAGACCGCCCGCAGCGCGAGCATCGTCGGGAGGTATCCGAGGGTCGCGCCCATGCCGGTCACGGCGCCGGCGAGCAGGTCGTCGATACCGAGGTATCGGACGGCGGCCGCGGCGCCGAGAGCGAAGGTCAGCGGGACCGCGCGGAGCGGCCACAGCGCGGCGTCGGCCTGTATCAGCGGATGCCCGAAGATGACGTGGTTCGACAGCCCGGGTCCCGTCCGGACCCGGACCCAGTGGGCGTCGAGGAGGAACCAGATCGACCCCTCGACCGCGGATATCGGGCCGCCGACCATCCACCGGGCGACCTCGGACTCCCCCGGCGAGACGCCGGCGACCGCGAGCCCGATCCAGGTGAGCGCCAGTCCGAGCAGCGCCGCAGCGCTCCCGCAGGCGACGGCGACCGGCAGCCAGCCGGACGGGAGGTGTACGAGCGAGAGGAGGGTAGTTCGTCGGTCCGTCGACATCACGCCCCGGTCGTTCCGGCTTGGCGGGCATATGCTTTGTCGCGGGTCGTCGAGGCCCCTCACCGTCTCGCCGGTTCCGAGAGGACAACCGCTTTGCCCCTCCCCGAACAGGGGCACGTATGAACCGACCGCGGCTCGACGACCGCCTCGCCGACCTCGAGACGGACGGCTACCTGATTGACGCCTCGCAGGAGGACGCCAACCAGCTGTACCTCTCCGGGTTCACCGGGCCCGACCCGTTCCTCACGCTGTACGCCGACGGAGCGGTCCACGTCCTCGTCGGCGGCCTGGAGTACGGGCGGGCGAAGAAGGAGGCGACGGCCGACGGCGTCGAGCGCCACGCCGACTACGACTACGAGTACGGCGGGCGCGAGGCGCGAAACGACATGTACGCCGCGTTCGTCCGCGACAAGGGCGTCGAGTCCGTCTCGATGCCGCCCCGCGGCCCGGTCGGTACCGCCGACGCCCTCCGGGAGCGCGGCGTGGCGGTGACCGTCGACACCGACGACCGGCTCCGGGAAGTCCGGGCGGTCAAGACCGACGACGAGATCGAGGCGATCCGCGAGGCCCAGGCGGCGAACGAGGCGGCGATGCGCGCCGCCGAGGACCTGATCGCCGGCGCGGACGTGGCGACCGAGAGCGACGACGCGGAGACGGGCGTCCTGCTCCGCGACGGCGAGCCGCTCACCAGCGAGCGGGTGACCGAGGAGATCGAGGTCACCCTCCTGCGGCACGGCTGCGCGCTCGACGAGACGATCGTCGCCGGCGGCGCGCAGGCCGCGGACCCCCACGACCGCGGCTCGGGCCCGCTCCGCGCGGACGAGGCGATCATCGTCGACATCTTCCCCCGGTCGAAGGCGACGAAGTACAACGCCGACATGACGCGGACGTTCTGCGTCGGCGAGCCGAACGAGACCCTCCGCGAGTGGTACGAACTCACCGAGCGCGCCCTCGACGCCGCGCTCGACGCGGTCGAGCCGGGCGCGACCGGGGAAGACGTCCACGCCGCCGCCTGCGAGGTGTACGAGGAGGCCGGCGAGCCGACCTTCCGCACCGACCCGGAGACGGAGACCGGGTTCATCCACTCGACGGGGCACGGCATCGGTCTCGACGTCCACGAGTCGCCGCGGCTCGCGAGCGGCGGCGGAGAGCTGGAGCCGGGCCACGTGATCACCGTCGAGCCCGGCCTCTACGACCCCGACGTGGGCGGCGTCCGGATCGAGGACCTCGTCGTCGTCACCGAGGACGGCTACGAGAACCTCACCGACTACCCGATCCGGTTCGCGGCCGAGTGAGCTCTCGGGCGGTCCGGCCGGAGAGGCTCCGGTTCGTCTGACCGCGATCGGAAGCCGCTTTGACCCGTGTCCGGTACGGCGACCGTGAACTGGCGGTACGAACACACGGCGCTCGCGCTCTGTACGCTCGCGTTCACCGGCACCATGGTGGCGCGGCTGGCCGTCAGCCCGCTGGTCCCGGAGATCACGACGCAGTTCGGCGTCACCAACGGCACCGTCGGGCTCGCGCTCAGCGGCATGTGGCTCACCTACGCGCTGGCGCAGTTCCCCTCCGGCGTCCTCGGCGATCGCTACGGCGAGCGCCGCGTCATCCTCACCGCGGTGGGGGCCACCGCGATCGCGTCGGTGCTCCTCGCCGCCTCGCCCTCGATGCTCGCGTTCGGACTGTTCGCGGCCGTTCTCGGCGTCGGGGCGGGGCACCACTACTCGGTCGCGACGACGTTCCTCACGCGGCAGTTCGACGACACCGGCCGCGCCATCGGCGTCCACGTGGCCGGGGGACCGCTCGCGGGACTCGCCGCGCCGCCGGCGGCCGCGCTCGTCGGATCGCGGTACGGGTGGCGCGCCGGGGTCCTCCTCGGCGCTGCCGTCGCGGTCCCCGTGTTCGCGCTGTTCGCGTGGCGGGTCCGGCCGACCGAACCGCTCCGCCCCGACCAGCCGATGGGCGAGCGATTCGCGTTCGGTCCGCTCGCCGAGCTGCTCTCGCGGCCCGAGATCCTCTACACGACGGCGCTGGCGACGATGGGCGCGTTCACGTGGCAGGCGACCGCATCCTTCCTGCCGACGTTCCTCGAGGTCGGGACCGGCTTATCGAGCGCGCTGTCGGCACTTTTGTTCTCGGCGTACTTCCTCGTCCACGGGGGAACACAGCCGGTCACCGGGTCGATATCCGACCGGATCGGCCGCGACGCCACCGCGATGGTGACCATGAGCGCCGGCGTCGTCGGGTACGGGGCCCTCGTCGCGACTGCGACGCTCGACCTGGGGCTGCCGGTCACGGTCGCGGGCGTCGGCCTCGTCGGCCTCGCGATGTCGTGGGGCGCGCCGGTACAGTCGCGGTTCATGGACCTCCTCTCCGACGCCGAGCGCGGCGCCGGGTTCGGGCTGGTCCGGACGGCGTACATGGTCACGGGGGCCTCCGGCAGCGTCGTCGTCGGCGCCGTCTCCGACGCCGCGGGGTGGCCAGTCGCGTTCGGGCTGCTCGCCTGCGTGATGGCGCTCGGGCTGGCCACGCTGTCGGCGAACCGGCTGTTTGGCTTGGGGTACTGACTCGCCGCAGGTATGTCAGCTACATGCCTGTTGTAGAGTTACTACACACAGATTCGGTCGACTGAACCCCGATTCGAACGCCAGCCAGAATATAATATACAAAACAAGTCAGCACGTATTTACGTACGTGTCTGGAGGGTACCGTAGACCACATATGAACAGGCGATACGTTCTCACCAGCGCGGCGGCCGTCTCTCTTCCACTTGCGGGCTGTAGCGGTTCGACCCCCGACGAGTCGGCGCCGCCGAACGGGTCCGAGGAAGCGTCCGACGGGGACGACAACGGCTCGGAGAATCAGACGGAAAGCACCGAAGACGCGGCGCCGACACTGGACGATTTCGACTACCCGGACGGGGCACGTCAGGACGGTGTCGACGGAGCGACGCTGTTCGGCACGCACGAATCGACCCTGGTCGAGGCGGGGTCGTTGACGCACGAGGGGGAGCGCACCGACGTGTTCGACGACAACGAGTTCTCCCAGACGCAGACGAGCAAGTTCGACGACAACGCCGTCTCGCGTGAGGTAACGGAGAACGGGGAGACCGAGCGTGTCTGGTCGCCGGCCGACGAGGACGTGGCGTACGTCAGGATGGAGTCCGGGTTCGAGCAGGCCTACAGGGTGGACGAGCGCGCACCGCCGACGGACGAGGTGACCGGGCTGAGCGAGTTCAGGCGGTACATCTCCGAGGTGGAGTGGGGAGCGGCGACGGAACTGGTCGAGACCGCGGGCGGCTTGGGGGTCGTCTACGAGTCGGTCGGCTACTCGGAGCGACTCAGCTTCGGGGAGATGCGGGAGTTCGACGCGTCGATAACGGTCAGCGAGTCCGGATTCGTGAGCCAGCTGGAGTACGATCAGACGGAACTCCAGGGCGGCGAAACGATCGCGTTCGACGTTACGGCCGCGATAACCGCGGTCGGCGACACGAGCGTGGACGAGCCCGACTGGGCGGACGCGGCGCGAGAGCAGGGCGTCCGGTTCGACGTCGCGTTCACCGACGACGGCACCGCGTTCCGGGTGGAGATGACGGGCGGCGACGACGTGTCCCGAGACGCACGTATTCGTCTGCGAGACGAACGGGGGAGCGCCAGCAGCAGGCTTTCGGAGCCGCTCTCGGTCGGCGACGTGCTGTTCGTCGGACTCTCCGAGAGCGGCGGCCTCCTGATCGACGAGAGCGAAGCGCCCGCCGAGGCGCGACCGCTGGCCGGGGACCTTCGGCTCACCGTTCGCACGGAGTTCCCGCTTCTGACTCACACGCGGCGGCCGTAGTCCGCCGGACGCCGCTCGCTGTCGGCGTGGTGCGTTTCTAGGAAGAAGCCGGGTCAGGCGTCGAGACGACCCTTACAGCCGGTCGTCTTCGATGCTTCCGGGGTCTTCGGCGGTGTCGAACATGTTGTTCTCGGCGCCGTCGAGCATCTCGTCGCGGGGATCGTCGTCGACGACGCTCACGTTGTACGCCTCGATGCCGGACGCGATGAGGTCCTCGGCGGCCTGCTCCTCGGAAACGAACTCCTCATCGGCCAGCTGCTGAAACTCCGCGTACACGTCGTCCGAGAGGTTCAGCTCGAAAGTGGGCATACCTCCCGTATCGACCGGACGCTTTTAAATTGTTCCCTCGTTTCGCGAGGCGTTCGGAGAGGCTGGTTCCAGTGAGCGACTCTGCCGAGACGATCATCGAAACGTACGACGACGGCCATCGGATCGTCCGCGAGGAGCGTGTCCGCCCTGACGCGTACCACTTCGACGGCCCCGACGGGCGCATCGCGCCGTCCGACCTCCCGCAGGCGGCCCGGCTGTACGCCGATCTGTACGCTATCGCCGGCGGGTTCGACGAGAGACAGACCGGCAGACGGGGTACCCCGCCCTCGGTCGTCCGAGCCGACGAGGAGGTCCGGATGACGTGTCTCGCCGTCAGGCTGTCGGTGGCGTACGCCGCCCGGGCGTTCGACGTCGACGAGTCGATCGTCCGCGACGCCGTCGACGACGTCCACGCGCGGGGGTCGGAACTGCGATCACGGGCGGGCGAGAACGGCTGAGAACCCATCGCCGACGACGATCCGAACATCTGCTCAGGCGCCGCTCTTGGGCAGGACCGGACCGGGGGAGGGAACCGCGAGCGGCTACAGGTCGCTCCACGCGCCGAGGAACCGCTGGACCGCGGTCAGGTGACCGACGACGGCGAACAGCGCGAGCAGCAGGCCGACGACGTTCAGTCCGGCGACGATCGGCGCCGAGTAGACCGCGGCGACGACGCCCACGACGCCCATCAGCGCGAGCCGGTCGGCCCGGCCGAGGAGGCCGCCGTACTCGCGGCCGATCCCGACCGCCTGGATCTGCGTGCCGAGGTACGAGGTGAGCAGGACGCCCGTGACGGCGGCGAAGCCCAGCGCGTACGCCTCCACGCCGGCCGTGAGCCCGCCGATGACAGCCACGTCGGCGTAGCGGTCGAGGACGTGGTCGAGGAAGTCCCCGCCGTCGGAGGCGATCTCTTGGTGGCGCGCGAGGGCGCCGTCGACGAGGTCGAGCCAGCCGTTGAGGAGGACGAGTAGCGCGCCGGCCGCGTACAGCGGCGTCGACCCGGCGGCGAAGGCCGCGGCGGCCCCGACCGCGACGAGGAAGGCGATCACGCTCACCTGGTCGGGCGAGAGGCCGAGCCTGTCGGCCGCGGACACCCACGGGCCGAGCAGCCGGTCGGCCACGGAGCGGTACTGGTCGAGGGTCATCTACCGTCTCGACGCTCGCGGCCGGCTCATATATAATCGATGAAGTCCACGGTGCCGGCGCTCGGCTCGCGCTCCCCCTCGATCGCTGCCCGGATCGCATCGGCGACCGCCTCGGGGTCGCGGTCGGTGGCGTCCACCTCGTAGACGTTCTCCGCGCCGTGTTCGGCCACCGCCTCCGAGAGGATCACGTCGAGCGCCTCGCTCTCGGCGTTCTCGGCCGCCGTCTCGGCCGTCTCGCCGCGCGCCTCGAGTCGGGACTCGACCGTTTCGGGGTGACAGCGCAACACGACGACGCGGTCGACAGCGAACCGGTGCGCGAGGTGCGAGTCGAGGACCCCGGACCAGCCGCCGAGGTCCTCGCGGACCGCGTCGAGGTCGGCGACGAGCGTGTCGCGCTCGTCGTCGCGCTCGGTCCAGAGGTCGTCGTCGGACTTGATCCGGTCGTTGAGGTGGATCACGTCGTACTCCCCTTCGAGCAGCGCCGTCGCGGTCGTCTTCCCGGTCCCGGGCGTGCCCGTGACGGCGACGCGGTCGGCGCGGTCGCGGTCAGGGCTGGCGTCGGCGTCGTCGGCCCCCGCCGTCACGCCCGAACACCGAGGTCGAGGTCGGCCAGCGTCTCGTTGAGCAGTTCGACCGCCTCGCGGGTCTCCTCACGGGTCCCCGTCGAGATACGGACGTGCTCGGGGAGCCCGAACGAGGTACAGTCGCGGATGATCACGCCGCGCTCTTGAGCCGCCTCCGCGACGCGCTCGCCGTCCCCCACCGCGGCGAGGACGAAGTTCCCCGCGGAGTCGACGGTGGGCGCGTCAAGCTCGTCCGCGATGTACTCGCGGGCCCAGCGGGCGGACTCGATCGACTGCTCGACGTGGTCCTCGTCGTCGAGCGCGGCGAGGGCGGCCCGGCACGCCAGCTCGTTGGCCGCGAACGGCGTGTTGACGCGGGCGTACGCCTCGCCCCACGCCTCGGGGACGACGCTGTACCCGATCCGGAGCCCGGCGAGCCCGTACGCCTTCGAGAAGGTGCGCAGGACCGCCACGTCGTCGCGCTCGTCGGCGAGCGGGATCGCGCTGTCGACGTCCGAGAACTCCCCGTACGCCTCGTCGACGACGACCAGCGTCTCCGGCGCGGTCGCGTCGGCGATCGCCTCGACCTCGTCGAGCGGCATCGTCGAGCCAGAGGGGTTGTGCGGCGAGGTGACGTAGACGATGCGCTCGCCCCCGTAGGCGGACAGCACCGTCTCCGCGTCCTGCGCGAAGCCGTCGGCGGTCGAGAGCTCGTACTCGGTCACCTCGCCGTGGTGGTACCGCGAGGACATCGCGTAGTACGCGAAGCCGGGGCTCGGCACCAACACCTCGTCGCCCGGCTCCAGCGCGGCCCGAGAGAGGTAGTCGATCGAGCCGTCGGCGCCGGGCGAGACCCACACCTGCTCGTCGTCGACGCCCCACTTCTCGGCGATCTTCGCGGTGAGGTCCGTGTGCGAGGACTTCGGGTACTGGTTCACGCGGTCGGCGTGGTCGCGAATGGCCTCGACGGCCGCCGGGCTCGGGCCGTGCGGGTTCTCGTTCGAGGAGAGCTTGATGAGGTCGTCGGGGTCGATCCCGCGCTCGCGGGCGACTTCCTCGACGCCCCGCCCGGGCACGTACGGCGAGTGATCGGAGAGATCCCGTGGTCGCATGCCCGGAGGTCGGGGGCGGTCGGGCTTAAGGGTGGTCTTGACGGACGCCGGTCACGGCGCTCCCGGGTCGGTGTCGGGAGCGCTCACGGGGGCGAACCCGCGCCGCGCAGCCGCCGCTCCGCCTCGGCGACGACGTCGGGCCGTCCCGCCAGGTCGACGGCCATCGTCTCGCCGCCGTACTCGACGCCCGCGACCACCGCTCGGTCGTACGCCCACGAGAGCGCGGCCTGCGCGTCCCCGCCGTTCTGGACCTCGACGGTCGCCGTCGCCGTCGGCAGCGCGTCCGCCACCGCGTCCGCGAGGTCGCCGAGCCCCGACTCGTCCCGGACGCTCACCGGAACCGGCGACCGGAGCGCGTCGGCGACGGGCGCGTCCCGCGGGCCGAGTTCGGCGACGACGGTTTCGTACGCCTCGACGGCGGACGCGAGCCCGTCGGCATCGACCTCGTCGACCTTCGACAGGACGGGGACGACCGGGCCGTCGGTCGCTTCGATCGCCGACAGCGACGCGCTGAGCTTCCGACGGAGGGCCGCGGGGTCGTCGCTCGCGTCCACGACGAGCAGCGCGCAGTCGGCGGCCCGGACCGCGTCGATGGTGGCGCGGAACGAGCGCACCGCCTCGTGCGGCAGCCCGTCGAGGAACCCGACGGTGTCCGTAAGCAGGGTGCGCCGTCCGGCGACGGTCGCGCGGCGCGTGGTCGTCGAGAGCGTCTCGAACGGGCGGTCGGCGACCGCGAGCGCACCGGCGTCGTCCGCCGGGTCCCCCGCGGCCGTGTCGGCGCACGCTGCGGGCCGATCCGAGGCCTCGGCACCGAAATCGGGGTCGTCGACCTCGTCCGCGAGCCGCCGCGCCAGCGTCGACTTCCCGGCGTTGGTGTAGCCCGCGAGGGCGATCAGGTCGAACCCGGCGTCGCGGCGCTCCGCCCTGCGCGCCGCGCGGTCGTCGGCGATCTCGTCGAGCGCGCGCTCGGCCGACTCGATCCGCTTCTCGACGTCGAGGACGCGGCTGTCGCCCTCCGGCCGGAGGCGCACGTCCTCGCTCGCGTCGCGGGCGACCGCTTCCCGGAGTCTCGGCAGCTCGTAGCGGAGCCGCGCCAGCTCCAGCTGTCGGTCGGCGGCCCGCGAGTCGGCGGCGTCGGCGAACAGCTCCAAGGCCAATCGCGGGCGGTCGACGACCGCGGTCCCGGTCGGCAGCAGGTCGCCGAGTGAGAACGTCTGTCCCGGCGACAGGCTGCCGTCGTAGATGACGGCCTCGGCGTCGGCGTCGGCCGCGAGCCGCATCAGCTCCTCCGCCTTCCCGCGCCCGAGGTCGTAGGTCGGGTCCTCGCGCCGTCGCTGGGTGACCTCGCCGACCACCGCGTAGCCGGCCGCAGCGGCCAGCTCGCGGATCTCCGTTGTGTCTGGCGGGTCGTCCTCGGACCGCGCCGCGACTATCGCTCGGGTCGCATCGCTGTGTGCGGCGTCGGTCTCGGTTGTGCTCGGTCCGCTCGATTCGTCGCGTTCGTTCGTCGCGTCGTCGTCTCGTGACATTCGGTCGGGCGCTCGCGTCGGCCCGGAGAGGGGAGCGTCTCCGCTCCGCGTGCGGTCTCGGCGGCGCGTCCGATCGGTCGATCCGATTCGGACCGGTTGTCCCGCGTCCGACGGGGCCGGCCGGCGTCGGATCGCGCCGCGACGGTGCCGTCAAGGTTCGGCGACGAACGAACTGGTCTCCATACCTCCGACTCCGGGGGCTGGCATATAAGCGTTCACCGGAAACGAGGTGTGGTACCGAGCTACAGGAACGGCCGGACAGGTCGGTCGGTCCGGGCGTTCAGGGGACGCGAACGTCGTGTTCGAGCGTGCCGACGCCCTCGATCTCGATCTCCACCGTGTCCCCGCCAGAGAGGGCGCCGACCCCCTCCGGCGTGCCAGTGGCGATGACGTCGCCGGGCTCGAGCGTGAGGTACGTCGTGATCTCCTCGATCAGCGTCGGCACGTCGAAGATCATGTGCTCGCGGTCGCTCGACTGCTTCGTCTCGCCGTTGACGCGGAGCTCGACGCTCGCGTCGGCGGGAACCTCGTCGGGCGTCGCGAGGACCGGGCCGAGCGGCGCGGCGCCGTCGAACGCCTTCCCGCGCACCCAGTTCTGCTCGCGGTTCTGGTCGTCGCGGTTCGACACGTCGTTCATACAGGTGAACCCCGCGACGACCTCCATGGCGTCGGCGGCGTCGACCGCCTTACACTGCTCGCCGATCACGACCGCGAACTCCGCCTCCCAGTCGATCCGGTCTTTGCCGGCCGGGACGGTCACGGTGTCGCCGTGGCTCGCCACCGCGTTCGGCGGCTTGAGGAAGAGCAGCGGGCGGTCGGGCACGTCGTTCCCGAGCTCTTCCGCGTGGTCGGCGTAGTTGCGGCCGATACAGACGATCTTCGAGGGCTCGCTCGGCGCGAGCACGTCGATCGCGGGGTCCGAGAGCGCGTACGCCTCGCCGCCGAAGGCGACCGTGTCGGTCGCCGGGTCGTACTCGCCGTCGCGGATCGATCCGGCCGGATCGCGGAACCGTACGTGGTACATACGAGGCCGAACGGGCGGCCGCCCGAAAAGCGTTCGCGGAGGGGCAAGCGACGACCCATCGAAGGAAGCGACGACCGCGGCGGAGAGGCCCCGACTCACTCGGCGGAGTCAGCCGACTCGCGGACCGAGTCAGTCGCTGACTCCGCGCTCGAACCGTCGCCCACGGCGTCGTCCGCGGGACGGCCCGCGCCACCGTCCGCGGCCTCGTCGTCGACCGCGACCCTCTCGTCGGCGAGGCCGCCGATCGACGGCGAGTCGACGCGGTCGCCGAACACCTCCGAGCGCGCGCAGTCGACGCAGTAGTGGTTGTGGCGGACCGAGTGGGTGCGGACGGGGACGCCGGCGACGAGCGTCTCGTCGCGGCGCCGCCTGACGAGTCCGCGGTCGAACTCTTGGCCGCAGACCACGCAGGGATCGTCGACGGACTCGGGCGGTCGGACGATCCGGTGGTCGACCGTCCGCTGCCGACCGAACCGCGTGATCCCGTGGCGGCGGTCGAGCCGTCGGCGGACTGGCGGAGCGACGCCGAGGCCGAGCCCCGCGAACGCGAGGCCGATCAGCGCGGCCGGCGGGGAGCCAGACTCGACCGAGAGGAACGCGATCCAGCCGCCGATCAGCAGCAGCAGCGCGGTCAGGACGTACGCGGAGGCGGTCTCGACCCGACCGCCGCCACCGTCGACGCTCGACGGGGCGCGCGCGGTCGTCTCGTCGCCGCGGACGAGTCGGCGCCGTTCGGCCAGCTTGGAGTAGTGCCACCAGCCGTACAGCAGGTTGCCGATGCCGCTGGTGAAGATGAACAGGAGGATGTGGACGCCGACGGAGCCGATCCCCCTGTCGACGAGGACGACGCGGTCGCCGTCGTCCCGCTCCACGTCCCACCCGGCGTCGAGGTGGTCCTGAACGCGGCGCCTGAAGGCGCGCTCGCTCTCGCCCGGGGACGGCTCCGAGCGAGAGGCGCGTTCCGCATCGCTCGGGCGCTCGGCCGCGTCGGTCCGGCTCTCTGACGCGGCCGGGGCGGACCCGTCGCCCGACCGCGACGCGCCGCAGTTCGAGCAGAACCGGTCGTCCTCGTCGAACGCCTCGCCGCACTCGGCGCAGTACGCGGCGGGGCCATCGAGGTCGGCGCCGCAGTCGGGGCAGAAGCTCGCCCCGGCCGGAACCGCCTGAGCACACTCGTGACACCGGTCGGTCGGCGGCGGGGCGTCGGTCCGCTTGGAGGGCATCGACAGTCGGTTCGCGCGGAGGCGTGTTAACTCCTCTCCTCACCGCCGGCGGAGCCGGATCGACACGTCGTTCCCGCCGAGGTCGCTCGCGCCGAACGAGAGCTCTCCGCCGAACGTCTCGACGGTCAGCTCAGCGAGCCAGAGCCCGAGCCCGCTTCCGTGGTGCGTCGGCGTTATCGCCGATCCGTCGCGGATCACGTCCCGCTCGTCGGCCGGGATCTGGGGGCCGTCGTCCTCGACGTGGATCACGACCCACTCCCCGGACGCCGCGCCCGAGAGGCCCTCCGCGCTCGTTATCCGGAGACGGACCCGGGGCTCCGGGCTCGGATTGTGCTCGATCGCGTTGTCGACGAGGCTGTCGACCGCGTACCGGAGCCGGCTGTCGGCCATCACCCGACCCGTCTCGCCGGTCTCGATCTCGATGTCGGCGCTCGGCGTCCGCTCTCGGTGGTCGTCGACGACGGCGCGCACCGTCGGTTCGGGGTCGATGTCGGCCACCTCGTCGGTCGGATGTTCGAGGACCTGACGGATGTGGTTGGCCTCGTCGGCCAGCTGTTCGAGCTCGTGGGCGGCGCGCTCGATCGTGGCCGCCACGTCGACCGTCTCGCCGCGTCGATCCTCCAGTTGGGCCAGCAACCGCGTCGTGTGGCCGGCGACGACGTTTGCGTTGTTACGGAGGTTGTGCCGGAGGATCCGGTTCAACACCTCCAGCCGCCGCTCGTTTCTGGACACCTCCGTGAGGTCGGTGTAGACCGCGAAGCCGCCGTCGGGGGTGTCGTCGTCCGCGTCGCCGGTCGCGTACGGGATCCCCCGGTAGAGGAACTCGCGGAGGCCGGTCGCGGTCTCACGGGTCACCTGCTGGTAGTTGATCGCGCCGGAGGCGGTGTTCGTGTCCAACTCTCTCGCCTCCGCGAGCTTCCAGTCGGGGACGACCCACTCGTTGAGCGACTCGCCGCGAATGTCGTCGGCCTCGTAGCCGAAGACGTCGACGAACGCCCGATTGACGTCGCTGACCGTTGGCTCTCCGTCGGCGAGCGTGAACTCAACGACCGCGTCCTGAACGTGTTCGATGAGGTGACGATATCGGCCGTCATTCGAGCCGTCCTCGACGCGTTCGTCGGTCGGCTCACCCGCCATGTCGAGGCTCCACTGTCACGGGCGTCGTAGGACGATCCGATTGTTAAGGCTGTATTCGCGGGAAGATATTGCGCAGGCCGCCGCTCGAACTGATCAGTCTGCGGAAAAACTGCGAAGACGAGACGAACAGACACCGCCGGTCGCGGTGCGGACCGGTTCGCCGTGGCCCCGCTCTCTATCGCGCGCCGATTGGGATCCGCAGCGTCGAGTTTTATTACCGTTCGCCGAGACGCATCGAACGGACCATGGAACTCACCTGGCACGGCCACTCCACGTGGCACGTCGTCGTCGACGACACGGAGCTGCTCATCGACCCGTTCTTCGACAACCCGAAGACCGACGTCGATCCCGCGGACCTCGACCCCGATTACCTGCTCTTGACCCACGGCCACGCGGACCACATCGCCGACGCGGCCGAGTTCGAGGACGCCACCGTGGTCGCCACCCCGGAGCTGACCGCCTACGTCCAAGAGAACTTCGGCCTCGAGAACACTGTGCCGGCCGGGGGGATGAACATCGGCGGCACCGTCGAGTGCGGCGACGCGTGGGTGACGATGGTCCGGGCGGACCACTCGAACGGCATCGAGAACGACCCGGACTACGCCGGCGGCATGCCGACCGGCTTCGTCGTGGGCGACAAGAAGCCGACCCAGGAGTCCGACCCGGACTGTACCACCTTCTATCACGCCGGCGACACGGGCCTGATGTCCGAGATGGTCGACGTGATCGCGCCGTACCTCGAGCCGGACGCCGCCGCCTTGCCCGCCGGCGACCACTTCACCATGGGGCCCGCCGGCGCGGGAATCGCCGCCGACTGGGTCGGCGCCGACGTCGTCTTCCCGATGCACTACGACTCGTTCGGCCCGATCGAGATCGAGACGCAGGAGTTCGTCAGCGAGGTGAAGGCGGCGGGGGCCGCCGCCGAGCCCGTCGTCCTGGACGGCGACGAGACGTACACGCTGGAGTAGCGCGAGGGGCGTCCCGTGCCCACGGCGACGGGGCTCCGACCGGGCTCTTTTCGCGAAACGACGACGCGTCCGCGGAGCGCGAGGGCCGCGCGAGGCACCGTTTCGAGCCCGCGTTCGGCGTACCACTGTCACGCGTCGAGTCCCGACTGCCGGGCGGACCGGTAATAAGATACTATTCGGATCCGAATAAATATAAGCCGTCCCAGTGGTAGATTTCGTCGCGCTCCGCTGACAGAAATATATTGGATATACGTAAATTAATAATAAATCAGAAGTCTTCTAAATAAAAGATGATTAGCGCCGGATCGGTACACCATGTCAACCGCCGATATGCGGGCCGCGATACGCGGAGACGGGGGACGGTTCGTGTACATCGTCTCCGCGCTCGCGGCGCTCAACGGACTCCTGTTCGGGTTCGACACGGGGATCATCTCCGGAGCCATCCTCTTCATCGACACCGCCTTTGAGCTGAGTCCCTTGGTGGAGGGGATCGTGGTCAGCGGCGCGATGGTCGGCGCGGCGGCCGGCGCGGCCGTCGGCGGGCAGCTGTCCGACCGAATCGGCCGCAAGCGCTTTATCCTGCTGTCGGCCGGGGTGTTCTTCCTCGGCTCGTTCCTCATGGCGGTCGCGCCCACCGTCGAGGTGCTCGTCGCGGGGCGGATGATCGACGGGATCGCCATCGGGTTCGCGTCGATCGTCGGCCCGCTGTACATCTCCGAGATTGCGCCCCCCGCCGTCCGCGGGGGGCTCACCTCGCTGAACCAGCTGATGGTCACCGTGGGGATCCTCTCGTCGTACTTCGTCAACTACGCCTTCTCCGGCTCCGGATCGTGGCGGATCATGCTCGGCGCGGGGATGGTCCCCGCCCTCGTGCTCGCCGCGGGGATGTCCCGGATGCCGGAGAGCCCGCGGTGGCTCTACGAGCGGGGCCGGACCGACGAGGCTCGCGCCGTCCTCCGTCGCACGCGCGACGGGGAGATCGAGTCGGAGCTGTCGGAGATCGAGGCGACCGTCGAGGCCCAGTCCGGGAACGGGGTCCGCGACCTGCTCAGCCCGTGGATGCGCCCGGCGCTGATCGTCGGCCTCGGGCTCGCAGTCTTCCAACAGGTCACCGGGATCAACGCCGTGATGTACTACGCGCCGACGATACTGGAGTCGACCGCGCTCGGCAGCTCGCAGTCGATCCTCGCCTCGGTCGCCATCGGGACGGTCAACGTCGTCATGACCGTCGTCGCGATCCTCCTCGTCGACCGCGTCGGGCGGCGGCCCCTCCTGCTCGTCGGGACCGGTGGGATGATCGGGTCGCTCACCGTCGCCGGCCTTGTCTTCCAGTTCGCGGACCCGACCGGCGGAATGGGGTGGCTGGCGACGCTGACGCTGGTCTCGTTCGTCGCGTTCTTCGCCATCGGGCTCGGTCCGGTGTTCTGGCTGCTGATCTCCGAGATCTATCCGCTCGCCGTCCGGGGGAGCGCGATGGGGTTGGTGACCGTCGCCAACTGGCTCGCGAACCTCGTGGTGGCGCTCTCGTTCCCCGTGCTGCTCGACGGGATCGGCACGCCGATGACGTTCTGGCTGTTCGGCGCGTGTAGCCTCGTCGCGCTGCTTTTCACCTACCGCGTCGTGCCCGAGACGAACGGCCGGACGCTGGAGGCGATCGAGGCCGACCTCCGGGGGGCGACGGGACTGGGGTCCGACGCGTCAGAAGACGACTGAGGCCGGTCCGCCGCCCTCGGCGACGGGTCGCGGCGGTGTCGGCGCGCCGATGGCGGTAACTTTTATCCCCGCGAGTCCGAACTGCGAGACGACTATGGCAGACATCGAGACATCCACAGTTTCCGAGTCCGGATACGCCAGCACGAGTCAGGTCGGCGAGTTCGACCTCCAGATCGACGCGACCGACGAGACGGGACCGAACCCGAACGCGACGCTCGTCGCCACGTACGCCTCCTGTTACCTCCCGGCGTTCCGCGTCGGCGGCAGCCAGCGCGGCGAGGAGGAGCTCGGGCAGATCCAGATCGACGCCAGCGCCGAGCTGGACGACCACGACGACCTCGAGTCGATCGCCTTCGACGTCCACGTCGAGGCCGACCTCGACGACGAGACCGCCGCGGACATCGCCGAGCGCGCCGAGGGTATCTGCCACGTTCACAGCGCTCTCCGCGAGGAGCTGAACGCCGACGTCAGCGTCTACACCGGCGCGTTCTAGCCGGGTCGACGCAGTCTTCTCTTTCCCGCGCCGTACGCTCAGCCCGACGACTCGGCGGTCTCCGCGGGCGACTCCGGCCGGTCGACGCCGGTGAACTCGAACCGAGCGCCGCCGCGTTCCCCCTCCGTCACCGCGACCTCCCAGCCGTGCGCCTCGGCGATGCGCTGGACGATGGAGAGCCCGAACCCGGTGCCGGTCTCCGAAGTCGTGTAGCCGCTCTCGAACACCTCGTCGCGGCGGTCCGCGTCGATCCCGGGGCCGTCGTCCGCGACGTAGAACCCGTCCGGGAGGTCGCCGACGACGACGCGGTCCCCGCCGTGTTCGTCGGCGTTGCGGAACAGGTTCCCGAGCAGCTGGCCGACCCGCCCGGAGTCGGCGCAGATCTCGCCGTCGGCCTCGACCGCGACCGTGACGCGAGGCTCTCCCTCCGTCTCGTCGCCGCCGAAGGGGTCCTCGCCCTCGGCCGACCCGAACGCGTCGTCGCTGTACCGGGCGGCCAGCTCGCCCAGGTGGACGGGCTCGAACGAGCCGACCGCCTCGCCCTGTTTGGCGAGCGTCAGGACGTCCTCGATGAGTCGCTCCATCTCATCGAGCGCGCGCTCGCACCGGTCGAAGTACGAGTCGTCCCCGGTCTCGCGGGCGAGACGCAGGTACCCCGAGAGGACGTTGAGGGGGTTCCGGAGGTCGTGTGAGACGATGCTCGCAAACTCGTCGAGCCGCTCGTTCTCCCGTTCGATCCGGCGCTCGTACGCCTTCCGCTCGGAGATGTCCCGGCTGCTCGCGAGGAACCGGTCTTCCCCCCGAACGTCGATGCGTCGCACGTGGACCTCGACGGGGAACGTCGACCCGTCCGCGCGGGTGAACGTCGTCTCCAGCCGCACCGTCTCGTCCATCTCCAACCCCTGCCAGAGCCGTATCCCTTCGTCGGGCTCCAGCTCCGCGTCGACCTCCCATACGTCCATCCCGACGACCTCGTCGCGGTCGTACCCCAGCTCTCGGGTCATCTCCCGGTTGGCGTCGACGATCTCTCCCCCCTCGTCGTGGATGTCGATCATGTCGGGAGACCCCTCGAACAGCGCTTCGAGGCGCGCCGAGGTGCGTTCGAGCCGGCGCTGACGCCGTCGCTGCTCGGTCACGTCCCGAGAGATGCCGAGGACGCCGTCAAGCTCGCCGTCGATGACCAGCCGGCTGAAGTCGTAGTCGACGATGGCGTCCGACTTCGTCGGCAAGTCGACTTCCGTCGTCCCGGTCAGCGAGTCGCGGTCACCCTCGACGAGCGCCCGCCACGGGTCCCCGTCGCTCGCCGCTCGAACACGCTCGACGAGGCGACTCGACTCGCCGGCGAGCCCCTCCGGAGCGGCGTCGTACACCTCGGCAAGGTGGTCGTTGACGAGGGCGAACCGGCCGTTCGCGTCGTATGTACAGACGGACTCGGGCAGCTCGTCGACGATCCGCCGGTACCGTTCGAGGTCGCGTTCGCGCTCCTTCTCTTCGGTGACGTCGATGTGGATCCCGACGGCCCGCCGGGGCTCGCCGTCGTCGGTCCACTCGACGACACGACCGCGGTCGCGGATCCACTTCCAGTCGCCCGACTCCGTCCGCATCCGGTAGTCCGACTGGTAGAGGTCCGACTCGCCGGCGAAGTGAGCCTCGATGGCGCTCCACGCGGCGTCGATGTCGTCGGGGTGAACCCGCTCTTCCCAAGTGCCGAGCTCGAACGCCAACTCGTCGCGCTCGTGCCCCAGTATCGCCGCCCACCGCTCGTCGAACCGGACCTCGTCCGTCCGGACGTTCCAGTCCCAGACGCCAATGTCGGCGCCTTCCACGGCCAGCTGAAGGCGCTCGGAGAGCTCGCGGAGCTCTCGCTCCCGCTCTCGCCGCTCGGTCACGTCGCGGAAGTACAGCGCCCGCCCGCCGGGGGCCGGGTACGCGTTCACCACGAGGTCCGCGCCGAGCCGGTCGACGTGGTATTCGAACCGCTTCCCCTCGCCGGTCTCGGCGACCTCGCGCAGCGCCGTCTCGGCGTCGGTGCCGACGATCTCCGGGAACAGGTCCCAGATCCGCTCGCCGAGCACCTCATCCGGGTCGCGCTCGATGAACTCGGCCGCCCGCCCGTTGAGGTACGTCAGCCGCCACTCGGCGTCGAGTTCGCAGAAGGCGTCGCTGGTGTGCTCCAAGTGCGTGGCGAGCCGACGGTCGTCCCGCGTCTCCGAGACGAGTTCGGTCACCGCGCCCGCGAGCCGCGCGTACTGGTCGGCGGGCTCGCTCCGCCTGACGTACTCGTCGACCCCGGCGGAGATCGCCTCACTGGCGACCGCTTCGGACCCCGATCCGGTGAACAGGACGAAGGGCACGTCGCCGTGTCTGTCACGGACCGTTTCGAGCAGGTCGACCCCGTCGGTCTCCGCCAGTTCGTAGCCGGACACCACGCAGTCGAACGTCGCCGCGGACAGTGCGTCGAGCGCCGCGTCGGCGTCGACCGCCGTTCGCACCTCGATCCGGTCGTCGCGCGACTCGAGCCGCGAGGCGGCCGCCTCTGCGAATCCCAGTCCCCCGTCGACGACGAGCACGCGGACCGGCGACGCCGCTTTCGCTCCGGCCATCCCGTCGGCTCTGTTCGCTCCGCTCATCCGGACTGATGTTTTCTATTCGACATGATAACCGTTTCGTTCGGTTTCACCGAATAACCGCCGAAACGGAGATACCGGAGCCAGCGGGGAGCAGCGCCGGCGCCGACGAGTACGCGAACCGGTGACGGCGCGTTCGCCCCGCCGTCCCGTCGGTCCCGTACGGTCCGCACACCCGGAGTAATATATGTAACTCGATATGATGACCGTTCCGTTCGATCTCATCGAACGACCGTCGAAACGGCGATTCCGGAGCCGACGGGGAGGATCGCCGTCTCCACCGCGTCGTCGGAGCGGACGGTCCCCACGTACTCGCCGATGCCGCGCGTCGCTCCGTCGACGGCGTCGTCCGGCAGCGGCTCGCCCGCCTCGAAGTGTGCGACGAGGGTCTCGAAGTCGATGGGCCCCCGGGCGATGTTGTCGGCGACGATCACGCCCCCGGACCGGACTTTCGGCAGGACGGTCCGGTAGGCGTCGGCGTACCGGCCCTTCTGGTGGTCGATGAGGACCACGTCGAAGGGCCCGTCGTAGCGGTCGACCGTCTCCATCGCGTCGCCGACCTCGAAGGTGACGCCGTCGGCGTAGCCGTGGTCGGCGGCGAACGCGACGCCGCGCTCGGCCTCGTCGGCGTCGAACTCGGTACAGACCACGCTCTCGGCGCCGCCGCGGAGGAACCACGTTGCCGAGTAGCCGAAGCCGGAGCCGAACTCGAAGACGCGGTCGGCGTCCGTCAGCCGCGCGAGCAGCCGGAGGACCGCCCCCGCCTCGGGACCGATGATCGGGAACCCCCACTCGTCGGCGAGGTCGGCCATCTCCGCTTGGACCGCGGTGTGGTCCGGCGCGGTCGCGGCGAGGAAGCGGCGCGCGGGGTCCGTGAGTACGTCCATGCGGCCGTGTCGAACGCGGGATACTTAAATCGCCCCCGCGAGGACGGGGTGCCGTGGCGCCGCCGGTCGCGCGGCCCGCGCCCGCCCGTCCCTGAAAACTGTTAAGTCCCGTTCGGTCGACCGATTTAGTAATGTACGACCCTGAGGAACTCGCCGAGATCCGGGAGGGCAAGGAGTCGTGGGAGGCGGGCACCTACGGCGAGACGGTCGACCGGTTCGGCGAGCGCGAGGAGACGTTCACCACCGACACCGGCGGGCAGGAGGTCGATCCGCTGTACACGCCGGCGGACGTCGACCTGGACTACCGCGAGGACCTCGGTTACCCCGGAGAGGAGCCGTACACCCGCGGCGTCTACTCGACGATGCACCGCGGGCGGCTCTGGACGATGCGCCAGTACGCCGGGATGGGCACCGCGGCGGAGACGAACGAGCGGTTCCGCTACCTCATCGACGAGGGCTCGTCGGGGCTGTCGATGGCGTTCGACCTCCCGACGCAGATGGGGTACGACTCCGACGCCGCGATGGCCGAGGGGGAGGTCGGGCGCTCCGGCGTCGCCATCGACACCCTCGACGACTTCGAGACCGTCTTCGACTCGATCCCCCTCGACGAGGTGTCCACGTCGATGACGATCAACGCGCCCGCCGCGGTGCTGCTCGCGATGTACGTCGCGATGGGGGACAAGCAGGGCGTCCCGCGCGAGCAGCTCCGCGGGACGATCCAGAACGACATCATGAAGGAGTACATCGCGCGGAACCTCTACATCTACCCGCCGAAGGAGTCGATGCGGCTGATCACGGACATCTTCGAGTTCTGCGCGGCGGAGACCCCGAAGTTCAACACGATATCCATCTCGGGGTACCACATCCGCGAGGCGGGGTCGACCGCGGCCCAAGAGATCGCCTTCACCCTCGGCGACGGGATCGAGTACGTCGAGGCGGCCCTCGACGCCGGGCTCGACGTCGACGAGTTCGCCCCGCAGCTCTCCTTCTTCTTCAACGCCCACAACAACATCTTCGAGGAGGCCGCGAAGTTCCGCGCCGCCCGCCGGATGTGGGCGAAGATCATGGACGAGCGGTTCGGCGCGGAGAACCCCAAGTCGAAGCAGCTGAAGTTCCACACCCAGACCGGCGGCTCGACGCTCACCGCCCAGCAGATCGAGAACAACGTCGTCCGCGTCTCCTATCAGGCGCTGGCCGCGGTCCTCGGCGGCACCCAGAGCCTCCACACGAACGGGAAGGACGAGGCGCTCGCGCTGCCGACGGAGAAGTCCGTCCGCACCGCGCTCCGCACCCAGCAGATCCTCGCGCACGAGTCGGGCGCCGCCGACACGATCGACCCGCTCGCCGGCTCGTACTACGTCGAGGACCTCACCGACGGGATCGAGGAGGAGGCGTTCGAGATCCTCGAGGAGGTCGACCGACGCGGCGGCATGCTGGAGGCCGTCGAGAGCGGCTGGGTCCAGCGCCAGATCCAAGACGTGGCCTTCGAGCGCCAGCAGGAGATCGAGGAGGGCGAACGGATCATCGTCGGCGTCAACGAGTTCGAGGTCGACGAGGAGCCCGAGATGGACTTAGAAGAGGTCGACCCCGATCAGGAGCAGAACCAGCGGGACCGCCTGAAGGGGGTCAAGGACGAGCGCGACGACGACGCGGTCGACGAGGCGCTCGCCGGACTGCGCGAGGCCGCACAGGGGACGGAGAACGTGATGCCGCACGTCGTCGACGCCGTGAAGGCGTACGCGACGGTCCAGGAGATATCGGACGTGCTCCGCGACGAGTTCGGGGAGTACAAGCCGGGGCGGTGAGGTCGGGGACGATCCGCGGTCGCCCCTGTCCGGGCGTTTTCAGTCCGCGCCGCGGACGACGTGACCGTACTTCAGCAGCGCGACGAACACCGCGCCGCCGACGGCGTTCCCGACCGTCGCCAGCGCGAGGAACGCGACGTAGTCCATCGGAGTGATCGCCGAGGAGACGATCAGCCCGAACAGTACCTCGACGTTGCCCGCGATCGAGTGCGGGAGGTGGAGCAGACCGATCGTTCCGGTGACTATCAACACGAGGAGGATCCGAGCGGTCGTGTCCTGGGCCGCCGCGACGAGCCACGCCAGCAGCCCCATGAGCCACCCGGCGAAGACGCCGCCGACGAACAGCCACGGGAGGTCGTGGTCGACCAGCTTCAACGCGATCGTCTCGAAGGAAGTCGGGTCGACGACGCCGAGTTCCGGCATCAGCAGCGTCACGAGCAGCGTGAACAGCAGCCCGCCGACGATGTTCCCCGCGTACACCAGTCCCCAGAGCCGGCCGAGCTGGCGGACCGAGGCCTGCCGATCGATCACCGGGATGACCGCCAGCGTCGTGTGTTCGGTGAAGAGCTCCGAGCGCCCCAGTATCACGAACATGAAGCCGACGGAGTAGACTGACGCCAACAGGAGCTCCGTCGTCAGATCGCCGAAGGTCCCCGGAGAAAGCGTCAACACGACTGCCATCATCAGCGGTCCGAACCCGATGTCGAGCCCGGCGGACAGTCCCGAGAGGAGGAGCCCGGACCGTTCGCGGTTCATCTCGTGGAGCCCGCTTTTGAGCAGCGACCCGAGGATGTTCCGCGAGGTCATCTGCTCCGTCGAGCCGCCTGTCTCTGAGTCGCTCACGGCTGGGTGATGATGCGAGGTACGGCAGGGACGCACCCAAACCTTGGGATAGGGGCAGGGCGACCGGGAACCGCGCGGTCATTATAAGTCGACGCCGCCGGAACTGAACCGTATGCGCTTCGACCACGTCGGCGTCGCGACCCGCGACGCGACCGACTTAGCCGACCTGTTCGGCGGCCTGCTCGACGCCCCGGTCGCCCACGAGGAGACGTTCGACGACATGCGGATCGTCTTTCTCGAACTCGACGGCGGTGGGTACTTCGAGCTGCTCGAACCGGACGCTGGCGGGACGATCGCGGAGTATCTCGACCGCGAGGGACCGGGAGTTCACCACGTCGCGCTCGCGGTCGACGACCTGCCGGCGGCGCTCGACCACGCGCGCGACCTCGGTATCGACCTCGTCGACGAGGAACCGCGCCCGGGGGCGTGGGGCCACGAGGTCGCGTTCTGCCACCCGCGGTCCACCGGCGGCGTCCTCGTCGAGTTCGTCGAACACTGAGAGCGGTTCCGCCGGAGGGAGCCGCCGCGATTCAGTCCGCCGCCTCGATCGCCGGGTCGTGCGTCTCGTACCAGCCGAGAATCTTCTCTAGCCGGTGGATCGCGCGGTCCGGGTCACCGATGTTGTGGTGCTCGTCGGGGTAGACGACCAGCTCCGCGTCGACCCCCTGCTTGCGGGCGGCGACGTACAGCTGCTCCGACTGGGAGGGCGGACACCGCCAGTCCTCGCCGCCGGCCATCACGAGCAGCGGGGTCTCGATGTTCCCGGCGTCCAACATTGCCGTCGACGACGCGTACGCCTCGGGGTCCTCCCACGGGAGCCCGAACTCCGCCTCCAGCCAGACGTGGGTGTCGTCCGTGCCGAACGCCGAACGGAGGTCGTAGATGCCGTGCTCCGGCGCCGCGGCGGTGAACAGGTCCGGCTCCTGCGTGACGAGGAACCCCTGCGCGATGCCGCCGTACGAGAAGCCGTGGCCGAACACGCGGTCCGGGTCGACCCACCCGCGGTCCGCGAGCGACTCGACGCCCGCCGCGATGTCGTCGACCTCTGCGGTGCCCCACTTTCCGCTCAGTTCCGCGGTGAACTCCCGGCCGCGGGAGGTACCGCCGCGGTAGTTTGGCCGGAACACGAGGTACCCTCGGCTCGTCAGGGCGGCGTGGCCGAAGCTGAACACCGGCTCGTCGTACGACATCGGGCCGCCGTGGATCGCCACCACCAGCGGGTGGTCGCCGTCGTCCGGATCCACGTCGGGGCCGTGGTAGAGCACGCCGTCGAGCGTCCAGCCGTCAGACTCCCACTCGACGCGGCGGGCCTCCGGCATCGGGAACTCGTCGGTCAGCGACTCGTTGACGCTCGTGAGGCGGCGAAGGGAGTCGGGTTCGGCGGCCGCGTCGAGGTCGGTGACGTCGACCGCGTACAGGTCGGTCCCGGACTCCGGCTCAGAAAGGACCGTCACCGCGGTCGCCCCGTAGTCGGCGACGTCGAACCCGACCATGGCCCGGTCGCGGCCCTGCGCCTCGAAGACGCGCTCCGCGCTGCCGTCGGTCTCGACGCGGACCAACCGGGTGTGGCTCTCGTCGGCGATCCGGGTGTAGATCGACCCGTCGACCCACTCGACCCCGCCGCCGCGGGCGATCGTCCGGTCGAGAGCGGCAGTGACCGAGGTCGGGGCGTCGCGGTCGTCGGCATCCGGGTCGTCGCCTTCCCCCTCGGCGGCGTCGACGAGGTACACCTCCGCCGGCGCGGGCGGGTCGTCCGGGTCGCTCGCGGTCGTCGCGATCCGGTCGCCGTCCGGGTGCCACGCGGGCGCGCCGTGGGCGAGGTCGCCGCCCGTGAGCCGCTCCGCGTCGCCCCCGTCGGCCGACACCGCGTAGAGATCGCGGACGGTGGTGTCGTCGGGGCGGTCGAGCCGACAGGAGGTGAACGCGATCCGGTCGCCCGGCCCCCACGTCGGGTCCATGCCGGCGACGTCCTCGAACGCGCCGCCGCCGTGCGCGTCGTCGAGCCGCCGGGGGTCGGTCTCGGGGTCGTCGAGGTCGACGACGAAGAGGTACCGCGTCACGTCGTCGGTCCACCCGGCGCCGTTCACCTTGTGCTGAAGGCGGGTCGTCTCGATCGGGCCGCCCTCCTCGCGGACCTGGTCGAGGTACTCGGACTCCTCGTCGGTCGGGTCGCGCGACTCGATCACCAGTCGGTCGCCGTCGGGCGACCAGTCGAACCCGGCGACGCCCTCGTCGCGCTCGGTCACCTGTCGCGCGTCGCCGCCGAGGGCGAGGTCGAAGATCCACACCTGCGGCTTGGGCTCGTCGTCGCTGCCGAGGTGGTTCTCGCCCTCACCGTCGGCCGATTCGTCGTCCGCGTCGTCCTCGCTCGCGTCGCCCTCCGCGTCGCCCGCGTCCTCATCGTCGCGGTCCCGCCAGCCGACCCGCTTCTCGGCGTCGCGATCGCGGGCGGCCACGAACGCGAGGCGGTCGCCGTCGGGTCCCCACGTCGGCGAGGCGGCGCCCGACGCGCTCGTCAGGCGGTGGGGCTCGCGGGAGCCGTCGGTCGGGACGACGAACAGCGAGGAGACCGCCTCGTCCGCGGCCTGGTCGTACTCGGTCGCGGTGAAGGCGACGCGGTCGCCCGCCGGTGAGACGGCGACCTCGCCGATCTGGGTCAGGTCGTAGTAGGCGTCGAGCGGCAGTTCCGACATGGAACCACCCAGCGGCGGGCGCAGGAAATACGTTCGGGCCGCGGAACCCCGCGGACGACGGCGGGCCGACCCCGTCGTGTCGGGGGCACTGACGGCGACCGACTTAACCGCGCCGCGGTCCGACCGCCGACCGTGTTCCGCGACCTCTCGCGACCGACCGAGACGGGGATGCCGACGTACCCGGGCGACCCCGACGTGACGCTCGCGCCCGACGCGACCCACGAGGCCGACGGGTACGCGACGAGCGAACTCCGGACCGGCACCCACGCGGGAACCCACGTCGACGCGCCTCGCCACACGCTCCCCGAGGGGGAGGCGATCGACGACCAGCCGGTCGGTCGGTTCGCCTTCGACGCGCGCCTCGTCGACCTTCGACCGCTGCAACCGCGAGCGGCGATTCCGCCCGAGGTGCTGCCCGAGCCGAGCGACCTCGACCCCGGCGTCGACCTCCTCGTCCTCCGCACCGGCTGGGCGTCTCACTGGGGGAGCGACCGGTACCGCGACCACCCGTACCTCACCGCGGCGGCCGTCGAGCGCTGTCGGGCCGCGGGCGTCGGGGTCGGCCTCGACACCTTCGGACCGGATCCGACGCCGGCGGCGAGCGGCGCGGCCGACGCGCGGTCGTCCGAACGGAACGAGCCGGACGGGACCCCCGCTCACGACGCGCTCTTGGGCGACTCGCTCCCGATCGTCGAGAACCTCCGCGCGCTCGACGGCCTCCCGTCGGGGTTTCGGCTGTACGCCTTCCCGCTCCGCCTTCGCGGCGCCGACGGGTCGCCGGTGCGCGCGGTGGCGGAGTGGGCGGACTGAGCGGCGCATCGGACGCTCGGTCAGGGGCGGCGCCTCGCCGGCGCCCCAGACCAAACCCGTTTTAAGCGTCGGCGACGAACCGCGTTTCAAGGTCGATATCCATGGAAATGCCACGCCGCTTCAACACGTACTGCCCCCACTGTGACTCCCACCACGAGCACGAGGTGGAGAAGGTTCGATCGGGTCGCGCGACCGGAATGAAACGCGACGCTCGGCAGCGACGCCGCGCGCTCGCGACCATCGGCAACGCCGGCGGGTACTCGAAGGTGCCCGGTGGCGACAAGCCGACGAAGAAGACCCACCTGAAGTACCGCTGCGGCGACTGCGGGAAGGCTCACATGCGCGAGGGATGGCGCGCCGGCCGTCTCACGTTCCAGGAGTAAGCATGGCGGGAGACTTCCACCGCGTCGCCTGCGGCGACTGCGAGAACGAACAGGTCGTCTTCGGCAAGGCCTCCTCCACGGTGTCGTGTGCGGTCTGCGGCACGACCCTCGCGACCCCGACCGGCGGTGAGGCCGAGCTTCACGGCGAGATCGTCGAAACCGTTGAGGCGCGGTAACCGCCTCGCATCTCCGTCATGAAGTACAGCGGCTGGCCCGAACCCGGCGAACTAGTGGTTGGCGAAGTCGACGAGATAGCCGACTTCGGCGTGTTCGTCGACCTCGACGAGTACGAGGACAAGCGCGGCCTCTGCCACATCAGCGAGGTCGCCTCCGGCTGGATCAAGAACGTCCGCGACCACGTCCGCGAGGGACAGACGGTCGTGGCGAAGGTGTTGGAGATCGACGAGTCGTCGAACCAGATCGACCTCTCGATCAAAGACGTCAACGAACATCAGCGCAAGGAGACGATCCAAGACTGGAAGAACGCCCAGAAGGCCGACAACTGGATGCTGATCGCGCTCGGCGAGGACGTCGACGACGACCGCTACACGACGGTCGCGAACGCCCTCCTCGCGGAGTACGAGAGCCTCTACGACGCCTTCGAGGCGGCCGCGATCAGCGGCGACGAGGCGCTCGACGACATCGACGTCGACGGCGACACCGTCGACGCGATCGTCACGGCCGCCCGCAACAACGTCTCCGTCCCGTACGTCGACGTGACCGGGTACGTCGACCTCGAGTCCGCGGCCCCCGACGGCGTCGACGACGTGCGCGACGCCCTCGCGGCGGCCGAGGGGAACGGCGAGATCCCGGACGGCGTCGACCTCGACGTCGGCTACGTCGGCTCGCCCGAGTACCGGATCAAGGTCCGCGCGCCGAACTACAAGACGGCGGAGTCGCAGCTCGAGGCCGCCGCCGAGCGCGCCCGCGAGTCGATCGAGGCCGCCGGCGGCGCCGGCGAGTTCCACCGCGAGCGCCGCGAAGACGACGAGTAGCGCCGATCGGCCGAGGACACGACCGTTTTCCCGTAACACGACCCTTCTATCCGTGAAATCAGATATCCGCGTCTGCGCGAACTGGGAGCGCGTCCACGACCGACCGGTGTACGCGCTCGGCGATCGCTGCCCGGAGTGCGACGGTCCCACCGAGAACAGCGCGCCGGCCCCGTTCGGGCCGGAGGACCCGTACGGCGAGTACCGGCGGCGGGCGCGACGACGGACGGAGTGACCCCTCGGTCGATCGCGAGGACGGTACCGACGCGCGAATAGCCACGCTCTTGTGACCGCCGCCCGGACGGACGGGACATGGAGGACATCGAGATCGACGAGGTCGCGACGCCGGAGCTGGACGACCCGGTGTTGATCGAGGGGCTGCCGGGCGTCGGCCACGTGGGGAAGCTGGCGGCCGAACACATCTTAGAGGAGTTCGACGGGGAGTTGGTCCGCCGGGTGTACGCCACGGAGTTCCCCCCGCAGGTGAGCGTCGACGACGAGGGGGTCGCGGAGCTGACCTGCGCGGAGTTCCACGCCGTCGAGACGGACGGCGCCGACCTGCTCGTGCTGACCGGCGACCACCAGGCCGGGTCGAACGCGGGCCACTACCGGCTCACCTCGACGTTCCTCGACGTCGCCGCGGAGTTCGGTGCCGAGCGCGCGTTCGCCCTCGGGGGCGTCCCGACCGGCGAACTCGTCGAGGAGTACACCGTCCTCGGCGCGGTCTCCGACGGCGACCTCACCGCCGACCTGGAGGACGCGGGCGTCGAGTTCCGCGCGGACGAACCGGCCGGCGGCATCGTCGGCGTCTCCGGCCTCGTGCTGGGGCTCGGCGGTCGCCGCGGCTTCGACGCCACGTGCCTGATGGGCGAGACGAGCGGCTACCTCGTCGACCCGAAGAGCGCGCGGGCCGTGCTGGAGGTCCTCGAAGCCGTCCTCGATCTGCGCGTCGACTACGAGAGCCTCGAGGACCGCGCCGAGGAGATGGAGGAGGTCGTCGGCAAGATCCGCGAGATGCAGGAGGGGCCGGCGGTGCCGGACGACGACCTCCGGTACATCGGCTGAGCGCGGGCAGACCCTCGACGCAGTCCGGCAATTTTTCTCTTCCTCGCCCACGCGCTGCTCCGCCGTCCGCCGACCGGGACTCCCGCTTCCGGCAGAGCTAAACCGCATCCCCGATCATCGTTCGTGTATGTCTGAGGTACGCGTCGCCGGTGTCGGGCTCACACCCTTCGGCAGCCACCCTGAACGGACCGGCCGCGATCTGTTCGCGGAGGCCGCGCTCCGGGCGTTCGAGGACGCCGCAGTGGCTCGGTCCGACGTCGAGGAGCTGAACTACGGGAACTTCATGGGCTCGCTCGCCGAACACCAGGGCCACCAAGCGCCGCTGATGGCCGAGGCCGCCGGGGTCCGCTGCCCGGCGACGCGCTACGAGTCGGCCTGCGCGTCGGCCGGGGTCGCGGTCCGCGAGGCGGTCCGGACGGTGGCGGCCGGCGACGCCGACGTGGTCCTCGCGGGCGGAATGGAACGGATGACGAACCTCCCGACCGACGAGGTGACGGAAGGGCTCGCCATCGCCGCCGACGACCTATTCGAGGTCCGGTCGGGCGTGACGTTCCCCGGCGCGTACGCGCTCATGGCGAACGCGTACTTCGACGCCTACGGCGGGACCCGCGAGGACCTCGCGCACGTCGCGTCGAAGAACCACGCCAACGCGGTGCCGAACGAGTACGCCCAGTACCGGAAGGAGGTGTCCGTCGACGAGGCGATGGACGCCCCGCCGGTCGCGGAGCCGCTCCACCTGTACGACGCCTGTCCGATCACCGACGGCGCGAGCGCGCTCGTGCTCGTCTCCGAGGAGTACGCGGCCGAGCGCGACCTCGACGCGCCGGTCGCGGTGACGGGGACCGGACAGGGGACCGACCGGATGGCGCTCGGCGACCGCGACAGCCTCGCGCGGACGCCCGCGGCGGACGACGCGGCCGACGCGGCCTACGCCGACGCCGACATCGGTGCCGACGCGGTCGACGTCGCGGAGGTCCACGACTGCTTCACCATCGCCGAGGTGCTGGCGCTGGAGTCGCTCGGACTGTTCGAGCCGGGTGAGGGGATCGCGGCGGCCCGAGAGGGCGTCACGACCGCCGACGGCGACCTCCCGGTGAACCTCTCCGGCGGCCTGAAGGCGAAGGGCCACCCGGTCGGCGCGACCGGCGGCTCGCAGATCGCGGAGCTGACCCGCCTACTGCGGGGCGACCACCCCAACAGCGACCACGTTCCGGACGCCGAGGTCGGCGTCGCGCACAATGCGGGCGGGACCGTCGCGAGCGCGGTCGTCCACGTGCTGGAGGTGGCGGAATGAGCGACGACGGCGCGGACGCGGCGGACGCCTCGTCGCCGACGGACCGAGAGTACGCCGAGTGGCTCGACGCGCTCGCAGACGGGGACGGGTTCGCGGTCGTCTGCCCGGAGGGGCACGGTTCCCTTCCCCCGCGGCGGGTGTGTCCCGAGTGCGGCTCCCCCGAACTCTCGCGGGAGCCCCTCGACGAGACGGGGACCGTCGAGACGTACAGCGTCGTCCACGTCCCCTCGCCGCGCTTCGCCGACGACGCGCCGTACGCGACCGCGGTGGTCGACTTCGGCCCGACGCGGCTCACCGGCGTGGTCCGCGACGGCGACGCGGAGCGAGACGGAGACGACGCCGCCCCGGCGGTCGCGATCGGCGACGCGGTGACGGTCGATATCGGCGAGCGGGCCACCGACGGCGAGCGGCTGGTCGCCTTCCGTCCGGCCGCCGGTGAGACCCCGGCCGAAGACGAGTGAGCCGCGAGCGGCGGGCTGACGGACCGGTTCGGGAGCCCCGGGCGATCGCGGCCGGCGACCGCTGACCGCTCGGACGGAGCCGACCGCTCGACGCCTGCGGGGCAAAACCGTTATACCCGAATGGTAAGTAATCCGAGTGTATGACCGACCGCATCCCGGTCCTGCTCGTCGACGACGACCCGGACCTGCGTGCGGTCGTCGCGTCGTTCTTACGGGAGGAGCGAGACCGGATCGCGGTCGAGACGGCGCCCGACGCGGCCGCCGGACTCGAGACGCTGTCGGAGCGCGACGTGGAGTGTATCGTCTCCGACTACGAGTTGTCCGGTCGAGACGGCCTCGATCTCCTCGACGAGGTCCGTGAGCGCGACCCGGACCTTCCCTTCATCCTGTTCACCGGAGGGGGGAGCGAGGCGGTCGCGAGCGAGGCGATATCCGCGGGCGTCACCGACTACATGCGGAAGTCCAGCGACACGGAGCAGTGCGAGCGGCTGGCGGACCGGATCGTCGAGGCCGTCGAGCAGCGGCGGGCCGAGCGGGAGGCCGAGCAGGCCGTCGGACAGTTCCGCGCGGTCGCAAAAGGGGCGTCGGACGCGATCCTGTCGGTCGACACCGACGGCGTGATCCGGTTCGCGAACGCCGCCGTCGAGCCGATGTTCGGGTACGAACCGGCCGATCTGGAGGGTGAACCGCTCACGACGCTGATACCGGAACGACACCGCGACGACCACCTCGAGGCGGTCGATCGGTATCTCGCCGACGGCGAGCGGAGCGTCGACTGGTCAGACGTCCGGTTCAACGCGCTCCACCGCGACGGCCACGAGGTCCCCGTCTCCATCTCGTACGGTGAGTTCACCGCGGACGGCGAGCGGCGGTTCGTCGGCGTGGTCCGCGACGACAGCGAGCGCGAGCGACACCGGGCGTTCATCGAACACGCCGGCGACGTGGTCACGGTGCTGTCGAGCGACTGGCGATTCCGGTACCTGAGTCCGTCGTGCGAAAGCGTGATCGGCTACGCGCCGTCGGACCTCCTCGGCGAGCGGGCGCTGGAGTACATCCACCCGGAGGATCGAGATGCCGTGAGTGAGGCGCTCGGCGCGCTCGAGGGCGACGGGGACCCCCCGACCGCCGAGTACCGGTTCCGAACGACCGACGGCGGCTACCGCTGGCTCGAGTCCGTCGGCAGCGACCGGATCGAGACGGACGGCATCGAGGGGTACGTCGTCACTACGCGCGACATCTCCGAGCGGAAGGAGCGCGAGCGGACGCTCGCGAGCCTCCGGGAGTGGACGCGGGAGCTCAACTACACGCGAACCACCGACGAGGCGGCCGAGCTGGCGGTCGAGGCGGTCGACGACCTGATCGACGCCGGGTTGAGCGGGATCCACCTGCTCTCGGAGGACGGCGAGAGCCTCCAGCCGGCCGCGCTCGGCGACTCTGTGCCGATGCTGTTCGAGGAGCAGCCGTCGTACGACCGCGACGCGCCGGCAGGATCGCGCGCGGCGCTGGCGTGGGGCGCCTTCCGCGGCGAGGGGTCGGTCGTCATCGACGAGCTCTCGTCGTCCGATCGGTTGGACGAGCCTTCCCCGGCGGAGAGCCTCGTGTTGGGCCCGATCGGCGACCACGGGCTGTTCGTCGTCTCCTCCCCGGACCCGCACGAGTTCACCGACACCGACGTCCTCGTGGCGGAGATCCTCACCGACCACCTCGAAGCGGCGCTCGACCGGATCGAGCGCGAGAGCCGCGTCGAGCGGCTCCACGGCGCCACGCGGACGCTCGTCCGCGCGGAGTCGCGGGAAGCGATCGCCGAGCAGGCCGTCGCGGCCGCCACCGACGTCCTGGAGTTCTCGATCGTTACCGTCCGGCTCTACGACGAGGCGGCCGGCGGGCTGGTCCCGGTCGCCGTCTCCGACCGCGCGACGGAGGTGTTGCCCGAGCGGGAGACGTTCACGCCGGACGGCGGGAGCCTCAACTGGGCGGCGTTCGAGGCGGGCGAACTCCGGAAGTTCGACGACATCCGGACGACCGACGCGCTCGACGTCGACACGCCGCTCCGGAGCCTGCTCATCGTTCCGATCGGCGAGTTCGGGACGATATCGATCGGCGAGACGGAGCCGGGCATGCTCGGCAGCGTCGACGAGTACCTCGCCGGAATCCTGGCGACCGCGGCCGAGACGGCGTTCCAGGCCGAGGCGCGCACCCGTCGCCTCGCGGATCGGACTGCGGAGTTGGAGCGGCAGAACGACCGACTAGAGGAGTTCGCCGGCGTCGTGTCACACGACCTCCGGAACCCGCTCGAAGTCGCGCGGGGCCGGACCGAACTCGCTCGCGAGGAGTGTGACAGCGAACACCTGGCGGCGGTCGAGCGCGCCCACGACCGGATGACCGCGCTGATCGACGACCTCCTCACGCTCGCGCGCGAGGGCGACCCCGTGACCGACGCCGAGCCGGTCGACATCGCACGGGTCGTCGGCGCCTGCTGGCGGACCGTCGACACCAGCGACGCGACGCTGCGCACCGAAGTCGAGGGGACGGTGGTCGCGGACGAGGGGCGACTCAAACAGCTGTTAGAGAACCTGATCCGGAACGCGATAGAACACGGCGGCGAGGACCTGACCGTCACGGTCGGATCGCTGCCGGACGGTTTCTACGTGGCCGACGACGGCCCGGGGATCGACCCGGACCTGCGCGGGACGGTGTTCGACGCCGGCTACTCCACATCGCAGTCGGGGACCGGATTCGGGTTGCGGATCGTCGAGCAGGTGGCCGACGCGCACGGCTGGTCGGTGCGGGCCGTCGAGAGCGAGGCCGGGGGGGCGCGCTTCGAGATCACCGGGGTCGAGTCGGCAGACTGACGGCGACCGCGGAGGAGAAACGGAGTCGGACGGCGGCGGACTCAGTCCCGCGTGACCAGTTCGACCTCGTGGCCGTCCTGGTCCTTCGTGAACGCGTAGTTGTGGTCACAGGAGGCGGGGTCGCGGTAGTCAGGGGCCTCGCGGGTCATCAGCGCGTCCCACGCGTCGTCGAGGTCGTCGACGCGGACCGCGACGTGGCCCCACGCATCGCCCATCGTGTACTCCCGGCCGTCGTAGTTGTAGGTGAGTTCGAGCTTCATCGCCTCCTCCGGCGCGTCCTCGGGCGCCACGAAGTAGTTCGAGAAGGTGTCGGCCTCCCAGCGGCCGGGGTACTCGGTGTACTCGAACTTGCGGGTCCAGTAGCCGAGCGCCTCGTCGGCGTCCTCGACGCGGACCATCGTGTGGTCGATGCTCCACTTCGCGCCGTGGTCGCGCTTGACGATCTCGATCTCGTGGCCGTCCGGGTCCTTCACGAACGCGTAGCGGTTCCCGCAGGACTCGGGGTCGCGGTAGTCGTCGACGCCCTCCGACATCAGCTGGTCGTACGACTCCTGGAGCGCGTCCTCGGGGACGCGAACCGCGATGTGACCCCACGCGTCGCCGAGCTCGTAGCTCCGGCCGTCGTGGTTGTACGTGAGTTCGAGGAGCGCGCCGTCCTCGTGAACGTCCTCGGGACCGAGGAAGACGTTGGTGAAGGTGTCGGCCTCCCAGCGGCCCTTCTCCTCGTAGTTCAGGTGGGTCTGGTACCAGTCGAGGCTCTCCTCTAAGTCCTCGACGCGGATCATCACGTGATCGAAGGTTCCGTCCATACGCGAGTTATCGGCCGCTCGTGTCAAAAGCGTACTGAACCCCGAAGGTGCCCGCGTCGTTCGACCGAGCCCGCTGATACCGCGAGCGCTCGCGTTTTGTTAACGCCTCACGGCGTGGGTAAGTGTAGATCGATACCCCACGACGCACGTCCGTCGCCGACGCGCGGGAGATCGATCCCGACGCGCGGATCGAGGTCGGAACGGTGTCGTCCGTCTCGGTGTCGGTGGTGCTGCGGGTCGTCTTGGAGAACCTCTGTTCGAACGCGGTCCGACACAACGACGCGGACGAGCCGTGGGCCCGGATCGACGCCCTCGTCGAGGACGGCTGGGTCGAGGTCACCGTCGCTGACGACGGTCCCGGCATCGACCCCGCGGAGTACGGCGTGTTGGACCGCGGCACCGAGACGCCGCTGCGCCACGGGAGCGGGATCGGCCTGTGGATCGTCAAGTGGGGCGTCGACCACCTCGGCGGCCGGATATCGTTCGCGGAGCGCGAGCCGAGGGGGACGGCGGTGACAGTCTGCGTCCCGGTTCACGACCGGGGCGGTTCGGACGCCGACCGCGAAGGCGACGTTCCCGACGACTCGCGGTCGGCCGACGAGTCGGCCCCGCTGGGGCCGCCGCCGAACGCGGGTCGATAGGCACTTGCCTCCGGGCGGTGACCCCGTGGTATGGACGCTACGGCCACGACCTACCTCCCGTACGCGCTGCTCGCCATGGGTGCGTACGCGCTCGTCTCGCCGCTGATGCGCGTCGCCACGACCGGTCCGAACGCGATCCCGAGCGACGTCGCCGTCGTCGTCTCGAACACGCTGCTCGTCGCCATGGCGCTCGGCGTGATCGCGTACACCGGACAGGAGTTCACCGGCCACCTCGCCTCGCCGAAGCTGGCGCACGTGCTCGCCGCGGGCGTGTTCCTCGGTATCGGGATCCTCGCACTGTACCGTTCGCTCTCCGCGGGTCCGGTGAGCGTCGTGACGCCCATCTTCGCGATGTTCCTCGTCTTCTCGTCGGTGATCGGCTTCCTCTTCCTCGGTGAGTCGTTCACGGCTCGGAAGGGGCTCGGGATCGTCTTCGCCGCCGCGGCCGTCTACCTCGTCTCGGGCGCCTGATCGGGCGACGGCTCGGCCCGCGACCCCCGCTCGATCCGGAACCGCCTGCCGCGTGACGAAACTCCTTTAGCCGCCAGCGGAAAAGGCGGGCATCTGCCGTGTCTCGCCTTCCGAACTCCCTCCGCGAGCTGATCTCTCGGCTGCCGAACCCCTTCCGCGCGCTGATCCTCTACATCGGCTTCGCCCTCGCGAGGGCCGGGCTGATCGACCGTCACCGGGTGGTGCGGACCACCGACCTCGCGTGGCCCCGGATCGTCACCGGGATCGCCCGGATGTCGAAGAACGCGGTCGACGTCGCGATGGTCGGCGTCGCGGTCGGCACGAGCGCCGTCGCCGGCGTCGGCTTCGCGGGGCCCTACTGGGGGCTCGCGTTCGCGTTCGGCGGCGGCGTCGCCGGCGGCACGATCGCCTTGGTCTCCCAGCGGTACAGCGCCGAGGCGTTCGGCGAACTGGGGGACGCGGTGCGCTCCAGCGTCCTCCTCGCGGTGGCGATCACGCTGCCGGTCAGCGCGGCGTTCTGGCTGTTCGCCCCCGCGCTCATCGACGTGTTGAGCAGCAACGAGGCGGCGATCGCCTACGGCGCGGACTACCTCCGCGTCGTCGGCCTCGGCGTCCCGTTCGCCGCGCTCAACCTCGTCGGGAGCCGCATCCTCGTCGGCTGCGACGACGCCTACACCGCGATGCAGGTCCGGGCCGGCGGCGCGGTCGCGAACATCGCCCTCAGCGCGCTGTTCATCTTCGGGTTCGGCTGGGGCGTCGAGGGGGCCGCGGTCGGCACCGTCCTCTCGAACGTGCTCGCGGTCGGCGGCTTCACCGTCGGCCTCGTGCGCGGGAGCGCCCCCCTCATCGGCGAGTTCCCGGTCGCGATCGACCCGACCGGCTCGTACCTGAACCCCGGCATGCTCCGCGACCTCGTCGAGATCGGCGTCCCGGTCGGGGCGCGCAACCTCGTGTGGACGGCCGCCGAGTTCCCGATGCTCGCCATCCTCGACGTGTTCGGGGAAAACACCGTGGCCGCGTTCGTCATCGCCCGCCGCATCTGGGGGATCATGAACACGCCCGGCTGGGGGTTCGGCCTCGCCTCCTCCAGCCTCGTCGGGCAGGAGCTCGGCGTCGAGCGCCCGGACGAAGCGGAGGCGTACGCCCGCGACATCATCCGCTTCTCGGTGGCGACGTACGCCGTCTCCGCGGTGCTGATCGCCGTCTTCGCCACCGACATCGTCTCGCTGTTCGCCGAGTCGCCCGACAGCCCGGAGATACCGATCGCCGTCAACCTCGTGTACGCGGCCTGCGCCGCGGTGATCTTCCAAGGCGTCTCCGGCGGGGCGGCCGGCCCCCTCGACGCCGCCGGCGACACGAAGATCCCCTTCGCGAGCCAGTTCCTCGGGATGTTCTGCGTGTCGATCCCGCTCGCGTACGTCGGCGCACACGACGCGACACCCGCGATCGACCTCCCGCTCGTCGGCCTCACGGTCCCCGAGGTGGCGCTCCCGGCGATCGGGCTGTGGGGACTCTACTTCGCGTTCATGGCCGAGACGACGATCCCCGCCGCGATCAACTACCTCCGGTTCCGGTCGGGGAAGTGGAAGAAGATCAGCGAGGCGTACCGACCCGAGGCGACCGCCGACGACTGAGGAGTGCGGGTTCGGCCGGCCTCGCGAAGGTGTAAACTCCGGAAGCTGGCTAACGCCCGAACGGAGTGTTCGGGAGCGCGATCATCGCGGTGATCGCCGGCGGGACGTGAAGCGCCATCAGCGCGACGGCCTCGCTCGTCGTCACGCCCTCGACGGCGACGAGCAGGCCGACATCGGGGACGAACGACAGGACGAGCGCGGCGACGGCGACGCGGACGAACGTCCGGTCCGGCGTCGCGGAGAAACGCGTGAGCGCCCCGTAGATAACGGCCGCACCGATCGTTCCCAACAGCGTCCAGACGACGATCGGGGGGTACCGGAAGAACTCCGTCGACGCCACGAGACCCCCGGTCAACGCGATCCACCCGAGAGCGAGATTGACGGCGACCCCGATCAGGAACGTCCCGGCCCCGCGGACGGCGAGCGTCCGAGCGGCTATCGGATTCCGTGCGGTCATGCCGACCTCCCGTCCGGGGACGGCCCGACGCGCGACGGGGTGTCGGCTCCGAGCGGCGAGTCTGTCGGGCGCTGCTTCGCGGTCGCAGCGACGGCGGTTCCACCACATCGGTCCGCCGCCTCAGCGTCTCTCATCATAGGTCGTATACAGGCGCCCTACGGATAAACATAGTGTTGTAAATAGTTCACAATATATACGGAAGAAGTAGCTGGAAATGAGCATCTGAAGAAAACTGACGCGGCGGTATTGCGTGTTAGGGGCAATAGTTATCCGGCGGCGAGACGTACTACCGTGTATGAAAGGCTGTGAGAAAGGCCGTCTATTCGGGTCCGCAATGATACTCGTCCAAGGGGTCGTCACCGCGCTCTTCCCGCGGGCGAGCGTCAGGCTCAGCAAAAAGATGATCGGGAAGAACTTCGACAACGCGTCGGAGCTCGAAGCGAAGCCGGCGTACCTCCGGCAGCTCCGTGCGATCGGCGTCGGTATGATCGCCGCGGGCGGGACGGGGTTGCTCCTCGAAGACTCCGAGGAATTGGAAACCGAACTGTCCGAACTCGGCGGCGCGGAGGGATCCGAGGCCGACGAGTGAAGCGCTCGCAACGCCGATAGTTCGGGGAACTTCTCGCGGAGCGCTCCCGAGTCGTAGCGGGCCGACATCGAAACGGGCTCCGGGTCCGGCGCGACAACTGAAGGCGATCGTCCGCCGAGGAGTTCACCGGAGCCGTCCAGTTACTTCTCCTCTCCGTGCCGCACCTCGACGGCGACGCCGCGGGTCGATCCCGCCATTTCTGGGCCAGACATCGCCGCGCGGCCGACCGCGAACGCCTTCGGCCCCTCGATGACGACCTCGTCGCCGACCCGAATATCGTCGTCCGCGTCGACGACGCCCGGCGCGAGCACGGAGCCACGCGGGACGAACTGATCGATCTCCACCCGCTTCGTCGGCGCGTCGCTCTCGACCCAGCGGCGCGCGCCGGCGAGGGTGAACGAGAGCGTGCCGTACTGCGGGACCATCGTCGCGAGCTGTTCGCCCGGCTCGCCCTCGCGGCCGGCGTCGGGCTCGTCGCCCCACACCTGGAGCTTGGGGTAGCGGCCGGTAGTGCGGACGTCGGCCTCGCCGCCGTATCGGTCGCCTCCGCCGCTCGCGCCGAGACCGCCGAACAGGTCGTCGCCCGCGCCGTCGCCGAGCAGGTAATCGGCGATAGCGCGAACCGTGTTGTGCTCGCGCTCCCGCTTGCTGTACGCCGGCTCGCCCTGGAGGGCGGCGTTCAGTTCGCCGAGCGACTCGTCGGTCGTCGGGTGGTCGACGCAGGTGTACTCGAAGTCGGCGTCGATCGCGGGGTCGCTCTCCACGCGCTCGCAGATCTCGCGGTACCCGTCCTCGGGGACGTGCGCGACGACGCGCGAGTAGTCGTTGCGTTCGAGATACCGCCGGAGGACCTCCGCGACGAACTCGATCTCGTCTTCGCTCCAGTCGCCCGTGACGACCGAGTCGTAGTGTTGAGCGGGGTAGGTCGTCTCGAGCTCCTGCGGCACCACGCCGATAGGGGAGGTAATCGAGACGGTGTGGCCGCGCCACTTGATCGCGTCGTGGAACTGGCGGTGACTCTGGGAGTCGCTGTACGGCTTCGTCGCCGAGCAGGGGACCAACACGAGCGGCTGGTCGGTGAACCGGTTCCGGTAGCGGCTCGTGACGCGGTCGGCGAACCGACGGATCTCGACGCGGTCGAGCGTCTCCGCCGACGCCGCCGTCACCTCCGCGTCGCGCATGAGCGGCGTCCGCTCCTCCAAGTACCCCCACTGGTCGTCGAACTCGCGGAACGCGGCCGTGAGCCACCCCTCGTGGCGGGCCTGCGCCTCGATGTAATCGCGCAGGCGGCCGCTCCGGATCCGCTCGCGGACCCGCCGAAGCTCGGCCCGCAGCGCGTTGGCGTTGTGGTCGGCGCAGTCGTCCCGGGTGAACTCGCTTCGGGGTTTCGCGCAGGCCGGGCAGGCGCAGGGGAGCTCCTCCAAGTCTTCGAGGAAGTGTTCCGCGTCGGCGGTGAGGTACATCCCCTGCGTCCCCTTCGTCCGGGCGCGCGTCGCGTCGACGAGGTCGGCGCCGGCGTACGCGAGGAGCGCGACGTTCCGCGGGGTCGCGACGCCGGAGAGGCCGAGCGCGGCGTCCGGCGGCAGCGCCGACTTCGCGCGGAGGATCGCGTCCCGGAACGCCTCGCCGTGGCCGACGAACCCCTGCGCGTCCGAGAGCAGGTACGCGTCGGCGCCGAGGTCGCGGGCGCTCCGACTGTCGACGACCGCGGCCGAGGGGAACGCGACGCCGGGGTGGTCGACCGCGAACGACTCGCGCACCTCGTCGCGGGTCCCCGCGGGGAACGCCCTGTGGGGAAGCACCGTCAGCGCGGTCTCGTCGCCGTCTGGGACCTCGCGGTCACCGGCCCAAAGACTTCCGGCGTCGTCGAGGAACGGGTCCGCCAGCGCCGGCGTGGACACGGGCTCGGCGAGGCGGACCTCCCCGAGCCGGGCGGCGCCGTCGCGCTCGTGGACCTCGAAGTAGTCGGTCATACCACCTCTCGCGGGGGGACCGTCAATTCTCTTGTGTTCCGGAGCCGCCGGGCTCCGAGTGGTTCGGCCGTCGACCTCGATCGAGTCCGGGCGCCGCAACTGTTAGGCGGGGCGCGGGCGTAGGATCGGTATGGACCCGACCGGCCCGTGGGACCGCGACCGCGTCGACGAGTTCCTCGCCGCCGCGTCCGTCCCGGTCCGCCTCGGCTGCCGTACCCCGGGCGACCGTCCGTGGATCGTCTCGCTGTGGTTCGCGTGGGACCCGGACGGGGGGAGCGCCGACGGTGGAGACGACGGCGACGGCGCGGCGCGGCCGCCCGGCGCGATCCGCTGTGCGACGAGCGCGAACGCCGATCTGGTCGAGTTCGTCGACCACGACGACAGCGTCTCTTTCGACGTGTCGACGAACGACCCGCCGTACAAGGGGGTCCGCGGCCGCGGCCGGGCGACGGTCCGACCAGACGATGGGAAGCGGCTCCTGCGGTCGCTCCTGACGAAGTACCTCGGCGGCACGGACAACCCGACCGCCGACCGGCTCCTGCGATCCGAGCGCGAGGAGGTCGAGATCCGGATCGAACCGGAGCGGATCCACGCGTGGGACTACTCTGAGCGGATGGGGACGGCCGAGGAGTGAGCCGCCCGCGGTCGGCTCCGATGCGGTCCCCGTCGCTCTCCGGCAGCCGACGTTTTAACCTGTCCCCGGGCCACCCACGGGTATGAGCGTTCTCGAAGACGACGAGTACCGCGCGTTCCGCCGCGACCTCCACCGCCACCCCGAGCCCGCGTGGCGCGAGTTCTACACCACCGCCCGCATCGTCGAGGCCCTCCGCGAGCGGGACCTGACGGAGTTCCACGTCGGCCCGGACGCGCTGGCGACCGACGAGCGACTGAACGTCCCCGACGACGAGGAGCTTGCGGAGTGGGAGGAGCAGGCGCGCGAGGCGGGCGCTGACCCGGATATCCTCGACCGGCTCTCGGGCGGCTACACCGGCTGCGTCGCGGTCGTCGAGCGCGGCGACGGCCCCGTGATCGGCCTGCGGGTCGACATCGACGCGCTCCCGATCACGGAGTCTGAGTCGGCCGAGCACGTCCCGGCCGCCGAGGGGTTCCGCTCCGAGCACGAGGGGTTCATGCACGCCTGCGGCCACGACGCCCACGCGACGATGGGGCTCGGCGCGCTCGACGCCGTCCTCGACTCCGACTTCTCCGGCACGCTCAAGGTGTTCTTCCAGCCGGGCGAGGAGCAGGTCGCAGGCGGGAAGCCGATGGCCGAGTCGGGCCACCTCGACGACGTCGACTACCTCTACGCGGTCCACGTCGGCCTCGATCACCCGTCCGGCGAGGTCGTCTGCGGCGTCGAGGGATTCCTCGCGGTGCGGCACTTCCTCGCGGAGTTCTCCGGCGAGCCCGCGCACGCCGGCGCGCGCCCCGAGCAGGGTCGGAACTCGGTTCAGGCGATGGCGGCGGCGGTCCAGAACCTCTACGCCATCCCGCGGCATGCCGACGGCCCCACGCGCGTGAACGCTGGGCTCGTCGGCGGCGGCACCGCGACGAACATCATCCCCGAGGAGTCGCACATCGAGGGCGAGCTCCGCGGACAGACGACGGAGCTCGCCGAGTACATGTCCGACCACGCCGACCGCATCCTCGACTCCGCCGCGGCGATGCACGACTGCGAGGTCGAGGTGTCGACGCTCGGCGAGGCGCCCAGCGCGACGAGCGACGACGCGCTCGCCGCCCTCGTCCGGGAGTCCGCGGGCGACGTCGAGGGCGTCACGAACGTCGTCGACAGCGACGACCTCGGCGGCTCCGAGGACGCTACGTACCTGATGAACCGCGTCCAAGATCAGGGCGGGCTCGCCTGCTACCTCGGCGTCGGCACCGACCACCCGGGCGGGCACCACACCACCGACTTCGACGTGGTCGAGGACGACCTGTCGCTCGGCATCGACGTGATCGCCGGCGCGATCCGGCGAGTCGCGGAGGCGCAGCCGTAGACGTCGCCGGTCCGCCGAATCTCGCCCCGTTCAGAAGGTGAGGTGCGAGCTCGACGACGGCCCCGCGCCGTCGTCGTCGTCCTCGTCCGGCAACCCCTCGCGGAGGTAGCTGAGGTCGTCGTCGGTCAGGAACACCGCGCCGTCGCGGACGGTCACGTCCACCGATCGGAGCGTCGTGCCCGCCGCCTCGCCGTTGTCGCAGCCGCCGTCGCACGCGTCGAACGCCGAACCGTGCTTCGGGCAGACGACGGAGCCGCCGCGGGTGACGGCGCCCACCGCCTCGCGGTGAAGCCGCTGGTCCTCGTGGGTACAGCGGTTGATCCACGCGCGCACCGGCGGGTCCTCGTCGTCGCGCTCATCCGACTCGTCCGCGCACGGCACGAGGAACACCTCGCGGTCCTCGTCGCCCTCACGAGCCGTGAACGCCCACGAGCCCTGCTCGCGCACCGTCTCGACGGTAGTGAGCCGGTAGCCGCTCACGGCCTCAGTACTTCGCGTCGGCGCCGGTCGTCTCGTAGACGCGGTCCATGATGTCGTCGCGCTGGCGGGTCCAGTTCGCCATCGCGGCGGGGCTCGTCGGGTACTCCTCGTAGTGGCCGATCAGCTCGTCCGCCAGCGACTTCGTCTGGTAGAAGTTCCGGATCGTCCCCCAGTAGCCGAACGACTTGACCGCGGCCTTCAGCTTCAGCCCGAAGGACATCGAGGTCGACCCCTCGTACAGCGCCTCCGCGAGCTTCTCGCCCGGCAGCGACGCGAGCAGCCCCATGAGGTTGTCCACGTCGACCGAAGTCGCGAGGACGTTGTACACGTCGAGGCCAGCGTACCGGCCGCCGAAGTGGTCCATCACGCGGGTGTTGTACCGCCAGAGGTTCTCCTCGCTCACGTCGTCGTCCGAGACGGCCTTCACGGCCTGCTCGCCGGCATACTTGCCCGCGTACGCCGCGCCGGCGATTCCCCCTCCGGTCGTCGGGTTCACGTGACCCGCCGCGTCGCCGACCGCCATGTACCCCGGCGCGACCGCCGAGTCGTAGGGGCGTCGGGTGGGCAGGGCGGCGCCCAGTTTGTCGCGGACCTCCGCGCCCTCGAACTCGGGGCGGTCGCGGAGGTCCTTCTTCAGCGACTCGACGAGCTTCATCGGCTCCTCCGTCATCTGGAAGCCGAGGCCGGCGTTGATCTCCGTCGCGGTCCGCGGGAAGTACCAGAGGTAGCCCGCCGCGCGGTCGGTCGCCTTGAACACCAGCGCGTCGTCCCACTCCACCGGCTCCGGCACGTCGACGATCTCGCGGTACGCCGAGCAGAACTGCGAGTACCGGACGTTCGTGTCGAAGGTCGTCTCCTCGAAGTCCGCCTTGTCTTGGAGCAGCGAGAGCGACCCGGCACCGTCGATCACGACGTCCGCCTCGTACGTCCGCGGGTCGCCCTTCCGCACCGCGTGGATACCGGTGACGCGGCCGCTCTCGTTCTGTCTCACGTCGTTGATGACGGTGTCGTAGTGGAAGTCGACGCCCGCGTCCTCGGCCCCGGAGATGAGCTGGCGGCCGTACTCCCAGCGATCGATGACGGCGAGCTCGCCGGGGACGGGGATCTCTAGGACCGTGTCCTCCTGCGGGATCTCGAAGCGACCGTGGTCGACGCCGGTGTTCGTGAACGCGGGTTCGAGTCGGTCCTTCGGGATCGCTTCGGGGAAGGCGTCGGCGCCCTTCAGGGCGTCGCCGCAGGCGATGTGGCCGGCCTCCTCGGCGTCCTTCCGCTCCACGATGACGACGTCGAGCCCCTCGTTCGCGATCGTCGCGGCGGCGTAGCAGCCGGCGGTCCCGGCCCCCGCCACGACGACGTCGTACTCGTCGATATCCATTACCGGACCGTGTCGTGCGCCGGGCAAAACTCTTTGCTCCCGTTTCGGTCGGCCGCGCGCCGACGAATTTCGCGATGGCCGGGGCGAGCCGGGGCGCGTCCGGAGCCTAACTGTTCAGGCTCGTCGTTTAACGGCCTCGAAACGAACGATACGGACATGGGGCAACTCGAACGGGTCGACGCCGACCGGCTCCGGGCGTGGCTCTCGGAGGTCCGGTCGGCGGAGGCGACCGCGGCGCTGATGACCGCCGTCGCGTACGACCGAGGTATCGGCACGGCCGAACTCGCTTCGTGGTACGACCGCTCCGAGGAGTGGGTCGAGGAGACGATCACGGCCCTCGACTCGCCGGGGCTCGTCTCGACGGTCGCCCGGCTCGAAGGGGTCGACATCGGGGCGGTCGCCGCGGAGTCGAACCTCGCGCCCGCGACGGTCCGCGATTGGTTCGACGACCTCGGCGACGAGCCGGTCGGCGAGGCGGCCGACGTGGTTCGGCGGTACGCGGAGGGGTCGGTCGAACCGGTCCGCACCGGGTCGCCGTCTACCGTCTATCACCTCGACCGCGACGCGCTGACCGAGCACGGCTGGTCGCTCGACGATGAGGACCTCTTCGAGAAGGCCGCAAACGCCGACCTCGACCTCCCGGAGTACGGCCGCTTCCTCGTCGAGCCCGGCGAGTCGATCCTGGAAGCGGCGGAGCGCGGCGGCCGGTCGTGGCCGTACGCCTGCCGCGGCGGCGCCTGCTCCAACTGCGCCGTGGTCGTGGTGAAGGGCGACGTGGCGATGCCGGGGCAGTCGATCCTCTCCGACGAGCAGATCCGCGGGGCGAACGCCCGCCTCTCCTGCGTCGGCGTCCCGATCACCGACGAGGTCAAGATCGTCACGGGGATCGGCGACACCGAGGCGTTCGCCGACCTGCGACTGCCCTCGCCGACCGAGGAGACCGAGGCGTCGGACTGACCGTCCGGACCCGGGAGGTCGTCAGCGGGCGCGAGCTACTCCTCGGTCTCGTAGTGTTCGCCCGCGGCCTCGGGGATCTGCGTCCGGCCGACCAGCGTGAGGACGACGATCACGACGACGTACGGGATGGTCTGGACCAGCGTGTCCGGGATCGCGTACCCGAGCTGCTGGAGCCGGATCTGTATCGCGTCGAGGCCGGCGAACAGCGCGCCCGCGCCGAGCGTCCCGAGCGGATTGTAGTTGCCGAACAGGTACGCGACGATGGCGATGAACCCCTTGCCCTGGACCATCGTCTCGCCGGAGCCGACGAACTGCCCGATGGACAGCGCCAGCGCCGAGCCGCCCACTCCGGAGAGGACGCCCGAGAGCAGCACCCCGGCGTAGCGCACCTTCGAGACGGAGACGCCGACCGTGTCGAGCGCCTTCGGGTTCTCGCCCGCCGCGCGGAGGTGTTTGCCGAACGCGGTCTTGTTCAACAGCCACCACGAGCCGGCGGTCGCGAAAACCACCATCGTCGCCGAGTACTGCCAGCCGACGCTCACGCCGAGGTTCGGCGTGTTGACGCCGCCGAAGAACACGGTCGACAGGAACGGCGCGAGCCCCAACGCGATGAGCCAGACGGCCAGCCCGGCGATGATCTGGTCGGCCTTGAACTCGATACAGACCACCGCGAACACCGCCGACAGGAACGTCGACGCCGCGATGCCGGCGAGGAACGCGATCGCGAGCGCCGGGACGCCGAGGACGGCGTTGCCCACGCCGACGACCGACGCGGCGTACACCGACACGAACGCCGAGATGATGAGGAGCCCCTCTAGGCCAATGTTGATGACGCCGGACTTCTCGGCGAAGATGCCGCCGAGTCCGGCGAGCACGATGGGCGCCGCGAGCCGCGCCGTCGACGTGGCGGTACTCGTCGAGAAGACGATGCCCGCGAGGTCGCCCGCCACGGAGTCGGGGAACGCGAGCCCGGACACGCCGAGCAGCGCGAGCACTCCGACGGTGCCGGCCATAAGCGAACGGACGTACCCCGACTCGCTCGCGCCTTCGAGGAGCGACGCCGGCGAGAGCGGGTTACGCATCGGCTTCACCCCCGTCGCCGCCGGCGGAGGCATCTGACTCCGCCGACGCCGCGCCGCCCGGGCCGCCGGCAGTCCCCCCGACGCCGGTGTATCGACCGATCATCCGGAAGAACTCCGGCATCGCGACGAACAGGATGATGAGCCCGCGCAGCACGGCGACGAGCTCCGTGGGAACGTCGGTCCGGAAGCCGATCTCCAAGGCGCCGCCCTTCAGGACCCCGAAGAGGAACGCCGCCGGCAGCACGCCGATCGGGTTGTTCCCGGCCAGGATCGAGACGGTGATCCCGTCGAAGCCGAGGTCCGGGATCGAGGCCATCCACCGCCCCTCGGACATCAGCACCCACACCGCGCCGCCGATACCGCCGAGCGCGCCGGACAACGTCATCGCCCGCACGGTCGTGAGCTTCGCGTTCACACCGCCGTACTCGGCCGCGGCCGCCTGGACGCCACTCGTCCGGAGGTCGTACCCGAGCGACGTGTGCTCGACGAAGTAGTAGAGCGCGCCGATGAAGGCGATGCCCCCTGCCAGCGCGAGCAGCGCGAAGTCGGTGGACGGGGGGAATAGCACCGACGGGAACTGCGCGTATTCTGGGACGTAGCGGGTGGCGACCACCGAGGAGCCCTCGGCGCGGAACACCTCCAACACGAGCACGTACGCGACGTTCGCGGCGACGAAGTTGAGCATGATCGTCGTGATCACCTCGTTGGCGTCGGCGTACGCCTTGAGCGCGCCGGGTATCGCGCCCCAGAGTCCGCCGCCGACCGCGCCCGCCGCGGTCCCGACGACGATCAGCACGGCACCGGCGACCGGGCCGGCCGGGAGCAGGGGCGCGAGCGCGAGGACCGAGAGGGCGGTCGAGAGCGCCCCGACGACGAGCTGCCCCTGCGTGCCGATGTTGAACAGGCCGGCGCGGAAGGCGACGGCGACGGAGAGCCCGGTGAAGATCAGGAGCGTCGTCTCCGAGAGCGTCAGACCGAACGAGAGGTTGAACGGCGTCCACGCGGGGTTGAACAGCCCGGGGTCGCCGACGGCGAACGGGTACCCGAGCGCGCCGTTGAACAGCACGACGTACACCTCGATCGGGTCGTAACAGAAGCCGATCCCGGTGAGCGGCATCGTCCACGCCGCGGTCGAACACTGCGCGATCCGGCCGGAGACGAGCACGAGCGCGAAGCCGACGACGATCGAGAGGAGGATCGCGGCGACGCTGATGACGAGCCGCTCGGCGACGCTCCGGTCGACGAACGGGGCGACCACGCGGGCGAGGAGGGACTCCGTACGGTCCCCGTCGGGCGCCGAATCGCTCACGCGTCCACCCCCTCGTCGTCGGCCGCCCCGCCGTCGACCTCGTCCGGCGCGCCGCCGGCGTCGTGGATCGCCGCCCGTTCGACCGAGTCGTCGTCGAGCGACTCGCCCGCCATCAGCAGCCCGATCTCCTCTTCGGTCACGCTCGCGGGGTCGACGACTCCGGTGAACTCTCCTTCGTGAATCACCGCGAGCCGGTCGGAGAGCCCCTGTACCTCGTCGAGCTTCGAGGAGACGAGCAGGACCGCCTTCCCCTCGGCGCGCAGTTCGAGCAGCCGGTCGTGGAGGAACTCCGTGGAGCCGATGTCGACGCCGCGGGTGGGGTGGGCGGCGACGACCAGCTCAGGGTCGCGCTCGAACTCCCGCCCGACGATGAACTTCTGCTGGTTCCCTCCCGACAGCGACTCGGCCTCCGCGTCGGCGTCCGGCGGCCGGACGTCGTACTGCTCGATGACGGACTCGGCGTGGTCCTGCGCCGCGCCCCAGTCGAGCCGTCCGCCGCGCGCGAACGGCGGGTCGTGTTGGCTCCCCAGGACCCCGTTTTCGGTGAGGTCGTATGACATCACCAGGCCGCGCTCCTGTCGGTCTTCGGGGATGAACGCCATCCCGCGGTCGATCCGGTCGCGGCGGGTCTGCCCGACCATCGACTCGCCGCGGTAGCGGATCTCCCCGGACGCCGTCTCGCGCAGACCCGTGATCGCCTCGGCGAGCTGTGACTGTCCGTTGCCGTCGACGCCCGCGATCCCCAGGATCTCCCCGCCCCGGAGCTCGAAGGACAGGTCCGAGACCGCCTCGACGCCCCGATCGTCCTCGACGCACAGGTCGGTCACCTCCAGCACGCGCTCGCCCGTCTCTCGGGGCGACGTGGCGGGGTCCATCAGCACCTCCCGGCCGACCATCATCTCCGCGAGCTCCTCGCGCGTCACGTCGGCCGCGGCGACGGTGCCCACGTTGACCCCGTCGCGGAGGACGGTGATGTCGTCGGCCGCCGACAGCGCCTCGCCGAGCTTGTGCGAGATGAAGATGATCGTCTTCCCCTGTTCGGTGAGCTCTTCGAAGACGCCGTACAGCTCCTCGACCTCCTGCGGCGTCAGCACCGCGGTCGGCTCGTCCATGATGAGCACCTCGGCGCCGCGGTACAGCGCCTTCAGGATCTCGACGCGCTGCTGCTCTCCGACCGAGATGTCCGCGATCGTCGCGTCCGGGTCCACGTCGAAGCCGTACCGCTCGCTCAGTTCGACGACGGCCTCCCGCGCCGCCTCCCTGTCGACGCGGAGTCCGCCCCAAGTCGTCGGCTCGTTGCCTAAGACGACGTTCTCCCACACCGTCATCGGGTCGACGAGCATGAAGTGTTGGTGGATCATGCCGACGCCCGCGTCGATCGCGTCCCGCGGCGAGTCGAACGACCGCGGCTCGCCGTCGAGCCGGACGGTCCCCTCGGTCGGCCGGTAGAGACCGTACAGGACGTTCATCAGCGTGGTCTTGCCGGCCCCGTTCTCGCCGAGGAGGGCGTGGACGCTCCCGCGCTCCACCGCGAGATCGACGTCGTCGTTCGCGACGACCCCGGGGAATCGCTTCGTGATACCGTCCAAGTGGACCGCCGGGTTCATTCACCCGTAACTCCGCGCCGGAGCCTAAAAGCGCCCGGATTCCGAGCTACTGCGCCCGGTCCTGTTCGTCGTCCGACCGGAACGAGGGACACTCCGTCGCCCGACCGGAGCAAAAAAATTCCGCCAGCGGGGTTCGGCTTCGAGTCGGCGGCGCCGCGTTCAGTTGCTCGTCGTCTCCGGGACCTCGATGTTCCCGGCGATGATCTCGTCGCGCGCGTCGGCCACGGCGGTCGCGATCTCGTCTGGGACCTGGTCGCCGATCTCCTGCCCGTAGACGCACTCGACGCCGTTGGACTCCAAGCCGAGCGCGGTGGTCGACCCGCCCTGGTGATTGTCGTCGATGACGTTCGAGATCGACTCGTACACCGCGGTGTCGACGCGTTTCACCATCGACGCCAGGATGACGTCCGAGAACGACTCGTTGGAGACCGACTGGTCCTGGTCGACGCCGAAGGCGAACCGCCCCTCCTCCTGTGCGGCTTGGAACACGCCGACGCCCGTCGCGCCCGAGGCGTGGTAGACGACGTCCGCGCCGCTCTGGTACATCGACAGCGCCGCCTCCTGCCCGCCGGTGGGGTCGGCGTAGCTGCCGACGTAGCTCGTGGTGACGTCGACGTCGTCGGTCGCGTAGTCGACGCCGGCCTCGAACCCGGCCTGGAACCGGCGGATGACGGGGCTGTCGACGCCGCCGACGAACCCGACGGTCGTCGAGTCCGGGTCCGTCTCGCCGGCGCCGGCCGAGAACTCGGTCTCGGTCAGGCGGCCGGCGAGCACGCCCATCAGGAACGAGCCCTCGTGCTCGCGGAACAGGTAGTTCGCGACGTTCGGTTCGTCGACGACGGTGTCGACGATCATGAAGTCCTGGTCGGGGTACTCGGGCGCGGTCTGCGAGAGCGAGTCGCCCTGATTGAACCCGATCGTACAGACCAGGTCGTAGGCCGGGTCGGTCGAGCCGGCGTACTGCTGCTGGAACTGCTCGAACTCGCCGGCGCCGTCGGGCTCCGACTCGTCGTACGCGATGCCGAACTCCTCTTCCGCCTGGAAGATCCCCTGCTGGGCCGCGTCGTTGAACGAGTTGTCCCCCAGTCCGCCGTCGGAATAGACGATGCCGATCCGCGCCGGCACGTCGCCGTCGCCCCCGTCGCCCCCGTCACCGCTCGGGCCGCCGCTACACCCGGCGAGGCCGACGAGGCCCGCTGCGCTTGCCGCCTTGATGAACCGCCGCCGATCGAAGTCGGATGCCATCTCACTCGTACCCCCGTCGGAACGCGGCATAAATTCGTCGTTCTCGCGGTGTCGAGGTGGCACGTTCGTGGAGAGAAGCGGCCCGATTCCGGGGTATCAGTCGCCCGATCGCCGCCGTCTGATCCACGAACCCGAATCTCTCACGGTTCCGAACGGGGTGACGCGGGGTCGCCGACGCGTCCGCGACGGGGCGTCGGCGGTCGGACCGGCCGGCCCTACGCGTCCGCGACGGGGCGTCGGCGGTCGGACCGGCCGGCCCTACGCGTCCGCGACCGCGTCCTCGACCACGGCTTCGACCTCGGCGACGAGGGCGTCGACATCGTCGCTCTCGGCGTACACGCGGACGTACGGCTCGGTGCCGGAGGGCCGAACCAGCGTCCACGAGGCGTCGTCGAACTCCAGGCGGACGCCGTGGTCGGTGTCCACCGCGGCGTCGGGGAATGCGTCCGGCAACGCCGTCGCCAACCGGTCCATCGCCGGCTCCTTCGCGTCGTCGGGACAGGCCACGCTCACCTTTCGGTACGGGCGCTCGGTCACCGGGCCGCGGAGCGCGTCGAGCCCCTCGTCGGCGACGAGGCGCGCGAGCACCGCCGCGGAGGTCACGCCGTCGATCCAGCCGCCGAACGCGACGTGGATGTGCTTCCACGGTTCGGCCGCGAAGACGACGCGCGTGTCAGCGCCCACCTCTCCCGCGGCGCCCGCCTCGCCGACCGTGCCGGCCTCGCCGAGGGCGCCGGCCGCGCTGGCGTCCTCCCGGACCGCGGCGATCCCCTCGTGGAGCGCGCCGAGCCGGACGCGCTCGACGCGCCCGCCGGCGTCGCGGACGCGTTCGTCGATCCGACCGGAGGCGTTCGGCGTCGTCACGACGACGGGGTCAGCGGCGTCGCTCGCGCGGGTGTACCGCTCCGCGAGCACCGCGAGCACCGTGTCCTCGTGGACGACCTCGCCGTCCGCGTCGACGATCACGATCCGGTCGGCGTCGCCGTCGTGACCGATACCGAAGGCGAACCCCTCGGTCTCGTCCGCGTCGCCGTCGCCTCCCGCTCCCCTCCCGTCGTCGGCCGGCCGTCCGGGGTCCTCGACGCCCTCGTTGGCGTCGGCGACGAACGCGCGCAGGTCGGCGAGCGTCTCCGGGGTCGGCTTGCTCCCGCGGCCGGGGAAGTGCCCGTCGACGTTCCCGTTGAGCGTGACCACGTCGGCGCCGAGTTCGCGGAGGACGGTCGGCGTCGCGGGCGCGCTCATCCCGTTTCCGCAGTCGACCGCGACCCGGAGCCCGTCGAGGGGCGCGCCGAACCCCGCAGCGTACTCGCGGACGGCGGCGAGGTAGTCGCCGAGCGGGTCGGTTCGAGTCGGCTCGGTCCACTCGTCCCACGGAGCGACCGGCTCCTCGTCGGCGACCCGCGACTCGACGGCGCGCTCAGCGTCGCGGTCGAACTCCGTCCCGTCGCGGAACAGCTTGATCCCGTTGTCCGTCGGCGGATTGTGGGACGCGGTGAGCATCACGCCGTAGCGCCCCCGCGAGGCGTACGCGAGCGCCGGGGTCGGGAGCTGCCCGGCGCGGCGGACGGCGACGCCGCCGGCGGAGAGACCGGCCTCCATCGCGGCCGCGAGCGCCGGGCCGGTCACCCGCCCGTCGCGGGCGAGGACGACCGTCGGCTCGGGCGTCGACGCGGCGGTCGAATCGTCGGTACGCGATCGGATCTCGGCGCCCACGGCCCGCCCGACGGCGAGCGCGAGCGACGGGGTGACGCGGTCCTCGACGCCGCCGCGGATCCCGGCGGTTCCGAACAGGTCCATGTCGCCCACGTCGGCGCGCGGGAGTTAGTAGGCGTCGGTTGCGGGCGCGGGTCGGTCGGCGGCCGGTCGGTCGCGGGCGGGTCGTTTAACAGGCAGCGCGCCGCACCACCGACCGATGACCGACCGCGTTCGAGCGCACGTGTTCGTCTCGGGCCGCGTCCAAGGCGTCTACTACCGGGCGAGCACCCGCGACGCCGCCCGCGAGAAGGGCGTCGACGGCTGGGTGCGGAACCTCGACGACGGCCGGGTCGAGGCCGTCTTCGAGGGTCCGGAGGGAGCCGTTCGCGACATGGTGGCGTGGTGTGAGACCGGGAGCCGGGCCGCCGAGGTCGACGACGTGGACGCCGAGTACGGCGCGCCGGAGGGGGAAGACGGGTTCGAGGTCAGGCGGTGAGCGGGCGTCGGCGCCGCCCGACCGTCTCAGTCGTCGCGCGCCAGCGCGGCGGCGTCGCCGGGGGGCTCCCGGACGCCGAGCTCCTCTAACGCGCGCAACACCACGATCGCCTCGACCACGTCGCGCTCCTCTGTGTAGGGATCGTCGACCGCGTCGAGCGTCGCCTCGGCCTCGGATGCCAGTCGCGTCTCCAGTTCCGTCTGGTCCGTCTCGGCCTTCGTCGCCGACAGCAGCGCCTCGTGGTCCTCGCGGAGGTCGAGGGAGACGTGCGCCGCGTTACACCGCGAGAGCGGGTGCGCGTCCATCTCGACGGCGAGGTCGCTCACGAGGTCCCAGTCGTCGGCGCAGAAGCGGAGCGTCACGGTCCCGACCACGTCGCGCCACGCGATCGGCTCGCCGTTCTCCATGAGCCGGAGCGCCCGCGGCGGCACGGCGATCCGGGTGTGGGTGTCGTCCCGGCCGCACAGGCAACAGGGAGTGTTCTTCAGTCCGGCGTACACGGCGTCACGTACGCGCCGGAGTATGGTGTGCGTTTCGGCGGGCAAGCACCTTTCGCCCGCGCCGGGAGCGCCGTCGCCGAATCGAGGTCACACAAAACACATACGCCGTCGGAGGATCGGAACAGGTGATGAATCGCCCGTCACCCGAACTCCTCGCGGCCCTCTGCCTGTTCGTCGTCGGAGTCGGGGTCGTCACCGGCGCTGTCGCGGGCGCGACGGACCCGGCCCCGGTTACGTACTCGGTGGATCGAACGGACAGCGAAGTCCACCGCTACGCGGACCTCTCCGGGGCGGCGCGGGACGTCGTCGACGCCGGCTCTGATCGCGGTGAAGCCTCCGTCAAGGCTGCCGGCGATCGCGACGAGGTCGCTGTCGACGACCTCCCGTCCGAGTTCCGGTCGGGGGCTTGGAACTTCGTCAGGGACGGCGGCGAACTGGCGTGTTTCTTCCCGACGGACGACGCCGACTCCGGAGACGTCAGCGTCGCGTTCGCCGACTGCGAGGGGTTCGCCTTCGAATACGAGGACCTCTCCGAACGGGGACAGCGCTTCTTCACGGTGGCGGCGGACTCCGACGACGGCAGCGTCTCGATCTCGAAACCGGTTCCCTCGGGATTGGACGTCGCTCCGGGAGACACCGGGATCGACATCGAGGAGGCTCCCGAGGAGGGAGGCCTGTACTACGTGTTCGCGGACGAGCGCGTCTACGAGTTCACGCTCTACGGACCGGGTCCGCTCGGCGGGTTCGGCGCGCTCATCTACGCCGCCTTCGTGATCGCTCTCGGCCTCGCCCTCATCGCCGGCAGCGCCTACGGCTACCGGGTCTCGGCGGTCCACGCGCCGGCGGCCGCGGCGGTCGGTGCGAGCGTGTACCTCGTGCCGCCGCTCGTGGAGGCCGCCGGGCTGCTCAGGTGGTCGATACGACTCGACGGGTACACCCCATGGGGGGTCCCGCTCGTGATCGCTCTCGCGGTGGGCGGGGTAGCGTACATCATCCCGGACCTGTACGCGTTCGCGCGAAAGTACGTGTGAGAGCGACGCAGCGGCTGCGCGACGCGGCGGCACGATTTACAGACCGATGTGCCTGCCAGCGCCGCTCATCGATTTGTGAGGCGGTGGCGCGTGCCTCCGAGCGTCCAACGGACGCGAGGAGCACGCGCGAGGGAGTCGGCGGGCCGGAGCGAAGCGGAGGCCGGCCGACGAGGCTGGGGAGGTGTGAGGCTGCGGTGCTGTACGGGGCGGGACTCAAAGGGGCAGTCGCGAGGGCGGCGCACGCTCGCTGCGCTCCTCGGTCGCTCGCGCTGCTCGCTCCCTGCGGTGCTTGCGTCGCCTGCGCCGCCCTCGCGGCTGGGGCTTTGGAGGCCTTCATCGACGATTCGCTGTTGGTAGTTTATAAACAAACAGCCTGGGAACGGATGTCTGTTTATAAACGAAATCCACTCCTGCTAACGCACGCTTACGCGTCGCACTCGGCGAGCCACTCCTGGGCCCACTCGTCGATCTCCTCGAAGACGGGGGCGAGCGACTCGCCTTTCGCGGTCAGGCTGTAGTACGTCGCCACCGGCGCGTCCTCCTCTAACCGGCGGTCGACGAAGCCCGTCTCTTGGAGGTCGTCGAGCACGCGCGAGAGCGTCCGGGCGTTCGCGTCGGTCTCGCGCTTGAGCTCGTTGAACCGCGCCTCGCCGTTCAACAGCTCGTGGAGGACGACGAGCCGCCACTGCGAGCCGATCTGTTCGATGGAGTCGATGACGGGGCATGGGGTCTCGGGCGCCGTCGCCTCGCCAGCCGCTTCAGCCCCCGAATCCGCCGTCTCCGCCGACTCCGCCGCGGAAAGGTCCTGTGATGACATCGGTGTTACCTACTAACTCTATTGTCCGGGAAGCGATAAATAGGTTACGTCCGTATAGCAGGTTACACGATGTTAGCTGAAACCGCGACGTTACCGCTCCAGTTCGACACACCCCTCGCGGGCGAACTCTTCCTGCTCGGCCGGATCCTGTTCGGCGCGACGCTCGCGTTCATGGGGCTCAACCACTTCATGGACCTCGAGACGATGGCCGGCTACGCCGAGTTCAAGGGCCTCCCCGCGCCGCAGTTCTCGGTGATCGCCTCGGGCGCCGTCCTCGTCCTCGGCGGACTCGCCGTCGCCGCGGGCGCGTTCCCGGTCCTCGCCGGGGGCTCGCTCGCGTTCTTCCTCCTCGTCTCCGCCGTGACGATGCACGACTTCTGGTCGGTGGACGACCCCGAAGAGCGGCAGAACGAGATGACGAGCTTCCTGAAGAACGTCTACGGCGCCGGCGCCGCGCTGGCGTTGCTCGCCGTCGGCGGGGCCGCGTGGCCGTACGCGGTCGGCGTCGGGCTGTTCTGAGCGCCGTTCGAACCGACTGACCGAGCCGACCCCCAACCGAATCGTCCGGCGACTGGCGTATCCGCGTTTCGAACCCCCAGTACGACTAACTACTCTCCCGACGACCGATCACGCGGACCATGACCGACGCGCCGCCGACGACGGGACTCCACCACGTCACGAACATCTGTACCGACATCGAGGAGACCGCGGCGTTCTACGAGGACGTGCTCGGCTGGCACACGGTCAAGCGGACGCAGAACTACGACGACCCCGGGACGCCGCACTACTACTTCTCGTCGACTCCGGAGGGCGAGCCGGGCACCAACGTCACCTACTTCGAGTACCCGAACTCGCAGGGGACGCCCGGCCCGGGCGCAAGCCACCACTTCGCGTTCGGCGTCGAGGACGAGGCGACGCTCCGCGAGTGGAGGGAACACCTCGAGGCCCACGATGTCCGCGTCTCCGAGGTGAAAGACCGGACCTACTTCAAGAGCGTCTACTTCACCGACCCCGACGGGCTCGTCTTCGAACTCGCGACGCGAGGGCCGGGAGTCACCCGCGACGAGGACGAGCCCGGCGGCGAGGTCATCGACCCCTTCGAAGCGGGTTACGAGAACTGAGGCACGGGCGCCGCCCGGATCACCCTCCCTCGACGAGCGCCGCGAACTTGTCGAGCGCGCGTCGGCAGACGGGGACGTACGGGGCCGCGACGAGCGGGACTTCGATCACCGCTCGACACCGACCCGGATCCTCCGGATAGCGGTCGACCCGGTGGCCCGTGGCCGGAACCCCGGCGACCCGCCAGTCCCAGCGGAGGCGCGTCGCGGCCGTCACCCGGAACGGAACCCAAGCGTCCGCGACCCGGACCCGTCCGGTCGTCCCGCTCTCGACGTACCGATCGGTGCTCTCCACGCCCCCCACGGACGGGCTCCAGTCGGGCCACCGTCGCGTGTCGCGGAGCGCCGTCGCGGTCCGCTCAGGCGGGGCGTCGATGTCGCGGCCGACCGCGAGCGTCGTCCCCTCTCGGACCACCGCGGTTTCGCTGTCGCGATCGGAATCTCCCAACACGTCGCGTCCTCCGGCGGCGGCGTCCCTCATCGCTGTGATCCTCCGCTCAGATCCGAACGCACATCCGATACCTGGGGCATAAAACAGAGGCAATACGCAATTCGTCCACTTTTTGCGCTATCGTGGCACAGAGCCATATTAATACCTTATATGGTATGAGGACTCATTATCTCTTTCCACGAAGGGTTAATACAGAGGTCCGGGGTATTGGGAGTCAATATGGCAAGCGATCGCGACACCATGAAAGACGTCTCGCACACAGCACCGAACGACACCTCCGCGGACGCGGTCTGGGAACGAGGGCGAGGACCGGTCGAGGAAGAGGAAGAAGAGTAGCGCGAGTCGACCGTTTTCTCTCGTCGGGCCGGCCCGCCCCGGCCTTCGTCGCCGATCCGACTCGTCGAGCGCGTCCTCTCGCCGCTCAGTACGCTGTTCGACGGGATCACCCGTCGGATGAACGCGTACATCAGCGGCGACGGGAACGTCGAGAAACCTTACACGGAGTGACGGACTACCGGACGGAGCGATCGGCTACCGAACGGAGTCGGGGGCTCGGCCGACCGTCGTTCGTCGCGCTCGCTCGCCCTCCGGTGTCCTCGCCGTCGCCGCGTTCTCGGGGCCGATAACCGCGGGCGTGGCTTTAACCCACGCGCCGGCGGAGGCGCAGGCATGATCGAGGTGTCGGGGCTGCGGAAGACCTACGGTGACTTCGCGGCCGTCGTCGACAGCGACTTCTCCGTCGACGACGGCGAGGTGTTCGGGATCGTCGGCCCGAACGGGGCCGGCAAGACGACGACGCTGAAGGTGATCGCCGGTCTCGTCGAACCGACCGACGGCGAGGTGACCGTCGCCGGGTTCGACGCCTCGGACCCCGAGATGCGTCGCCACCTCGGGTTCCTGCCCGAGGATTCGCCGCTGTACGAGGAGATGACCGCGCGGTCGTACCTCCGCTTCTTCGCCGACCTCTACGACGTGCCCCGAGAGGTCGCCGACGAGCGGATCGAGGCCGCGCTCGACCGGCTGGAACTCGACCACCGGGAGCGTCGCCTCGGCGACGTCTCGAAGGGAATGAAACGCAAGGTCGCAATCGCGCGCTCGCTGGTCAACGACCCGGACGTGCTGGTGTACGACGAGCCCGCGTCCGGGCTCGACCCGGTGACGACCAACTCCGTGCTGGCGTTCACCCGCGAACTCCGCGAGACGGGGAAGACCGTCGTCTTCTCCGCGCACAACCTCTACCACGTCGAGTCGGTCTGCGACCGCGTCGTGGTGATGAACGAGGGGCGGATCGTCGCCCGCGGGAGCGTCGACGGGATCCGCGAGCGACACGGCGAGACGACCTACCGCGTGTTCACTGACGTCGAGCCGACCGCGACGCCGCCCCTCGACGACCTCGACGCGACGCCCGAGGAGGTCGGCGACCGGTACCGCACGGCGGTCCCGAGCATGGACGCGGTCGCGGCCGTCCGCGAGGCCGCCGCCGACGCCGGCGGCGAGGTCGTCGACATCCGGAGCCGCGAGCCGAGCTTGGAGGACGTGTTCCTCGACATCGTCGGCCGGCCGATGCCCGGCCGCTACACCGGCGACGGGCTCGACGACGGCGAGGTCGACGGGCAAGAGCCTGACGGGCCGGAAAACGACCGATCGACCGACGGAACAGAGCGGGAGACGGCGGCGACCGCGACGGAGGCCACCGAGTGACCGACCGGCTGCGTCGCCTCGGTCGACGGCTCGCCGTCGCCGGCCGCCGAGTGCTTCGCGTCGCCAAGTGGGAGTCGGCGCGGGCGTCCGGCGGCGTCGACCGCCGGACGCTCGCCGCGGGCGTCGCCCTGCTTCTCGTCGCCGGCGGCGTCGTCGGGGTCGGCGTGGCCACCGGCGTCGCCGGCCTCGACGTCGACCAAGACGTGTACCGGGTCGGCGTCGACGCCGGCTCGCCGTACGCGGAGGCGATCGAGGAGGAAGCGTCGCTGCGACCGGTCCCGGCCGAGACCGCGTCGCTCGGCGACTCCGCCGACGCGGTGGTGGTGACCGTGGTGCGGCCCGGTTCCGTCGACGACGGGGCGATCGATCCGGCGGACGTCGACTCGGTCGTCGTCCGCGCGACCGACACGCGGAAGGGCGAGGCGGCCGCCGCGTCGGTTCGCGAGGCGGTCGAGGCGCACAACGAGCGGCTGCTGCGCGCCGAGCCGAACCGGACCGCGGCGTTCCCGGTCACCGTTACGCTCCGGTACGTCGGCAGGACGACCGGGTTCGACGACGGCGCGACGCTCGGCGGGAGCGACGGCAGTCGGACGGGCGATCCGGGCGGCGGCAGCGCGAGCGACGGGGACGACGGCGGCACCGCGGCCGACGGCGGAACGGAGGGCGACGGCACGGAGACGAGCGGTTCCGGGTCGGACGCGGACTCCGCCGGCGACTCCGGTGGGGCCGACTCGGGCGACGGTTCCTCCGGAGACGCGTCGACCGACGGGGAGTCCGGCGGCGGGTCCGCTCCCGACTCGGGAGCGGGCGGAACCGCCGACCCGGGCTCTGATGGCGGCGAGACGGGATCGGACGGGGAGGGCGGCTTCGCGATCCCGTCGATCGGCGGCGGGGCGTTCGGCGCGGACACGACCGGTTCGCCCGCCTCGATCACGCCGCCGTTCCCGTTCACCTCGCTGCTCTTGGCGTTCGCCTTCCTCGTACCGATGAACTTCCTGATACAGGCGTACGGCTCCTCTATCCTCGACGAGCGGACGAACCGTCGCGGAGAACCACTGCTCGTCACGCCGCTCGCGCCGGCGGAGATCGTCGCGGGCAAGACGCTTCCGTACGCGGCGGCCGCCGCGGTCGTCACGACCCTCATCGCGCTCGTGATCGGCGGCGGACCGCTCTCCGTGGTGGCGGTGGCGCCCGTCGCGGCGACGTTCCTCGGGGCCACCTTCGTCGGCGCGATGTTCGCGCGGTCGTTCAAGGAACTCACCTTCGTCACGGTTGGCGTGAGCGTCCTCCTGACGACCTACGCGTTCGTCCCGGCCATCTTCACGAACGTGACGCCCGTCGCGCTCGTCTCGCCACTGACCCTCGTTGTCTTCGACCTTCAGGGCGAGGCGGTGTCGGCGGGCCAAGTTCTCTTTTCGACCGCGCCGATGGCGGTCGGGGCGACTCTGCTTTTCGGCCTCGGGCTCGGCGTCTACCGCGAGGAGGACATGTTCTCCCAGAAGCCCGTGACGCGGAAGTTCCTCGACGCGCTCGCGGTCCGGCTCTCGGCGGTGCGGACCGGCGGCGGACCCGGCGGCGTCGGGGGCGCGCTCTTCGACCGCGAGCGGCTCCGCGCGCTCGGTTCGGTCGCGTTCCTCACCGCCTGTACGATTCCCTTCGTGTTCGTCGCGGAGCTTCTGGCCGTCGCGGTGCTGTTCGCGCTGCCGGTCACCGTGTCGATCCCGGTGTTGCTCGTGACGATCGCGTTCATCGAGGAGGTCGCGAAGAGCGTCGCCCTGTACGCCGGGTTCGAGCGCGGCGTCTTCGAGCGGAGCGACCGCGTCGCGCTCGCGGTCGGCGTCGCGTCCGGGACCGGCTTCTTCCTCGCGGAGAAGGCCACGGCGGTCGTCCAAGCGGTCGGGCTCACCGAGCTCTTCCTCGGCCGCGCCGCGTTCGCCGACGTGGCCGGGCTCTCCGGGCTGCCGCCGCTCGCGCTCGTGGCGCTGTTCTTCGCCCCGCTCGTCCTCCACGTGACCGCGACGAGTGCGGCCAGCCTCGGCGCGAGGAGGGGCCGGACCGCCTACGCCCTGGCGCTGACGCTGGCCACGCTGGGGCACGCCGCGTACAACGTCGGGGTGGTGAGCCTTGGATAGCCGCCTGACGATCGCCGGCCAGGAGCTCGCGGGGCTCCGCGCCGAGAAGACGATCCTGTTGGCGATCGGGATCCAGCTGTTCATCGCCGCGTTCTCGTCGTTCCTCGTCGTCGGGCTCGTCTCGATGTACGACCCGGGCGCGCTCGACGGCGCGCAGATCGAAGTCGCGGCCGCGGGCGACGCGGTCGACGACCTAGAGCGCGCCGCGAGCGAGGTCCCCGGCGCCTCGGTCACGCCCTACGACGACGCTGACGCCGCGCGAAGCGCCTTCGAGCGGAACGCGGCCGACGCGGTGGTCGCGACTCGCACGGAGTCGGGACGGGTGTCCGCCGCCGTCACCGCCCCGGACGCCACCGTTGAGACGACCGTGATCGTGGTACAGCTGCGCGAGCTGCTGCGAACCTACGAGCTGAACGAGCGTGAGCGCCGCGCCTCGTACCTAGAGGAGTCGCCGCTGCCCCTGCCCGACCGGAGCGACACTAGCCCGTACTTCACATTCACTTACACCGTGTTGATCCCGCTCTTAGTCTTCCTCCCGGTGTTCATCTCGGGCTCGCTCGTCGTCGACTCGATCACCGAGGAGTTGGATCAAGGGACCATGGAGCTGCTCCGGGTCGCGCCCGTGACGCTCGCCGAGATCGTCGACGGGAAGGCGGCCGCGGCGATCGGGATCGCCCCCGCGCAGGCGCTGCTGTGGCTCCTGCTGTTGGAGGCGAACGGCACCGCGGTCGCGAACGTCGGCCCGATCTTGGCGCTGATGACCGCGCTGACGACGCTGGTCGTCGCCGTCGCGGTGGGCATCGCGGCGGTCGCGCCCGACCGGCGGGCGGCGCAGCTGCTCTACTCGGTCGCGGTCCTCGTGCTGTTCGGCGGCGCGACGGCGATGGCGGGCGGCCCCGCGAACGCGGTCGCCAGATTGGCGATCGACAGCGCGGGCGCGACGACGGGCGTCCTCGTGGTTGCGTACGCCGCCATCGCCGCGGCGGCGTACCTCGGCGTCCGCCGCGTCGTCTCGGTCGACGGGCTCGGACGCTGAGGGGGCGGATCGCTTCGGGCTCGGCCCGTTGTGCGGCCCGCCCCCCGAATCGATCAGTCGGCGAAGCGATCGCCGAACCGCTTCGCTGTCGGGAGCCGCCAGCCGCGGGCGACGGCGACGAGTCGGAGGCCGACCGTCACCGCCGCGCACGCCGCAGCGGCCAGTCCCGCGGGCCCGCCGAGCGTGCCGACGGCCCAGTACGTCGCGCCGCCCAACACGGCGCAGCTCGCGTAGAAGTCTTCGAAGAGGATGAACGGCGAGCGGTCGAGGAGGATGTCGGCGAGCGCGCCGCCGCCGACGGCGTTTATCGTCGCGACGGCGACGACGCCGAACGCGGACACCCCGGCGTCCGTCGCGACGATGGCGCCGGCGGTGGCGAACGCGGCGAGCCCGACCGCGTCCGCGACGACCGTCACCGGGTGCTCGTCGGGCGAGGCGAGCCACGCGCTCAGCCCGACGGCGAGGGCGACGCCGATCAGCCCTAGGAGTATCTCCGTCGGCGAGCGCAGCGCGAGGGGGACGCGCGCGACGAGGAGGTCGCGGGTGACGCCGCCGGCGAACGCCATCGCCAGCCCGACGACGGCGACGCCGAAGAGGTCGAACTCCTCGCGGACCGCCTTGCTCGCGCCGACCAGCGCGAACGCGACGAGCCCGACCGTGTTCATCACCGCGAACGGGTCGCCGAAGAGGACCGCGAGAGCGCCGCCCGTCATCCGCCGAACGCCCCGAGGCTGGACTGGAGTTCGCGCTCCGGGACGGCGTCGGTCAGCTCGTAGCCGACGAGGTCGCGCGCGTCGACGGCGTACGTGGAGCCGCCGCGGTCGAGTACGATCACCCGCCCCTTCCAGCCGCGGACGGTCCCCGCCGCCATCGTCTCGGCGACGGGCCGGTCGTCGAGGCCGAGCCCGTAGTCGAAGTCGAACCGCGCGATCGGATCGAACCGGTCGAGGAGCGCCTCCCACGCCGCCTCGTCGACCGCGCGCCCGAACCCGTCGAGCTTCGTCGGGACGCGGACGCGGTCGACGAGGTTGTCCCCGGCGGCCAGTTCCGCCTCGACCTCGCGCGCGATCCGGCCGTTCGGGAACGTCCGGATGTGGGCCGCGCGGTCCGCGCCCTGCTCCCGGAGGCGGGTCCCGAGCCGCCACTCGCGGGTGACGCCGACCTTCAGTACGTCCGGCGCGAACGCCGCGAGGTACATCGCGTGCGTCTCGTGGCAGTCCATCTCGTCTTTCAGACACGTCCCGGTACACCGGGCACACACCCAGACCCCCGAGTGGTCGTCGCAGTACGGCACGTCCGCGGCGTCGCAGGCGACGTGGTCGCCATCGTGGACCGTTCCCGCGCAGCGGCGCTCGCCGAGCCCGAACGCGAGTTCGGTGCCCGGGCTCGCGTCCACGTACTCGACGCTCCCGCCGCTCGCGACGTAGAGTCCGCCGCCGATCGGGCCGCTCGTCTCGACCGTCTGAGCGCCGTCCGCCCCCGACTCGGCCGAGTCGCGCGCGACGTCCGTCTCGTAGCCGACGACCTGCACGCCGAGCGGTACGCGAAGCCGAGGCTTATGAGCTTCGTCGGGCCCGATACCCCCTCGAATCGGATTTTATAAGTGAACTCGGCGTCGCCTCTCGGGCATGCGCACGGCAGCCCTCCCCCCCGTCGTCGCCGCGGTCGTCGCGCTCGCGGTCAGCGGCATCAGGCGCCTCGCGCCGATACTGCTCGAGTCGTCGGTCTCGCTGCCGTCGACCGAGGCGCTCTCGACGTACCTCCTGAGCGCCCGGTTCACGGCGTTTTTGCTGGTGTACGGGCTCCTGTTCGGCGTCGCTTTCCTCGCGGGACTGCGCGACGCGGACGCCTCCGCGGCGTCGACCGCGCTGGCGACGGGCGCGAGCGCGACCGCCGCGTTCCTGCTCGGCTCGGCCGCCGTCCTCTGGTACCTCGGTCCGGAGCGCGGCCCGGTCGCCACCGCCGTCTTCGCCCTCGGCGCGAGCCTCGGCGTCGGGATCCAGTTCGCGGTCGTCGCGTACGCCGGGGTCGCGCTCGGCGAGAGCCGCGGCGACGGGCCGATCTCGACGCGCCCCTGACCCTACTCGTCCGCCTCGCCGCCGTGGACCGCGGCGTCGACCGCGGCCGCCAAGCGCTCGCGCGTCCGGTGGCTGGCCTCCGCGTCCGTGTCGACCTCGATCAGGTGCGAGCCCGTCGCCTCGTGGGCCCGGCTGACGGCGGCGGCGAGGTCCTCACCGACGACATCCGCGCGCTCCGCAGGGGTGTCGCCGCGGTCGGCGTGCGCGTCGGGCCGGGCATCGATCCGGACGTGTTCGAGGCCGTGGAGCTCCGCAAGCGACCCGAAGTCGAGCCCGTGCGGCGTCTTGAACGACTCGGTGAACGGCGGCTCGAACTCCTCGATCGGGAGCTTGTGGAAGATGCCGCCGCCGTCGTTGTTGACCGCGACGACCGTGACGTCGACGTCGCACCGGTCGACCGCGAGCAGCCCGTTCGAGTCGTGGTAGAGGGCGAGGTCGCCGACGACGAGCGTGAGGTCGTCGGTCGTCCCGCTCCCCGCGCCGAGCGCGCTGGAGACGATCCCGTCGATGCCGGAGACGCCGCGGTTACCGAGCGCGGTGACGTTCGCGGTCGTCGGCCCGACGAACCGGTCAAGGTCGCGGACGGGCATCGAGTTGGAGACGAACAGCGTCGCCGGATCGGGGAGCGCCCCGGCGACCGCGCGGAGCGCGTCCCCTTCGTGGAACCCGGCGTCACCCTCGTCGGCAGCGGGCTCCGCGTCTTCCTCGCCGCCCCCCTCGCCGTCAAGCGCGTCGGCCTCGCGGGCGTGAACCGCTTCCGCGACCCGGTCGGCCTCCTCCCACTGCGCGCGCCAGCCTTGGTCTCCGCTCCCGCCGCCGACGAGCCGCGAGAGTCGGGCGCAGAGCCGGCTCGGCTCGGCGACGACGAGGTCGGTCGCGGCGAACTCGGCCTCGCGCCAGCGGCCGGCGGGGTCGACCTGGTACTGGTCGGCGCCGGTCGCGGCGAGGTACTTCCGGAGCCGCTTGGAGGTCGGCGAGGCACCCAACCGAAGGACGAGGTCGGGGTCGGCCCACGCGTCGCCCGCCGCGGCGGCGTCGCCCGCGTCGCTTCCGCCGTCCGCGAGGTCGGCCGAGAGGTACGCGTCGTAGGCGCCGATCACGGGCGCGACGCGCGTGTGACCGCCGTACCGGAGTCCGGAAAGTGGGTCGGCCAGCACGGGGAACCCGGTGGCGTGCGCGAGCGCCGTGACCGACTCCGGGTCGATCCCCGGCGGGTCGGCGGGGCCGGCGACGATCAGGCCGCGGTCCGCCTCCCCGAGCGCGGTCGCGAGCGCCCGGAGTTTGTCGTCGCCCGGTTCGGGGGCCCCGTGAGTCACGTCGACGTAGGGGCCGTCGCGCCCGCGCTCGGCCGCCTCCGGCAGGTCGTCGGGCACGTCGCCCGGGACCGGCGTCGGCTCCAGCGGCTTCTTAAACGGGACGTTGAGGTGGACCGGGCCCGGGTCGGCCCTTTCGGCCGTCGCGACGGCGCGGGCGACCGTCGTGCGCAGCGACCGGAGGGCCCGGTCGTTTGCGGCCGGCTCCGGGAGGTCTTTATAAAATCGAACCGCGTCGCCGTACAGCTTCTCTTGATCTGCGGTCTGGTTCGCGCCGGAGTCGCGCAGTTCGGGCGGCCGGTCGGCGGTGAGCGCGAGCAGCGGGACGCGGGCCTCGCTCGCCTCCATCACAGCCGGGTGGTAGTTGGCGGCGGCGGTGCCGGAGGTACAGATCAGCGGCGTCACGCGGCCGGTCCGACGGGCGCGCCCGAGCGCGAAGTACGCGGCGGAGCGCTCGTCGAGCTGCGAGAACACGCGGAGATCCTCGTGGCCCGCGGCGGCGACGGTCAGCGGCGTCGAGCGGCTGCCCGGCGAGGCGACGACGGCGTCGACGCCCGCGGCGACGAGCTCGTCGACGAGCGCGTTCGCCCACAGGGCGTTCCGGTTCGGCGCGGTCATTACCGTCGCTTCGGGCGCGGACGTAAATACTCCGGCGAGTTCGGTCGACGCTCGGGCGGCGGGAGAGCGCGGTGGACGCTCGACCGGCCGGAGGCCGCTCTCGGCGCCGCCCTCACGCCGCGTCCGACGCCGACTCCGACTCTCGGCCCGTAACCTTGCGGACGCACGAGGAGCCGAACGGGCCGAGTTCGCCCGCGTCAAGTTCGACGAAGTGGCCCGTCGAGACCGAGGCGCCGCAGCGCCGACACTCGAAGTCGCCCTCGCGCGCGACGACCTGGCGCTCGTACTCGACGTAGGCGCCGCCGGTGTTGACCCGGAGCCGAGCGCCCTCGCGGTCGATGACGCCGCGCTTCTCCGCGGCGTCGAGGATGTCGCGGGTGAGCGCCGGGCTCGTCGTGATCGTCTCGATCCGGTCGACCGCCGCGGCGAGGTCGAGCTCCTCGCGTTCGAGGTGCGCCAGCAGCTCGACGCCGAGCTCCAGCTTCTCGTCGCGGGTCGACGGCCCCGTCACGGCCGCCGAGACGGCGCGATCCCTATTAAGTCGGCCGGACGCCGGTCGGTCTCCGTCCGCAAAGCGCGCGCCGGCCCCAGCGGATCGGCACATTCACGTTCGCCGCCCGACAGTTTCGCCCGTGGTTCGATCCCGCGATCGGTCTCGGCGTCGCCTCGCCTACCGCCGGCGCCCCAACGAGTTCTACTGGCTGTGGATCGCGGCGACGGCGACGTACGGCGTCGGCGACATCGTGTCGACCGTCGCCTTCCTCCGGTACGTCCCGACGATCGAGGAGGCGAACCCGGTCGTGCGGTTCGCCCTGGAGTCGTTCGGGCTCTCCGGGCTCGTCGCCCTGAAGATCGCCGTCTACCTCGTGATGCTCTGGATCAGCGTCGAGGGCGCGCGCGAGGGCGACGGGCTCCTCTACTACTTCCCGCCGGTGCTGCTCACGCTCACGGGGACGTACCTCACCGCGAGCAACGTGCGCCTGCTGTGGCTCGCCTGAGGGGCTGACCGCTCGCGTCCGGAGGCCGAATCCGGTCTCGGCGCGGCGCTGCTGGTGCGGGTCTGGTTCGTGCTGGTCCACGACCTGCTCGCGCTCGGAACCGTCGCAGCGACCGAGCCGCCGGGCGCAGCGCTGTCGGCGCTGGTGCTGTCGAATCCGGTGAGTCCTTCCGGGTGTTCGTGTTGAGCGGGCTCGGGGCGACCGACGGCGGCGGGTTCACCGCCGCCCTCGCCGGGAGCGGGCTCTCGACGGTCACACTGGCGGCGTCGCTCGTCGCGTGGTGCGTGGTCCAAGCCGCCGTCGCGGCGCAGTTGGTCCGTCGCCGTCGGCTCTGGCGCGAGGCGAGACCGGGCACGGCGACCGGTCGGACTTTTTCGATCGCCGCTACTGGATCCGCTCGATACCGTCCTCCTCCGGCGATTCGAAGTCGAGGGGGCGGCGCGGGAGGTCGTCGACGAACTCCCGGACGATCGTGCGCTCGACGCGCTGGAGCACCTCGCTACACGTGGACTTCGCGATGCCGACATGGTCAGCCACCTCGGTGAGCGTCGTCTCTCGGGGCACGTCGTAGTAGCCGCGGTCGACCGCCTCGAAGAGGACCTCGCGCTGGCGCTCCGTGAGCGACCCGCCGGGGTTGATCCGCTGTTGGACGTACTCGACCTCGAACGCCGCGCCCATGTCGCGGAGGGCGTCGCCGAACTCCGCGACGCGCTCGTGATTACCCGTCACGTCGACGCGCGCGACGCCGTCGCGGATCTCGACCGGCATCTCGATGGGGACGCCCGCCCGGCGGGCGACCGTCTGTAGCAGGGGGACGAGCGCCTCGACCTGAACGGTGACCATCCCGTCGTCCGCGGCCATCACCGACGAGTGGGTGATCGTCTCGTGGTCGTCGATCGCGTCGAGGATCGGGTCCGTTTCGTCCGCGGTGATCCGGACCAGCGCGAACCCCGCGCCGTCGTCCGGCGTCGCGGTCAACACCTGGAACCGCGCCTCGGGGAACTCACGCGAGACGTCGCCGACCCACGGACCGTCCGGGATCGTCACGCGGAGACGTGCCTGTGCCATGCCGGAGGCTTCGACGCCGGCGTGGAAGTAGCTTCGGCTCCGCGGTCGGCGTCGGAACATGTTCGGCGGAACGGACCCAGAGATCGGGTCCGTTCCACCGGATATGAGTTCCAGGCCCGACGAATCGGCGGCGGTGGAGGGCTCGACGCGCGGGACCTCGCGCCGCCGCAACCTTGCGCGAGACGCTCGAACGCGCCGAGCCGCTCGGCGGTCATGACGTGTTGGTCCAGTACAACGACCGAACGCCGCAGTCCCTCTTCCCGCGGCTCGACGACCGCGGGTACCCCTACGCCGCGGTCGGGACCGACGCGCCCACCGCGGTCGTCACGGCGATCTGGTCGGGCGAGGGCGAGTGGACCGTTTCGGACGAGCGAGCGGGGGAGGGCGATCAGACCGACGCGAGGGAGCGGTCCGGCGAAGGCGACGCGACCTGAGTTACTTCGAATCCGCCAGTACGCGTGAGAGTGACATAACCGTCCAAATCGCGGCACAGGCGATCCAGACCCCGGGGCTCGTGAGCAGGGTTATCGCTCGCTCAGTCGAGTACAGTACGAACAACCATGGCGGTATTCCAACGACGAATGACACAAATCCCGACCGCGACGGCTCGCATGGCTCGCTGCGCTCTTCGCTCGTTCGCTCCACTCACTGCGGTGCGTGCGTCGTCAGGCTTCGCCCTCGCGGCAGCGTGGCGCGACGCGCCACTGGCAGCAGGCGGCGAAGCCGCCGGCGACTGCCCCTTTGAGTCCCACCCGACCGCACAGCGCCGCAGCCTCACGCCTCCCCAGCCTCGTCGCCCTCCCTTCGGTCGGCCGACTCCCTCGCGCGTGCTCCTCGCGGCCGCCTGCGGCGGCCGCGCGCAGGCACGCGCCGACCACTCTGTCATCTATAATCGATTGTCGGGGTCGCTCACGTGTATTTAAATCCCGCATCGCAGTTGTCGATCCGACGCGTCCCTCCCGCCGTCGCTCGCCGTTACGTCCGGTGAACACGTTCGGGAACGACCCCAAACGGGTCCGGGTCGTAGCCGGACGTGAGCGATGTTCGACGACCTCGACACGGACCGGCGGCCGCTGGTCCTCGTTTGGGAGGTCACGCAGGCCTGCGGGCTCGCGTGCCGCCACTGCCGGGCTAACGCGCGGCCGCAGCGACACCCCGACGAGCTGACGACCGCTGAGGGGAAGCGACTGCTGGCGGACGCCGCCGCGTTCGGCGACGGACAGCTGGTCGTCCTCTCCGGGGGCGACCCGATCGCGCGCGACGACCTCACGGAGCTGGTCGCGCACGGCGACGACCTCGGCCTCCGGATGACGATCACGCCGAGCGGAACCCGGTCGCTCACGCCCGAGCGCGTCAGCGACCTCGGCGACGGGGGGATCGCCCGCATGGCGCTCAGCCTCGACGGGTCGACCCGCGAGCGCCACGACGCGTTCCGCGGCGAGGAGAGCTTCGCGGACACCGTCGCGGCCGCGCGCGCCGCCCGCGACGCCGGGATCCCGCTCCAAATCAACACTACCGTCTGCGCGGACACGGTCGAGGACCTCCCCGCGATCCGCGACCGCGTCCGCGACCTCGGCGCCGTCCTCTGGAGCGTCTTCTTCCTCGTTCCGGTGGGTCGCGGCCGCGTCCTCGACCCGGTCTCCCCCGAGCGCGCCGAGGCGGCGATGGCGTGGCTCCACGAGGTGTCGGAGGAGGAGCGGTTCGGCGTCAAGACCACTGAGGCCCCGTTCTACCGACGTGTCGGGATCCAGCGCGCCGAGGCCGGCAGCGCCGACGCGGGGGCCGACCGACGGGGCGGGATCACGGCCGGGCGCGGCTTCGCGTTCGTCGGCCACACCGGTGAGGTGTACCCGTCCGGGTTCCTGCCCGAGTCGGCGGGGAACGTCCGCGAGCGGTCGGCCGTCGACGTCTACCGGAACGCCGACCTCTTCGAGTCGCTCCGCGACCCGGACGGCTTCTCGGGGAAGTGCGGCGCCTGCGAGTTCCGCCACGTCTGCGGCGGGAGTCGGTCGCGAGCCTACGCCGTCACGGGCGATCCGACCGACAGCGACCCGCTCTGCCCGTACGTCCCGGACGGCTACGACGGACCGCTGCCCGAGCGCCAGCGAGGGGCCGACGGGGAGCGGTCCGAATCCGCCGACTGATCCCGGCGTCGCCGGCGACTCACTCCGGCCGTTCGCCGACGAGGAGGTCGAGGTCGGCGACGCTGCCGGCCGGGTCGAAGTCGAACGCCGCGCCGTAGAACGCGAGTTCGGCGGCGTGCGCCCGGGCGACGTTGTCGGCGTCGCGGAACCCGTGGCGCTCCTCCGGGAACTCCACGTACGCGTACGGCGTCTCGTTCGCGACGAGGGCGTCGATCATCGCCTCGGCCTGCGCGGGCGGGACCACCTCGTCCTCGCCGCCCTGTAACAGCAGCAGCGGCGCGGTGATCCCCTCGGCGTGCGCGACCGGCGACCGCGCCTCGTAGACGTCGTCGGCCTCGGGGAGCGGGCCGACGAGCCCGTCGAGGTAGCGCGACTCGAACTTGTGGGTCTCCGCCGCCAGCGCGCGGAGGTCGGCGACGCCGTAGTAGCTCGCGCCCGCGTCGAACGTGTCGTGGAACGCGAGCGCGGCGAGTACCGCGAACCCGCCCGCGCTCCCGCCCGAGATCGCCAGCCGGTCCGGGTCGGCGAACCCCTCGTCGGCGGCGTACCGGGCGGCGTTGACGCAGTCGAGGACGTCGCGGACGCCCCACTCCCCCTTCAGCGACTCGCGGAAGGCGCGGCCGTACCCCGTCGACCCCCGGTAGTTCACTGTGAGCACCCCGACGCCGCGGGTCGTCCAGAACTGGACCGTCGACGACAGCGACGCCTCGGACCGACTCGTCGGCCCGCCGTGGACCCTGACGAGGAGCGGCGGCGCCGCGTCGGCCGGCGCTTCGACGTCGGGGTTGTGGGGCGGGTAGTAGTGGCCGTACGCGGTCGCGTCGTCGGCGCCGACCGCGTCGCCGGTCGGGAAGGCGATCGACTCCGGCTCCGAGACGTACGCGGCGTCGAGCGCGTCCTCCGTCGACTCGCGGAGCCGAGTTGCTCCGGTCCCCGCCGACCCCGGTCGCCACGCGACGACCGCGCTCGGCGCGTCCGTCCGGTGACCGGCGAAGACGACACGGTCGCCGTCGGACCGGACCGAGGCCGGACGGAAGGAGCTGTACGGGAGGCCCGGGTCGACGAGGTCGCCCGTCTCCGGATCGAGCAGGCGCAGGCTCGGGTCGCCTCCCTCGGTGACCAGCGTGGCGATCCGCCCGTCACCGAGGAACGCGAACGTCGACACGCCGAGGGTCCACATCGGCACGCCGAACGCCGCCGGCATCTCGCGGAGGACCTCCGCGTCCGATGTCGTCGGGAGCGCGACGCCGGCTCCGCGCTCCCCCTCCTCGGTCCCGGACGCGACCGGGAACCGATAGAGGTTCCACCAGCCGGTGGGGTCGGCCGCCGCGTGGAGGACGCCGTCGGGCGACCACTTCGGCGAGACGACCGACTCGTCGGCGCCGCCCGCGACGACGCGCTCGTCGCGGATGTCGCCCGTCTCGTTGACCGCGCCGACGACGAGTTCGGTCCCATCCCACGGCATGTTCGGGTGATCCCACCGCAGGTACGCGATCCGGTCCCCGCCCGGGGCCGGCCGCGGCGCCGCGTAGAAGTCGTGCCCGTCCGCGACGACGACCGGGTCCGAGATGCCGGTCTCCGGAGCCGGGTCGGGTGACAGCGGGAAGCGGACCAGCTCGTTCCGGGGCTCCTCGTCGGTGCCCGGTCCGACGTGACGCTCGCGGACGGCATAGACCGTCTCCCCGTCCGGAGCGAGCCGCATGTCGGCGTAACGGTGGGCCATCGGCTCCGGCGGCTCCGGCGTGACCGGGGTCGGTTCCGCGTCGCCCCCGGCAGCGCTCCCGTCCGCGGGCAGTCGGTAGAGCCGCTGGTCGTCCATGCTCGCCGCGAGCACCGTCCCGTCCGCGACGAGCACGTCGCCGCCCCCGTACTGGTGGACGAGCGTGCGCACGTCGAGTTCCTCCGACGTCACTTCTGTCGGATCGGCGCCGCGGTCGTCGACCGGGGCGCGACAGACGACGCCGCGACCGCCCTCGGACGGGCGGCGTTCGATCCAGTAGACGTGGTCTCCGTCGGTCTCGACGGACGCGAACGACCTGACGTCGGCGGCGACGTCCTCCGGGGCGACCGGCGACGGCCACTCGCCGTACGGTGTCGGCATGGGATCGACGAGCGTCGCCGCTCCAATAAACCTACGCGAGCCGGCCACCCGAGCCACCGGGCGGGGTCCGGCGCCGGGGTCTGTGGTCGCCCGCACCGGGGTCGATGGCCGCCCGCGCCCGGTTCCCGATCCGGGGCGTCTCGCTTCACGCGTACGCCTCGAACTCCTTGCCGAACGCGAGGAAGTAGCCGGTGCCAACGAGCCCGACGACGGCCGCGACGGTGAACGCGACCTGGGGGCTGACGAAGTCCCACAGGTACCCCCCGACCGCCGCGCTCGGGATCACGACCGTGTTCCGGAGGAGGTAGTACGTCCCGGTGACGCGGCCGCCGGCCCCCTGCTCCGCCGGGCCGACGATGAGCGCCTTGTGCGACGGCAGGCCCGCGAACCGCAGCCCCGAGAACGCGAAGACGGCGATCATCACGGCCGACAGTGGCAGCGCCGACCCCGCGAGGGCCGGCGCGTAGATCAGTACGACCGGGAAGAGGGCGTACACCGCGAACCCGACCGCGACGACCGGCTTGAGGCCGATGCGCTCCGCGAGCCGCGAAGCGGGGACCATGATCAACAGCGCGACGAGCATCTCGACGCCGAGGAGGTAGCCGAAGAACGCCTGCGGCGAGAGGTCCACGTCGTACGCGAACCCGCCCAGCGCGACGGTCGCGTCGAGGCCGACTTGGAAGAACTGCGTGACGACGAGGACGAAGAACACGTACACCATCCCGTTCGCGAACCGGACGAGCGTGTCGCCGACGAGCAGCGGCCGGAGCGGCGCCGGCATCTCCCGCAGGTCGCGCCGGACCCGGTCGAGCCCCGCGAACGAGTCGCCGAAGGAGTCGCCGCTCGCGTCGTAGAGGACGTGCTGGACGAGCGTGCCGAGGACGCCGAAGGCGACCGCGACCGCGAGGACGAACTGGAAGCTGACGGTGAACTCCGCGCGGAGTCCGATGAGGACGGCGGCCAGCACGGGTCCGACGAGGAACGCCGTCCGCCGGAACGTCTCCGTGCTGGCGAACCCGGCGGCCAGTCGCGAGGGGACGGTCGCCTGCTTCACGACGGCGAACGTCGCGCCGAGCCCGAACGACTTCCACGCCTGCGCGAGGACCAGTCCGACGAAGATCCAGACCCACGGCTCCACGATGAGTCCGCCCACCGCGATCGGGCCGACCCCGGGCGCGACCAGCCAGACGAGGAAGCCGAGCGTCGACAGCAGCCCGAAGAGGGTGAGCGCGTACCGCGAGCCGATACGGTCCGAGACGGCGCCGCCCGGGTACGGGTAGATCGCCGAGATAACGTTGCCGAACGTGCCGAAGAGCCCGACGACGAACCCGGACGCCCCGAGCGCGACCATGTACTCCGGGAGGTACCGGTTCGTCATCTGGAACCCCAAGCTGAACGCGAACATCGCGATCGACAGCACGAACACGTCGCGCTCCAGCGCGAAGAGTCGCCGAAACCCGTCCAGCGCCCCGGAATCCGCCTCTGCGTCCGCGTCGTCGCCGCCGGCGCTCACGGGGGCGCCCCCGGTGTTCCGGAGCGGTCACGGTCGTCGACGCCGGCGCGGGTCGGTCCTGCCTCGGGGAGCGCCATACGCGTCGTCCGGTTCGCGTCGACAAAAATTCCACCCCGTCACGGAGCCGGCGCGAGACGGTCACTCACCTCGGGTGGCGCCGGCGAGGGAGCAAGTCGGGGGCGCCAATCGGACCGGTCGGGGCCTCACCCGGACGGCGACTCGGTCGCTCGAACGAGCGCGCGCAGCTCCTCGACGGCGAGTGGCTCGACCCGCTCGCGCGTCCCATCGCTCGTGTAGAACAGGCTCGTTTCGACCGCTTTCTCGGCGAACCACTCGTCGAGGACGTGGTAGTAGACGCTGAGCTGCTTCCGGTACTCCGCCCGCGCGCGCCGCGTCGAGTCCGTCTTGTAATCGACGACCGCGACCCGGTCGTCGGTCACGTGAACGAGGTCCGCGATCCCCGAGACCGTGACGCGGCGGCCGTCGACCTCGAGCGGGAGCGTCACCGGCTCCTCGACGTACCGCTCGCCCGACAGCCCGTCGAGTAGGTCGACGACTCGCCGCTCGTGGTCGTTCGACGGCGTCACGTCGTCGCCGAGCGCGTACGCCTCCGCAAAGTCGTGGACCCGAGAGCCGAAGTCCATGCCGCGAGTCTCGGGCGCCGCCTCGGCGCCCGCCTCCGACCGCTCGTCCGCCGCCTCGAACACGGTCTCGTCCATCAGCGAGTGCGGGCTGTGACCGATCGGGCCGTCAGGCGCCGTCACCGAGAACGGCAGTTCCGCGTCGGCGGGCTCCTCGCGGTCGAGCGACTCGACCGCTGGTTCGATCTCTTCGACGGCGACGGGAAGCTCCTCAAGGAACGTGTTCGGGTCCTCGCCGGCCGCGAACACGACGTGGCTCTCCGCGCGCGTGACCGCGACGTAGAGCAGCCGGCGTTCCTCGTCGTACGCCCGCGGTAGGCAGCGCCGGATCACGTCGTGCCGCCAGTTGTCGTACACGTGCGGGTGGGCCCGCTCCGCCGAGTACACCTTCTGCTGTCGGAGCCCCACCGGGTCCCGGTACTCGATGACGCTCGATCCGCCGGCTCGAGGTGGGAAGCGCCCCGCGTTCATGTTCGCCATGACGACGATCGGATACTCCAACCCCTTCGCGGCGTGAATCGTCTGGACGGTCACCGCGTCGTCGCCCGCGGACGCGGCGACGTCGACCGTGCTGCCGGTCTCGACGCCGCGCTCCATGAACCGGATCAGCTCGCCGCGAGTCGCCGTCGTCGCGTCGTGGACCGACTGGACCGTGTGGAGGAGCACGTCCGCCGCGTCGCCCGCGAAGCCGTAGCGGTCGAGGACGCGGCGGGCGACCGCGCCGACCGACTCCAGATCGTGGAGCCCGTCGCGGAACGCCGCCGGGTCGTCAGGGTACGACCCCGTCTCCAGGAAGCGACCGATCTCGTCGAACGCGTACCCGGCCCGTTCGAGGACCACCGCCCAGCCGCGGTCGGCGTCGGTTTCGAGGATCCGAAGCCACGCGAGCAGCAGTTTCGCCGGATCCGTCCGGAACAGTTCGATCCCGCCGTCGTAGGCCATCGGGAAGTCGTACTCGTCGGCGGCGGCGAGGAGTTCCCGCCCGTAGTCTCGGGTCCGGGTGAACACCGCGATATCCCCGTACTCCGGCGGTCGCGGTTCGCCGTCCGCCCCCTCGACGGCGTAGTCGTCGTTGCCGACGATCGCCTGAACCTTCGAGAGGACCGCCTCGTGTTCGTCCTCGTGGCGGATTCCCTCGACGACCGTGTTGTCGAAGGGAGTATTCGAGGAGAGCCCGACGACGTCGTCGGGGTCGACCGCGACGGTATCTCCGCTCGCAGCCGGCGCCGCGATCGCCCGCTCCGAGAGGTCGATGACCGACGCCGTCGACCGGTAGTTCTCCCGCAGTTCGATCCGGGTCGGGTCGGTCGCGTCGAACGGGACCCGGTCGGCGTCGTCGTTGAGTTCGGCGGCGAACCGCTCCAGCCGCGCTTCGAACTCGGTGACGTTGCGCACGTCCGCGTACTGGAACGAGTAGATGCTCTGCTTCCAGTCGCCGACGGCGCAGAAGTTCTCGGTCCCGGACAGAAGCAGCGCGAGCTTGAACTGGAGCTCACTCGTGTCCTGAAACTCGTCGACCATGACGTACTCGAACTGCGCCGCCTCGCGGGCGCGCTCGTCCTCGCAGAGGAGGACGAACGCGAACAGCTGGAGGAAGCTGAAGGATAGGTAGTTGCGGCGCAGCGCAAATCGCAGGTACTCGAAGTACACGTCGCGGACGAACGTCTTGAGCCCGTCGCGGTCCTCGTCGAAGACCGCGCGCGCCACGTCGTCGTCGAGGCGCTTCGTCCCGCGGCCGCCGCGCAGCTCCGACTTCGACGGGGCGTCCGAGCGGTACGTCTTGTGGCGGCCGAAGTCGCTCAGGTCCTCGCGCAGCGCCGACTGTTTCCGGCCGTCGTTCCGGGGTCGGTTCGCCGCGTCGAACCGCGCTCTGAACGCCTCGAAGTCGCCGTCGAGGTATGATTCGCCGCCCCGATACCACCCGTCGGCAGTGGGGAAGATCCCCTTCGACGCGAGCTCTCCGATCAGGTCGAGCAGCTCGCCCGGTTCGGCGAGCGCGCGGTAAAACGCCGCGTGTTCCGGGTGGTCGTCGCGGAAGCCGCCGAAGAACTCGCGGAACCGCTCGGCCTCGATCAGCTCGTCTTCGAGGATCCGCGTCGACCCCGTGATCCGCTCGTCGAGGCCGAGGTGTGTCGGCGCGGCGTACCCGTGCTCCTGAAGCAGTTCGTGGCAGTGCGAGTGGAACGTCCGGATCGGGGCGTCGGCCAGCTCCCGCAGGCCGTACGCGCTGTGGTCGACGATCCGCTCTCGCATCTCGGTCGCGGCGCTCCGCGTGAACGTCGCCAGCAGCACGTCGTCCGGTTCCACGTCCGGCCGGTCGACGATCCGTCCGTAGCGCCGGGTGACGGCGAACGTCTTCCCCGTCCCGGGACCGGCGTCGACCAGGTGCGTCCCCGCCGTGCTCTCGATGAGCTCCCGCTGGGCCTCGTTCGGCGTCGGCTCGCTCATCGGTCCCCCTCCAACAGCAGGTCGCGGTTGTCCACGCGCCGGTAGTTCGGCTCGCCGGCGAGCCCGTCGACCGGGAACCGCTCCTCGCCGGCGCGCCGGGCGTTGAGTTCGTCGAGGCGCTCGTCGACGAACGCCTCGAAGGCGTCGAGGTCCTCGCGGAAGAAGGCCCGCCTGCGGGCGCCGTTGAGCTCTCGGATCGCCTGGTCCGCGCCCTTCTCGGCGTCGACGGCCGCGGACGTTTCCGCGTCGACCGCGGCGGTGAACCGCTCGGCGAACTCGGAGTCGCGGAGTTCGCCCTTGTCGGTCGTCTCGGGGAACGTCAGCGGGGCCACAACCTGCTCGTAGGCCGAGTAGCCGAGGTCCTCGAACGTCTCCCGACAGTCGGTGTAGCCGTCGAGGAGCCGCTCGTACGCATCCCGGGAGCCGACGTACTCGTCGAAGGCGACCGGGTGGTAGGTGACCGTCGTGAGCGCGTCGCCGAGGTCGGCGTCGCCCGCGATCACGTCGGCCATCGGCTCGAGGAAGTGGAAGAACGTGAACTCCAGCCGCTCATTCGGACGGACCGACCGGTAGTACGTCAGGTACAGCGCCGCCTGAAAGTTCGGCGCGTCCGCCGGCGGGTCGACCGCCGCGCCGCCGACGACCTGTGCGGTGCGCTTCTTGCGTCCGCTCTTGTAATCGAGCAGCGCGGTCGGCGCCCGCACGAGGTCGATCTTCCCCTTCACGCCGAGGGCATCGTCCTCGAACCAGCGCTCGGTGAGCGGCGAGTCGACCGGCTCGTCGAAGTGTTCCGCGAAGAAATTGGTTCCCCACCCCGACGCCGCCGTGAGGAAGTCGTCCGACTCCGGCCCCTCCTCGTCGAGATACTCCGCGATCAGCTCCAGTCCGATGCGGTACTTCCGGCGGCGGAGGGGCTCGTCGGCGGCCGAGGAGAACGCCTCGGTCTCCGCGAGCATGGCGTCGACGAGGGCGTCGGTGTCGGCCGCGGCGACCGCCTCGGGGTGGTTCACGTAGAACTCCGCGAAGTCGTGGAAGAGGGTCCCCTCGACGAACCGTTCCCGATCCGGAGTGTCGAGGAGCCGCCCGAAGAGGTAGTCCCGGGGGCTGTTGACGTAGCTATTCAGGGTCGACTGGCTGACCGTCCCGACCGTCTCGGGGTCCACTCCGGTCGGTTCACGGTCGAAGCCCGCGCCCGTCGACCGCGGTCGCGGCCGGTGTTCGACCGAGTCGAGGTCGCTGAACCGCTCGAACTCCTCGTCGAGGAGGTCGCCGAGGTACAGGCACGGAGTGACCGGCTCCCCGCCGGCCACGTCCTGAACGAGGTAGTACCGTCGGTCGCCGCTCTGGAGCAGGCGCTGGAAGTCGCCAACGTAGCGCGCGAACTGGGTCTCGGTGTCCACCCACGGCCGCTGGGGCGCCGAGTGCGTCCACTCCTCTCCCATTCCGAGGTGGAAGACGACCGGGCGGTCGACGTACGCGGAGGACTTCGCGTCGGCGAGGAGGACGCCCTCGTTCTCCCTGTCGACAGGGACCTCGTAGGTCTGGAGGTAGTAGGCGAGCCGGTCGACCGCGCCGGCGGTCACTTGCGCGTCGGCGAGCCCCAGGCTCCGCAGCTCCTCGTCGAGCCGGTCCAGTTCGACGCCGGCCTCGGTCGCGTAGGCGTCGAGCGCCGCCGCGAACGTCCGGTCGCCGACGCCGTCGCGGAACGTCCGCAGCCACTCCGTGGCGGGGTGGTCGACGGCCGCCAACCGCCGCTCCCGGTCCGCGGTCGGGACGTCCATCCCCAGTTGCGCGAGGATCGGGGCGGCGTCGCCGACGGTCGCGTCGCTCCCCCGGAAACAGAGCCGGAGGAGCCGGACGAACGTCCGGTGGTGCGGGTCGTCCGCGAACCCCGGCCCGCCGTAGAAGGGGATGCCCGCGGCCTCGAACGCGGACTCGACGAGCGAGGAGTACTTCCCGCCGCCGTCGAGGACGACGGCGACGCGGTCCGCATTGTGCGCCGTGATCGTATCGCGGAGCGCGGCGACGATGTCGGTCGCCGACTCGAAGACGTGGAAGGGCGGGGGGTCGAACGCCTCCCCGCTGAAGAGGTCGACGCGATCGAACGCCTCCGGGAGGACGCCGCGCTCCAGTTCGGTCAGCTGGTCGTACCCGACGACGGCGACGGACCCACCGTCGTCGATCGCGTACTCCGTGAGCCGCTTCGAGGTCGTCCGCAGCGTCCGCATGACTTCGACGACCTCGCGGGTCGCGTCGTCGACGTAGGCGTCGTACTCTAAGACCGCGCCGAGCCGGCCGGTGTGTTCCCAACACTGGAGGACGTTCCCGACGGCGTACGCGACCGCCTTCCAGTCGTGGTCGGTCTGTCGGACGATCTCGAGGAACGCCCGGCGGTCCTCCGCCTGCTCGCGGCGACCGGCCGCGAGGCGGCGCGGCGTGGTCGCGAACGTTCCGAAGTGCGGGCGGTCGAGGCGGCGGTTGATCGCGCTCGCGAGCGGGGCGTCGGGCGTCACGACGAGGTCGTAGTCCCGGACCTCCGCGTAGAGCGACGCCGCGTCTTTCGCGCTCCGAATAGGCACGACTATCGGGAGCCGGACGAGTCACAAAAAGATAGCGGGGGCGCCGATCGGTTCGCCGAGTCCGGAAGCATCCGGAGGCGCCGTTGTGCGACGTATTCGACTCCGATCAGACGATCGATCGACGGCTTCCGAAGCTTGAGGACGCGGGGCTCGTGGACCGCTACGACCCGCAGGGGGACAGTCGTATCACGATCGCGGTCGAGTCTCCCTCATTGGCGAACGCGACGAGAGCACCTCGAAGCCGACTGAGTCCGGTTCCCGTCGCTACTCGACACCGAGCTCGCGAGCGGCGGCCGAAATTGTGAGTCTCGTGTGCGCTCCGCACCGTCTCTAGTAACCGGCAACCGATCGGAACGGTAAGCGAGTGACGCCAGTGTTATAAGACGCAAGGAGAATACCCGCGCCTTTAGGCGCGGGATGAATCCGGCAAGCTCTCTACACCCACCATTCGATCCGAGACTCTACAGTAGAATTAGGACTAGTTCGGCAACGGACCGCGAGTGAGTGGGCGCTACAGGATTTGAACCCGTGGCAACTTGGTCCGAAGCCAAGCACTCTGTCCAAACTGAGCTAAGCGCCCTCACGTCGGCTTACTTCCGAGAGCGTGTTAAGTCCCGCGATTCGAAACCGGCGCCGCGCAGTCCGTCGGTTCCGGCCCGGCGTCGCCGATCGGTCGATTCGCCTGCGTGATAGATTTCCACGGTCCGGCGGCGTTCGGCCCCCACTGGCGGCCGAATTCGCCGTCCGATCGGGTCCACGGCCCGATCGAGACGCGCCGTCGCGTCGCAGGGGCCGATCAAAAAGAATATTATTCGGAGCGGGCATGTTCAGGTAGTAGATGTGTCTTGGTCGCACGGCCTCGCGGCCGAACGAGTGGATCGCGCCGACGTCGCCGCCCCCGAGGTGCGTCCATGTATGAGCTGACGCCGCATTTCGACGCCGAGGTCGATCCCGGGACCAACATTCTGTTGACCGGCCCGCCGCTCAGCGGGAAGCGGTCGATCATGATGGACGTCCTCGCCGCTGGGACCGATCGCGACGAGGGCGCCATCGTCGTCACCACCAAGGACGGCGCCGATCGGGTGCTCCGCGACTACGAGGAGCGGACGCCCTACGAGGGGAAGCCCGTCGCGGTCGTCGACTGCGTCACCCGCCAGCAGGGGGGCGAGACCCGCGAGTCCGACCGTATCAAGTACGCCTCCTCGCCGGTAGACATGACCGGGATCGGGATCAAGCTCTCCGAGTTCCTCCAGGCGTTCGGCGACCGCGGTATCGATCAGAACCGCGTGATGGTCCACTCGCTGTCGACGCTGCTGATGTACTCGGACCTCCAGACGGTGTTCCGGTTCCTCCACGTGTTCACGGGCCGCGTCCAGAGCGTCGACGGACTGGGACTGTACAGCATCGACTCGACCGCCCACGACGACCAGGCGATGAACACGCTCAAACAGCTGTTCGACGGCATCGTCACCGTCCCCGAGGACGGCGACCCCGAGATCCGACTCCCCTGACCGGGAGCCGACGACCACGCTTCTCTTCACAGCGGCTAGGGATCCGTTTAATCGCATGGCGATCGAATCGTCGACCATGCCCGTCACGGACGACGCCGGACTCGACCGCCTGCTCGACGCAGAGACGATCGCCGTCGTCGGCTGTTCGACGACGCCCGGGAAGGCCGCGCACGACGTGCCCGCGTATCTTCAGGACCGGGGGTACCGCGTGATCCCGGTGAATCCGTTCGCGGACGAGGTGCTCGGCGAACCGGCGTACGACGCGGTCGGCGACGTGGAAGAAGAGATCGACATCGTTGACGTGTTCCGGCCGAGCGAGGAGGTCCCGGAGATCGCCGAGGCCGTCCGCGAGCGACACGCGTCGCGCGGCGACGCCGGGACGCTGTGGCTCCAACTCGGGATCAGCCACGACGAGGCGGCCGCGGCCGCGGAGGAGGACGGGATCGACGTCGTTCAGGACCGCTGTCTCAAGGTCGAACACGGTCGATTGCGCGGATAACGGACCGGGCGGCGGCCGCGGTACCGGCCGGTGTCTGGGCGGCGTCGCGCCGCTCCGCCACCTACCCCTCCCACTCCTCGAAGGACCGGTAGACGCCCTTCGAGAGGTAGCGCTCGGAGGAGTCGGGGAAGACGGTGACGACCGCGTCGTGCGGGGCGTCTATCTTGCCGTCGCGGATCTCCCGCGCGACCCGCTTCGCCGCGATCGCGTTCGCGGCCGACGAGGAGGCGACGAGGTGGCCCTCCTCGCTCGCGAGCCGGCCCATCTCCTCGTGGACGTCGCGGTCGTCGATCGCTTGGATCTCGTCGACGAGGTCCGGGTCGAACAGCTCGTTGCGTCCGGTGTCGTGGGTGCCGATCCCCTCGGTCTTGTACGCCTCGTGGTCGACGTCTTCGCCGAGGAACTCGCGGTACGCGGAGCCGGCCGGCTCGACCGCGACGACGTGGGTGTCCGGGTCGGCCTCGCGGAAGTAGCGGGCGATCCCCATCAGCGTCCCGCCCGTGCCGCAGCCGGCGACGACCGCGCCGACCTCGCCGTCGAGGGCCTCGTCGATCTCGGGGGCGGTCGTCTCGTAGTGTGCCTCGGCGTTGAGCGGGTTCGAGAACTGTTGGGGGACGACCGCGTCGTCGAGCTCCGCCGCGATCTCGTGGGCGCGGTCGATCGCGAGCCCCATCCCGTCCTCGCTCGGCGTGTTCACCACCTCGGCGCCGAGCGCGCGCATGAGCTGCTGTTTCTCCACCGAGAAGCGCTCGGGAACGACGAAGACGGCGTTTAACCCCAGCTGCTTGGCGGCGACCGCGAGCCCGATCCCGGTGTTGCCGGCGGTCGGCTCGACCACGGTGCCGCCCTCGCCGAGGTCGCCCCGCTCCAGCATGCGTTCGAGCATGTACCTCCCGATGCGGTCCTTGATGCTCGCTCCCGGGTTGAACGACTCCAGCTTGGCGTACACCGGCACCGCGGTCGGCGCGTCGTGGACCTCGACGAGCGGCGTCTCCCCGATCGCCTCCAACACCGACGACAGGGGCTCCCGATGACTGGTCATAGGGCGGCAAACGTTGCCGGGTGATTTGTGTGTTGCCATCGCTCGCTCCCGATCCGGGGCTCCAGAGCGGCGGCGTGACTTGCCGGGATCTGGCGGCGAGCGGCGAACGATGTCCGGTCGACCGTGACGCTCGGCGCCGCGGATCGAACACACTTATGCCGGTCGTCCGGTTCCGACACTGTATGAGCGAGACCGATGCGGAGGCCGAGGTGACGGTCGTCCTGCCGGACGGATCAGAACTCACCGTTCCGGCGGGCTCGACAGTCGAGGACGTCGCCTTCGAGATCGGCCCCGGGCTCGGTCGCGACACCGTCGCGGGGAAGATCGACGGCGAACTCGTCGAGAAGCACGCGGCGGTCCACGACGGCGCGCGGATCGAGATCGTCACCGACCAGTCCGACGAGTACCTCACGGTGTTGCGCCATTCCGCGGCCCACGTGTTCGCGCAGGCGCTCCAGCGGCTCCACCCGGAGGCGACGCTGACGATCGGCCCGCCGACCGACGACGGCTTCTACTACGACGTGACCGACGTGGACGTCGACGAGGACGACCTGGCCGCCGTCGAGGCGGAGATGGACGAGATAATCGCCGCCGACTACGACATCGAGCGCGAGGTCCGCTCGCGCGAGGAGGCGAAAGAGATCTACGCCGACAACGAGTACAAACGCCAGATACTCGACGAGGAGGCCGACGGCGAGGAGGTCACCTTCTACGTCCAGGACGACTGGCAGGACCTCTGTCAGGGCCCCCACGTCGAGTCGACCGGCGAGATCGGCGCGGCGACGCTGCTCGAGGTGTCGGCCGCCTACTGGCGCGGCGACGAGGAGAACGACACGCTGACGCGCGTGTACGGCACCGCGTTCGCGAGCGAGTCCGACCTCGAAGAGTACCTCGAACTCCGCGAGGAGGCCCAAGAGCGCGACCACCGAAAGATCGGGCAGGAGATGAACCTCTTCTCGATCCCGACGGTGACCGGCCCCGGCCTGCCGCTGTACCACCCGCCGGGGAAGACGGTGCTGCGCGAGCTGTCCGACTTCGCGAACGAGCTCAACCGCGAGAAGGGGTACGAGGAGGTCGAGACGCCGCACGTGTTCCGGACGGAGCTGTGGAAGCAGTCCGGCCACTACGAGAACTACAAGGACGACATGTTCCTCCTCGACGTGAACGACGAGGAGTACGGCCTGAAGCCGATGAACTGCCCGGGCCACGCGACGATCTTCGACCAGCAGAACTGGTCGTACCGCGACCTCCCCCAGCGCTACTTCGAGAACGGGAAGGTGTACCGGAAAGAGCAGCGCGGCGAGCTGTCGGGCCTCTCGCGCGTCTGGTCGTTCACCATCGACGACGGCCACCTGTTCGTCCGCCCCGACCAGATCCGGCAGGAGATCGAGTCGGTGATCGAGATGATCTTCGAGGTCGTGGAGACGCTCGATCTGGAGGTCGAGGTCGCCTTAGCGACCCGCCCCGACAAGTCCGTCGGCGGCGACGAGATCTGGGAGTCCGCCGAGGAGCAGCTCCGCGACGTGCTCGAATCGGGCGGCTACGACTACGACATCGAGCCCGGCGACGGCGCGTTCTACGGCCCGAAGATCGACTTCGGCTTCGAGGACGCCCTCGGCCGCGTCTGGGACGGTCCGACCGTCCAGCTCGACTTCAACATGCCCGACCGGTTCGACCTGACCTACACGGGCGAGGACAACGAGGAGCACCAGCCGGTGATGATCCACCGGGCGCTGTACGGGAGCTACGAGCGGTTCTTCATGGTGCTGATCGAGCACTTCGACGGGAACTTCCCGCTGTGGCTCGCGCCGGAGCAGGTTCGGATCCTCCCCGTCTCCGACGAGACGCTGGGCTACGCCCACCGCGTGAAGAACGAGCTGGAAGACGCGGGCTTCCGCGTCGAGGTCGAGGACCGCGACTGGACCGTCGGCCGCAAGATCCGCGCGGGCCACGACGACCGCCTCCCGTACATGGTCATCGTCGGCGACGACGAGCAGGAGGCGGGCACGGTCTCGGTGCGCGACCGCTTCGAGAACCAGCGCGGCGACGTCGACCTCGACACGTTCGTCGACCACCTCGTCGACGAGCGCGCGGAGAAGCGGACGGAGCCGGACTTCGTCGACGCCGAGTGACCAAACGGCTCAGGCGGCCTCGACGCCGGTGATCTCGAACCGGGCGCCGTCCGCCTCGGACGCCGTCACTCGCACCGCCCAGCCGTGCGCGTCGGCGATCTCGGCGACGATGTTCAGCCCGAACCCCGTCCCGTCCGTCGTCGTCGTGTAGCCGGTCTCGAACACCTGGTCCCGCTCCGCTTCGGGGATCCCTTCTCCGTCGTCGGCCACGTAGAACCCGGCGCCGTCCGCGAGCGGTCCGACGGTGACCGTCACGTCCTCGCCGCCGTGTTCCACGGCGTTCCGGAACAGGTTCTCGAACAGCTGTCGCAGCCGCGCCTCGTCGGCGAGGACTTCAGAGTCGTCGAGCGCGACGCGAAGCGTCCCGCCCCGACTGTCGCTCGTCTTCCACGCGTCGGTCGCGAGCGCCGCGAGGTCGACCGGGTCCGGGTCCTCGACGTCGCTCCCCTCGCGCGCGAGCGCCAGCAGGTCGTCGATGAGCGTCTCCATCCGTGAGAGCGACCGCTCGATCGGGGCGATGTGGTCGCTGTCGGACTCCTCCGCGAGGAGGTCCAGCCGACCCCGGGCGGCCGTGAGCGGGTTCCGGAGGTCGTGGCTCACGACGCTGGCGAACTCGTCGAGCCGGTCGCGTTCGCGTTCGAGCTGCTCCGCCGCGTGCTGTCGCTCCAGCTCGTAGCTCACCCACCGCGTCAGCAGTTCGACGAACGTCCGCTGCGTGTCCGTGAACGGCTCGCCGCGCGGCGTGGTCGCGGCGAAGCAGAGCGTCCCGTACTGCTCGCCGTCGATCTCGACCTGTCCGCCGATGTACGTCTCGAGGCCGAACGTCTCGTAGGCCGAGTCGTCGTTCCACCCGTTCTCGGAGGCGTCGACGACTGTCAACAGCCGGTCGCGCTCGATGGTCCGCTTACAGTACGCCTCGTCGAGGGGGCAGGTCTCGCCGGCCTGTAGCAGCGGGTGTTCCGCGTGCGATATCTCGACGTGCTGGGTGCCGTCCTCGATCCGGGTGAGGAAGCCGTTCGGCACGTCGAGGTACTCGCAGCCGAGCGTCAGTATCGCCTCGACCTTCTCCTCGAAGGTGCGGTCCTGGTCCGAGGAGACCGCGTAGAGGCGCTGGATGGCCCGGAGGCTCTCCCGCTGGCGCCGCTCTAGGTCGCGTCGCTCGGTGATGTCCCGGAGGTACACCGAGAGCCCCTCGTCGGAGGGGAACACGCGCACGTCGAACCAGACGCCCAGCGGTTCGTAGTACGAGTCGAACGAGACGGACTCTTGGACGTCCATGGCGTGGTGGTACCGCTCGTAGAACTCCGTCCCGGTCGAATTCGGGATCGAGTCCCACAGGTGACACCCCACAACCGTCTCGCTCGGATCGACCGCGTCGTCGCGCATCGCGGCCCGCAGGATCCGCCGTCCCTCCTCGTTGGCGTACGTGACCCTCCAGTCCGCGTCGAGGGCGAAGAACCCGTCGGCCATCCGGTCGATGACGGTCTGGAGGTCCTGGTCTGCGCTCGATTCGCCCGCGCGGTCGCTCATGTCGCGTCATACGCGTCACGGGGATTTAGGTACCGGTGGTCACCGCCCCGGACCACCGAGCGTCTGCGCGGGTCGACGGAGTTCGATCGGCCGGGCGCCCGCTCGCGGTGCGGCGACTTCGATCGGCCGGGCACCCGCTCGCGGCGCAGCGATAGCGGCCGGCCGTCGTCGTCGGCCGTCACTGCGTCGGCGAGCCCGCGCGTTCCGTCGGGTTTTTGTCACCGCTGGCTGGACTCAAGCGCATGTCAGAGCGATACGCCGAACGCGGCGTCGACGAGAAAGCGCCCGACGTGGGGGAGCTGACGCCGCCGGACCGCACGCTGATGGGCCCCGGTCCGAGCGACGTCCACCCGCACGTCCTCAAGGCGATGAGCACGCCGCTCGTCGGCCATCTCGACCCGTCGTTCGTCGAGATCATGGACGAGGTCCAGGAGCTGTTGCGCTACACGTTCCGGACCGACAACCAGTGGACGATCCCGGTCTCCGGGACCGGGTCGGCGTCGATGGAGGCCGCCATCGGCAACCTCGTCGAGCCGGGCGACACGATGCTGGTACCGACGAACGGCTACTTCGGCGGCCGGATGAAGTCGATGGCCGAGCGCGCGGGCGGCGAGGTCGTCGAGGTGGACGCTCCGTGGGGCGAGCCCCTCGACCCCGTCGACGTCGAGCGCGCCTTCAACGAACACCAGCCGGACGTGTTCGGGTTCGTCCACGCGGAGACGTCGACGGGCGTCCGCCAGCCGAACGTCTCCGAATTGACCGACATCGCGCACGCTCACGACGCGTTCGTGATCGCGGACTGCGTCACCTCGCTCGGCGGCGTCGAGATGCGCGTCGACGAGTGGGGCGTCGACGCCGCCTACTCCGGCCCGCAGAAGTGCCTCTCGTGTCCGCCGGGGGCGAGCCCACTCACGCTCAACGACCGCGCGATGAACAAGGTGCTCGACCGCGAGGAGCCGGCCCGCTCGTGGTACCTCGACCTCTCGCTGTTGGAGGGGTACTGGGGCGACGAGCGCGCGTACCACCACACCGCGCCGATCACGAACGTGTACGCGCTCCGCGAGGCGCTCCGCCTCGTCGCCGAGGAGGGGATCGAAGAGCGGTGGACGCGTCACCGCGAGGTCGCCGGCGACCTGAAGGTAGGGCTCCGCGATCTGGGCCTCGAAATGAACGCTCCCGACGAGTACTGGCTCCCAAGTCTGAACGCGGTCCGGGTGCCCGACGGGGTCGACGACGCCGCCGTCATCGACCGCCTGCTCGACGAGTACGACCTGGAGATCGCCTCCGGGCTCGGGGACCTGGAGGGCGACATCTGGCGCATCGGCTGTATGGGGCACTCTGCCCGCCCGAAGAACGTCGAGTACGTCCTCGCGGCGCTCGAGGGCGCCCTGGCCGAGCAGGGGTACTGACGCGTCGCGGCAGCGCGACCGCGCCCGCTCCGGCTATCGAGAGGTTTTTCACCGTCCGTCTCCCGTCCCGCTAAGGGTATGAACGATCTACGAACCGGGCTGAGCTACGGGGACGTGCTGCTCGTCCCGCAGCGGTCGCCCGTCGACAGCCGGAGCGACGTGGACCTGTCGACGCGGTTCACGCCGAACGTCGAACTGGAGACCCCGCTGGTCTCGGCGGCGATGGACACCGTCACGGAGGCCGAACTGGCGATCGAGCTCTCGCGGGCCGGCGGGCTCGGCGTCCTCCACCGCTTCCTCACCGTCGACGAGCAGTCGGCGCAGGTCGAGCGGGTGGCCGCGGCCGGCGAGCGGGTCGCGGCCGCGGTCGGCATCAACGAGGACCACCTCGCTCGCAGCGCCGCGCTGGTCGACGCCGGCGTGGACGCGATCGTCGTCGACGTCGCGCACGGCCACCTCGACCGGACGATCGCGGCCGTCGAGGAGATCGCGGCGGAGTTCCCGGAGACGGACCTCGTCGCCGGCAACGTCGCCACGCCGGCGGGCGTCGAGGACCTCGCGGCGGCCGGGGCCGACTGCGTGAAGGTCGGCATCGGGCCGGGTTCGCACTGTACGACGCGGAAGGTCGCCGGGGCCGGCGTCCCACAGCTCACCGCGGTCGACGACTGCGCGACCGCGGCCGCGGACCTCGACGTGACGATCTGCGCCGACGGCGGCATTCGGACCTCCGGCGACGCGGCGAAGGCGCTGATGGCGGGGGCCGACACGGTGATGCTCGGGAGCCTCTTCGCCGGGACGGCGGAGGCCCCGGGGGCGGTCGTCGAGGTCGACGGGACACGGTACAAGCGGTCGCGCGGGATGGCGACGACCGCCGCCGCCGAGGACCGGGACGACAAAGGCGCGAACGTGGGCGCCGACGAGGGCGTCGAGGCGCTGACGCCCTTCAAGGGCCCGGTGGGGACGGTCGCCGAGGAGTTCTGCCAGGGGATTCGTTCGGGCCTCTCGTACTGCGGCGGGCACACGCTCGAAGGCGCCCGGGAGCGCGCCGAGTTCATGCGCGTCGCCCCCGGCGCGAAGGAGCGCGAGGGGTTCCACACCGACGACGACTGGGAGGGGATCAGCGTGGACAGCGAGACGAAGCGGGTCGCCGACTCGACCGGCGGGTCGGCCGCCGAGGGCGACGACTGAACGGTCAACTGCGTCCGGTCCCGTCGCCGGCGGACACGAGGTGCGACCCGATGCGTCACTGCGTGACGATATCACGGACCGCTTTTCACCGTGAGCGGACAGTCCGGCGTATGGCCGACGCCTTCGGACGCGCGCTCCGCGACCACAACCGTGGCGACCGGACGGAGCCGCTCTACCAGGGAGACGGCGAGGCGGTCCGCGAACATCCGATCGTGGCGTTCTATTTCACCGAGTTCGACCCCGACGACGAGGCGGGGTCGTGGCTAGCGTCCCGGCTGGAGTGCCCGCTGGTCGACCTCGGCGCCGGCGCTGGCCGCCACGCGCTGCGGTTTCAGGAGCGGTTCGAGACGGTGGCCGTCGAAGCCAGCCCGGCGCTCGTCGAGACAATGCGGGACCGCGGCGTCGCCGACGCGAGGGAGGGCGACATGTTCGCTCTCCGCGAGTCGTTCGAGCGCGACCGATTCGCGTCGGCGCTCGCGATCGGGACGCAGATCGGGCTGGCGGGGTCGATGCGCGGGCTCTCGGCGTTCCTCAGCGACCTCGCGTTCGTGACGACGCCCGACGCGACCGCGGTGGTCGACTGCTACGATCCCGAGCACTCCGAGGCGGCAGACCTGTTCGGCTACCGCGCGGACCCGACGCCGGGGCTCGCGCACCGCCTCATGTGGTTCCGGTACGACGGGGAGACGGACCCGACGCTCCACTTCCGGCTGTTCTCGCCGGACCGACTCCGCGAGGCCGCCGTTGGGACCGACTGGGTCGTGGACGCGGTCGACCGCGAGGGCTCCGGCGACGGCCCGCACTACCGCGCCGCGCTGCGGAAGCGGTAAGCGGACGTGGCCGCTCGGTGTGCGGGCCGCACGCGGTCCTACCACGTCGTCAGCGCCGCGCGACCGTGGTCCCGCGCGAGGATCGCGAGGAACGCGAGGACGCCGGTGACCGCGAACGCGCCGCCGACGTAGAAGACGGACGCCATGCTCACCTCGACCATGAGCCAGCCGGCGATGAGAGGGCCGGCCACCGACCCCGGCCGCCACACCAGCTCTCGGATGCCGAAACTGGAGGCGACGCCGCCGTCGTCGGTCCCCTCGTCGGCGAACAGCGCCATGCTGGCCGGCTCCCGGAACGAGTCGGCGACGCCGAGGAGTCCCGAGAGGCAGACGAGCGGAAGGTACGCCGGCGGGAGCGCGCCCAGTACGGGGACCGTGACGCCGCTACCGAGGGCGGCACCGATCGGCGCCGAGAACGGGATCGCCATCGCGATCACCCCGTAGGCTCCGCCGCCGCCGAACACGAACAGCGACCGCCCGTAGGCGTCTGAGAGCCGACCCGTGAACAGTTGCCCGACCATGTTGGTCGCCTTCTCGGCGGTGACCGTCACCGCCACCGCGGTCGCCCCGACCGCGAGCCCCCCGCCGCCGACCGCCGTCCCCGCGTAGATGGGAACCCACGTCCGGACCATCGTCACCGCGAAGGCGTACTGCGCCCGGAACGTCGATATCGTCAGGAGCTTGCGGTTGACCGCGAGGTCGGTGAAGGGGAACCCCTCGATCCGCGTCGGGTCGTCGTCGAGCACGCCCCACGTGACGAGCCACGCGGCCACCATCAGCGCCGTGATGACCCCGAAGACGGGCCCGAAGCCGACGGCGTCGTAGATGGCGCCCGCGCCGAGCGAGCCGAGTATCGAGGCGGCGAACGAGGCGGCGTTCGCCTTCCCGATCTTGTCTGCCCGGGTGCCCGCTTCGGCGATCTGGCCGACGAGCGAGAGCGTCATCAGCCCCGCGCCGGTGACGACGAACCCCTGAAGCGCGCGCACGGCGACGAACGTGGCCGAGGAGTCGACCAGCGGGAACAGCGCGTACACGCCCGCACCGGCCACGAGAACGGCAAGGAGGACGCGCCGCTTGTCGAACCGGTCGCCGGCCCACGCGAGCGGGACTACCGCGGCCGTCTGCGCGAGCGTGAACCCGGTGGTGTACATCCCGATGACGAAGCCGGCCGAGACCGTGACGCCCAGCACGGTGACCGCCTGCGGGTCCAAGGCGTTGATGTACGTCGGCAGAAGCGTCAGCAACGTGATGAAGCCGAACCCCTCCGCGAACCGAGTGAGGTACAGCGCCCAGAACTGCGATCGCTTCGGTCCGTCCGTCGCGTTGCTCACACGCGTCCGCCGTCCGGTGATTCAAAAGGGGTTACGGTTCGAAGGCCGGGGCCCGACGCTCGACGGCTCGTCCGCCCGGACCGGGGCGGCTACAGCGTGTCGGCGAACTTGTCGCGCCGGAAGAGGTCGATCTCCTGGGCCGTCGAGCCGGGCCGCGACGCGGCGAAGGCGATCGCCTCAGCCACCTCCTCGGGCTCGGTGACGCTCCCGGGCTCGAACCGCTCCTCGAACGGTTCGCCGTCCTCGCTCCCGAACTCCGTCCGGACCTCCGAGGGGTTGACCACGGAGACGGCCACGCCCTCGTCGCCGACCTGCGCCGCGACGCTGTGCGCGAACCCGCGGACCCACCACTTCGTCGCGGCGTACACGGGGTTGAACGACCGCGGGTACTCCCCGGCGAAGCTGCCGACCGCGATCAGGCTCCCCTCGCTCTCCGTGAGGTGCGGGAGCGCCGCGCGCGTGAGGAAGAACGCGCCGTCGACGTTCGTCTCCTGCATCACCGAGTACTCCTCGTCGGTCATCGTCGCCACGTCGCTCCCGCGGGCGACGCCCGCGTTGACGACGGCCACGTCGAGGTCGCCGAACTCGTCGACCGCGGCCTCGACCGCCGCTTGCGAGGTCGCCGGGTCGCGCACGTCGCCGTCCGCGACCACGGCCTCGACGCCGTGCTCGGACCGCACGTCGTCCGCGACCGATTCGAGCGCCTCGCGCCGCCGCGCCACGAGGACGACGTTCGCCCCGCGCTCGGCGAGCGCGTGCGCCGTCGCCTCACCGATTCCCGAACTCGCTCCCGTTATCACCGCCGCCGCGTCGTCGAGACTCGACATGTACGCAGCGTCGTCGTCGGCGAAGCACATAAATCACCCACGCCGCGGCGAGCGGCGCAGGGGCGGTTGAGCGAACTGCTCGCCGACCGCCTCAGCGGTTGGAGGAGGTGACGCGTCGGTGGTTCGCGCCCGCCCGCATGTCCACGTGGCCGCAGCGCTCGCACCGCCACACGTACGCGTCGATCTTCACCGCCGCCCGTTCGCCGTCGACCCGTTCGGTCCGGTCGCTCCCGCGCCGGGCGCACTCGTCGGGGCGGTACTTGCTCTCGACGGACTCCTGCTCGGCGACGCCGTCGCCGTCGCCGACCGCGATCCCCTCGGCGACGGCGCGAACGTCCTCGCCGCTCATCCGTCGTCGCAGCCGAGTCAGCTACTTCCGGAAGCGCTCGGTCCGGCCGACGAGTCGGTCGTACCGGCCGTCGTCCGTCGGATCGCCGCCGTCCCGCCACTCGTACGCCGAGATAAGCACGGTGGTCCGGTAGTGCTGGTCCAAGAGCAGGTGGTAGTCGGCCCGGTGGAACAGCGTCTCGACGGTGTCGACGAGGTCCGCCTCGAACACCGGGCGTTCGATGTCGCGGCCGTACGGCGCCTCCGCGTCCGGGGCCGACCGCTCCCTGACGCAGAGCACGCGACAGAGCGACGCCTCCGACCGCGACCGTTCCAGTATCTCCTCGGCCGCCCCGTCGCCGAGCGACTCGTCCGGCACGAGGACCGCGACCCCGCCGTCGAACGCCTCGGCGAACTGGGCGGTCGTCAGCCCTCGGCGGGGGCGTACTCGTCGAGCCAGAGCCCGGAGAGGTCGGCCCGGGTCTTGTTCGCCTCGCAGACGACGACCGACGAGGCGAGAAGCGCCACGGGAATCACCCACCGCGGGCCGCTCGGCGCGACCGCCCGACCGGCCGCGGCGTGGCGTCACTCATCGCGCTCCGTCGGCGCGGCGCTCGACTCGCGCATCGACTCGGAGAGCCGCCTCGGCTCGACGGAGAACGGGTGGACGGTCATGAGGTCCTCGACGAGCGAGACGGCCGTCTCGACCGATCGCTCCGCGCGCCGGAGGTCAGCCTCGATGAAATGACGTTATATTGATTATTTCTGGGTGTTTCGTCGAACACAGCGCGGGTAGCCGGGATAATCTGTTCGGTCGCTGCCGTGCTGAATGCCCGGATAAGTGCGCCACATGGGCTCGTTTCGACCCTCGATCACGGCCTCGACCGGCGCTCGGAGCGCCGAGGGCTCTCGTACATATCGAAATTATTTAAATATCGGATACTGGAATACATCCGAAAATGGCTCCCGACACTCAGATGAATCCCGTCGTTATCGTGGGGGCGGCGATCATCGTCGTAACAGGGGTGATGAGTGTGCTCGTGGACGTCGACTTTGGGATACTCGCACTCCAGGCCGCGGTTCCGATGCTCATCGGAGTCGGATTGGTGTCGTACGGGCGGCTCCGATCGGACGGGGTCGCCGCGACGAGCCAGCGGACGGTGTTGAAATGGACTGTCACCGGATTTCTCGCGTTCGTGATTCTCGGAGCCTGGTTCGGGGAGATGGCCTCCCGAGCGGACTCGTCGATCCTGCTCTCGATGACCGGATCGCTGAGCGTCGGCGCGGCGCTCGGCACGGTCATCGGCGTGTACGCGGCGCGGCTTCGTCGTACGAACGAGGAGCTCGCGGAGACGGTCTCCGAACTCGAACGGGCGAACGAGCGCCTGACGATGCGGAACGAGCAGCTGGATCAGTTCGTCGACGTCGCCAGTCACGACCTCCGAAACCCGGTGAACGTCGCGAAAGGGCGGATCGAACTCGCCCGCAGGGAGTCCGACAGCGAACACCTCGAAACGGCGGACGCCGCCCTCACTCGCATGGAGGCCCTGATCACCGACCTCGTTTCGTTGACGAAGGCGGGCGACCGGATCGACGAAGTCGCCCCCGCGAATCTCGAAGCGGTCAGCCGGTCGGCGTGGGGGAGCGTCGACACGGGCGACGCGTCGCTGCGCGTCGAGACAGAGATAGCCATTTCCGCCGACGAGAGCCGATTGCGACAGATCTTGGAAAACCTGTTCCGCAACTCGGTCGAACACGGCGGCGAGGACGTGACCGTGCGGGTCGGAGCCATTCCGAACGGGTTCTACGTCGAAGACACCGGCGCGGGGATTCGAGACGACCTTCGCGACCGACTGTTCGAAGACGGAGTCACCACGGGCGAAGGGGGCGCGGGCCTCGGACTGACCATCGTCAAGCAGATCGCCACCGCTCACGGGTGGGAGATAGGCGTCGAGCAGAGCGCCGAGGGCGGCGCTCGCTTCGCGTTCACGGGCGTTGAGTTCCCAGACGGGTGAGGAGTGTCACACGCAGTCTGACTCCGGCCACCCCGCGGGCCGGAATCGAGTGTCGGTCCTGTGGCGCTCGATCCCTCGTCCGTTTGTCCGTGCGGTCCGCCAGGAGTCCCGTCGACGGGCAGAGCCGTCCGTTCAACGTTCGTATCAACCGTCTCGGCACGACTCTTCCCCCTCGGCTAGTTCTCCGAGCCGTCGGCCACCTCGATGGCGCCGATCTGGCGTTCTACCCCGTTCGTGATTCCGCCTTTCGAGACGGCGGCACAACGCGGGAACTCGTCAGTAGACGGTGAACCGTTATGAGAAGCGGGCCGGGCGCGATTGTGAACCACGAGAAGACGGTCGCTCGCTTCGCTCGCGCTGCGACTTCTCTACTTCAAATCGCTTCCGTCCGGTTCCCTCACCGCATCGCTGTCGCTCTGCGGTTCAGTGTACGGGCCGGGCGCGATTTGAACACGCGACCGACGGATTAAGAGTCCGTCGCTCTCCCTAACTGAGCTACCGGCCCTCACAAGTTCGTACCCGGGTCACGGTAAAAGGCCTTTTCATTCGACCCCGTCGGCGCTCGGCGGACGCCGGTACAATCGCACGAAAGCGACGGTATCGCGTTCGGACCCGAACGCGTCTCTCGGGAGCGAAGCCGCCGGACTCGGCGACCTCGTGGCCGGGGGACGACGCCGAGAGCGCACTCGTTAAGTGTCGTGCCGCGGAAATCCCTCCAATGAGTAGTGGGGCATCCGGATCCGCGCGGACCCGGTACGCCATCCTCGGCTGTGGAAGCGTCGGTCACGCCGTCGCGGAGGAACTGACCGAGCGCGGGAAGGACGTCCTCATCCTCGACCGCGACGAGAGCCGCGTCGAGGCGCTCCGCGACCAGGACCTCAACGCGCGCGTCCAAGACATCGCCGAGCCGGACGTCGTCGACGAGCTCGCCGACCGCGACATCGTGTTGATCCTCGCCAGCGACGTGGAAGCGAACAAGGCCGCCGTCTCGGCGGTCAGAGAGACCGGCGGCGACCACTACCTCGTGGCCCGGGCCTCCGACCCCGTCAGCGAGGACGAGCTGCGCGAGCGCGGCGCGGACGTGGTGATTAACCCCTCGACGGTGATCGCCGACAGTGCCCTCCAGTCGCTGGAGACCGGCGAGCTGGAGTACATGGCCCGCCAGCTGGCGGAGATCATCGAAGACGGCGGCGACCGGATGGCCATCCTCACGCACGACAACCCCGAGCCGGACTCGATCGCGTCCGCGACCGCGCTCCAGGCGATCGCGGAGGCGTTCGGCGTCGACGCCGACATCATCTACTCCGGCGACGTGGGCCACCAAGAGAACCGGGCGTTCGTCAACCTCCTCGGGATCGACCTGCTCGCCCGCGGCGAGGCCTCGCCGCTCTCCGAGTACGAGACGATCGCGGCCGTCGACCTCGCGAAGGCCGCCGCCGAGGACCTCGATCTCGACGTGTCGGTCGACATCTACCTCGACCACTTGGAGGCCGAGGTGCCGTTCGACGCCCGTTTCGTCGACGTGCGGACCAACGTCTCTTCAACGTCGACGATCCTCACGAAGTACCTCCAAGAGTTCGACCAGTCGCCCTCGGAGGCGGTCGCGACCGCGCTCCTCTACGGGATCCGCGCCGAGACGCTGGATTTCAAGCGGGACACGACGCCCGCCGACCTGACCGCGGCGGCGTACCTCCACCCGTTCGCGAACCACGACACGCTCGAACAGGTGGAGTCGCCGTCGATGAGTCCGGAGACGCTGGACGTGCTCGCGGAGGCGATCCAGAACCGCGAGGTCCAGGGGAGCCACCTCTTCTCGACGGCCGGGTTCATCCGTGACCGCGAGGCGCTCGCGCAGGCCGCGCAACACCTCCTCAACCTAGAAGGGATCACGACGACGGCCGTGTTGGGCATCGCGGACGAGAAGATCTACCTCGCGGCGCGTTCGAAGGACATCCGGCTGAACATCGGCAACGTGCTCGACGAGGCGTTCTCGGAGATGGGCGACGCCGCCGGCCACTCCACGCAGGGGTCGCTCGAGATCCCGCTCGGGATCTTCACCGGCATCGAGGCGAGCGGCGACAAGCGCGACACGCTCCTCCACCTCACCGAGGAGGCGGTCCGGCGGAAGCTGTTCGACGCGCTCGGCGTCGAGGGCGGGAGCGGCGACTCCTCGAACGGGTCCTGAGCCGCTCCGACCGCCGCCGCTCGGCGCGGTCGTTTTCCGGCTCGGGGACGTACTTCCGACCACCGCGCCGCATGTACGTTCCCGAGGATCCGCCGGCGAACTGTCCCGCCTGCGGCGACCCGTACGACTCGGTCTCCCGACACACCGGCGGGTTCGTGGCGAACCTGCTCGACAACGAGCGCTACCAACGGGTCTGTTTCTACCCCGCGACCGACGGCAGCGACCCCGCGTTCGACTGCTATCACCACACGCACGCGCAGGCCGGCGTCGACGACTGAGACGGCGGTCGCTCCGAGGCGGTCAGAACTCGTCGCCCTCGGTGATGGAGGTGTGCGAGCCGATCAGCGCGCCAGAGAGGTCGACTCCCTCCAGGGTGGCGCCCGTGTCGATCACGGAGTTGCGGACCTCGGAGTCGGTGATCGTCGCGTCCCCGAAGACGACGGCGCGGTCGAGCGTCGAGTCGGTCACCGTCGCGCCGCCCATCACGTGGACCACGTCGCCCAGGTCGCTCCCCTCGACGGTCGCGTCGTCGTCGACGAGCGTCCCGCCGTCGAGCGCGTACTCGACCGCGTCGAGGTAGCTGTCGGCGGTACCGATGTCGAACCATGCGCCGTCGAAGGTGTACGCGTTGACCGCCCCGCGCTCTTGGAGCCACTGGAGGAACCAGCCGGGCTCGTCGGGGTTCTCGCCGTCTTCGAGGTAGGTGGTGAGCTTCGGGAGCGTCTCGGCGGGGAATGCGTAGCAGGCGATGGAGACGAGCGTCGACTCCGGGTCGTCGGGCTTTTCCTGGAAGTCGACCACCTCGTCGCCGTCCAGCTGGACGAGGCCGTACGACTTCGCGCGCTCGCGGTTGCCCACGTCGTAGGCCGCCAGCGTCGGCGTTCCCTTGTCCTCGAAGAAGTCGGCGAAGTCGCCCAGATCGAAGCTGATCATGTTGTCGCCGGCGACGACGATCAGATCGTCGTCGACCGACTCCCGCTCGACGAGCTGTTCGAGCGCTCCCACGACGCCGAACTTCTCGTCTTCCTCGACCGTCTCCTCGACCGAGAGCGTCGGCTTCTCGAAGGGGCTGTCGTCGAGGTACTCCGCGAAGGTGTCGGCGAAGCGCTCGTTCGTCGAGACGAACACCTCGTCGACCCGGTCGTCGGCCTCCAAGTCCTCGAATATCTCGTCGATGACGGTGTTTTCCCCAACCGGGAGGAACATTTTCGGCCGGTGTTCGGTGATCGGCCAGAGCCTGGTCGCGTAGCCACCCGCGAGTACGACGGCTTTCATACTCTCCCGCTCTCACTCCGGTGACATACCTCTTGTGCCCGTGTCGGCGTCGGACGCCGACCGGGCGGTTTTACTCGCCCGTGTCGAACGTTGGGTATGGAGACGACTCGCCAGCGGATCGCCGACGCCCTCCGCGAGGAACCGCGGACCGCGAGCGACCTCGCGGCGACGCTGTCGCTGCCGACGCCGACGGTATACGAACACCTCGAACACGTCTCGCGGTCCGTTACCGACGAGAGCGGATCCGAAGAAAGGGACGGCGGGGCCGACGAGGAGTTTCTCGTCGCGCCGCCGACCTGTCGCGAGTGCGGGTTCGACGGCTTCGACGATCCGGTCAACGAGCCGTCACGGTGCCCCGAGTGTAAGAGCGAACGGATCGAAGAGCCTGCGTTCGTGATCCGCTGAGCGGTCGCCCGACGACTCACCGCTCCGCGACGACTGCGTCGCAGCGAACGCCACCCGGGATCCGCCGCATGAAGAGGTCGATCCCGTACATCGCGTCGCCGGCGAGGCCGACGTCGAACGGTAGTTCGGCGACGCAGCACTCCTCGGCGGACTCGGACCGCGGGTCGCGGACGAGCACTCGGAAGCCGTCGGCCGTCGTTCGCGCGTCGACTGCGACCGCGTCGACCGCCTCGTCGAGCGCGGCTTGGAGGATGTTCCGGACGGCGAGGACGACGGTCCCGCGGTCGCGGTCGATGGACCCGTCCGGGTCCACCGTCACGGTCGCCGTCGCCGAGAGGCCGGCCTGTGACACCGCTTCGCCGACGGCGTCGGAGAGCTGTACGGGGCGGGTCGGATCGGGGGTAGTCGGCGACGAGTCGCCGGTGTCGAGCGCTCCGAGGACCTCGGCGAGGTGCGTGTTCGCGGTCGACAGGAGCGGCGCGTCCAGTTCCGACGGCGGGCGCGAGAGGATCCGGCTCGCGGCCTCGATGCGGCCGCGGACCGCCTGCGAGGCCGCCGCCTCGTCCGCGCCGGTCGGTTGGATGAGCCCGAGGATCGCGGGCTCGCCCCGGTAGGTGACGCGGCTCCCGACCACCGTCGCCTGAAACGTGGAGCCGTCCGCCGCTAGGAGGTCGATCGTGTATCTGACGCGGTCGTCGTCGCCGGACTCTCGCCGTCGGATCGCCCGGACCACTCGGTCCCGATCGTGCGGGGCGACGATCGACGACACCGGCTCGCCCACGAGTTCGTCGCGCCGCATCCCGAGCATCTCGGCGAGGCGGCGGTTCGCCAGCTCGAAGCTCCGGTCCTGTGACAGCCCCGCGCCGATCAGCCGCTGTTCGAACAGCTGCGAGTACCAGTCCTCGACGCGCTCGCGGTCCCGTCGTTCCCTGAGCCGCGTGACGCACGTTCGGATCCGGTTCGCCAAGAGCTCGTACTGCTCTTGGCCGCCGCTCTTCTGGAGGTAGTCGGAGACGCCGGACGAGATCGCCTCGCTCGCGATGGCCTCGCTGCCGCGCCCGGTGAACAGGATGAACGGCTTCGACGGGTAGCGCTCGCGCACGGCATCGAGCAGTTCGAGGCCGTCGACGTCGGGCATGTCGTAGTCGCTGACCACGCAGTCGAACGTCGACTCGTCGAGCCGGTCCAGCGCCGCCTCGGCGGAGGTGACGCCGACGGCCCTAATGTCATCGTGCTGTTGGTCCAAGATGTCCGCGGTGAGCGTCGCGAACCCCGGCTCGTCGTCCACGCAGAGGACGCGTATCGGCGGCCGGTCGGCCATAGACATGCGTTCACACGAGACGCGATCGCATAATAACTGTTGTATATAATATCGGATGCTTTTGCCGCGAAACTGAGGACATCGCTTATTCGTTCGCTCGGGCAGGTTGGTAGCGTGATCGGTTCCTCGGAGGCGCACAGCGAGGCCGACGCGTCGAACGCCGAGTCGTTCTACGCGGCCGACCGCCGGATCGGGGGCGTGTTCGGTGCAATGTCGTTGACCGCGACGCAGGTCAGCGCGGGGACGCTCATCGGCACGATCGGGATCCACTACGCCGTGGGCGTGAGCTTCGGCCTGGTGTGGCTCGGCATCTGGGCCGGCTGGGTCGCGTCGCTGCTGTTCGTGGGGCCGCACCTGCGCGCCCGCGGCGGGATCACCGTCTCGGAGTTCCTCTCGGCGCGCTTCGACGGCGACAACGAGGTGGTCGGCGGGACGACCGCGGCCCTCGTCAGCGTCATCTACCTCGTGTACACGACCGCCCAGTACGTCGCCGGGGCGGTCATCCTCGACGCCGTCTTCGGAGTGCCGCGGGTCCTCGGCATCGCGGTGTTCGCCGCAGTCGCGCTCTCGTACACGCTCGTCGGTGGGATGCGGCTGAGCATCTATTCGGACGCGGTTCAGGTCACGGCCCTCCTCCTCGGCGTCGCGGCGGCGGCCGTCGTCGGAGTCGCCGAGACTGGGGGCGCGAGGGCGCTCATCGACGCGGCTGCGGCTATCGACCCGGCGTTGCTGTCGGGCACCTCGGCGCCAGCGCTCACGACCGGGCTGGCGCTGTCGTTCGGGTTCGGTATCGCGGTGGCCCCGTACGAACTCTCGCGGGTCTACGCCATGCGAGACCCGGAGACGGTCAAGCGGGCGATCCCGATCTCCATCGCGATCCAGGCCGTCATCGCCGTGTGTATCCTGACGCTGGGGCTGCTCGCGCGCGTCCGGTTCCCCGGGCTGGCCGACCCGGACGCGTCCGTCGTCCGGCTCGCGCTCGACCTGTTCGGTCCCGCGGTGGGGCTGCTGCTGCTCGGTGCGGTCGTCGCGGCGGTGCTCAGTACCGTCGACTCGGTGCTGCTGGTCACGTCGGCGGCCGTGGCCCACGACATCTACGAGCGGACGCTGCCGGCCCTGGGCCTCGTCCCGGAGCCGACGCCGGCGCGCGTGCGGCGAGTCAGCCGGATCGCGACCGTCGGCGCGGCGGTCGTCCCCGCCGCTCTCGCCGTCAACCCCGGTCCGTTAGGCGGGGTGGTCCAGCTCATCGTCGCGCTCTACACGTCCGTGCTCGGGTCGACCCTGTTCGTTCCCGTCCTCGGCGGGCTTCACTGGGACGCGGCCACGGGCGACGGGGCCTTCGCCGGCGTCGTGGTCGGGTTCGTCACCGCAACGGCGTGGCAGGTCCTCACCGAAGTGTGGACGGTCGACAGGCTCGGATCGCTGACCGCGGTCGACCCGGTCGTCCCCGGCGTCATCGCGAGCGCCGCCGCGTTCGTCGCGGTGTCGCTGGCCGACACCGACCGGCTCGGCTCGGCGTGATCGCATCGGGCACGCTCAGAGCTCGCCGAGCAGCGTCTCCGCCGCCTCGGCCGACGAGCCCGGGCCGCGGGCCGTGATCAGGTCGCCGTCGACGGTGACGCTGGTGTCGGCGTCGAGTTCGGCGTCCCACTCCGCGCCCGCCAGCCGGACCTCGTCTTCGACCCAGTACGGGAGCTTCCGGCCGTCCGGCATCACGTCGTGGTCGTCGACGATCCCGTCCTCCCAGTCGTTCGGGAAGCCAGTGACGGCGCGCCCCTCGACGAGCGGCGTCCCGTCGGCCTCGCGCGTGAACGCGAGGATGCCGACGGCGTGACAGACGACGAGGGCGACGCCGTCGTCGCCAGCGACCGCGTCGAGCAGCAACTGCCGGGCGTGCCGGTCTTGGTTCACGTCCCAGACGGTGCCGTGGCCGCCGGGGAAGACGACCGCCTCGTAGCCGTCGGCGTCGACGGTCGCGACCGGTTCCGGATCGTTCAGTTCGGGGTGCTCCTCGTCGACCTCGCGGAGCTCCGCGACTCGCTCCTCGCCGCCCGCGGCCTCGGGGTCGAGCGAGCGCTCGTCGACGACCGGGGGCGACCCCGACGGCGTCGCGACGGTCACGTCGACGCCCTCCGATTCGAGCGTCGTCAGCGGCTCGATACACTCCTCGGCCCAGTACCCCTCCTCGCTCACGACGAACAACGCGTCAGTCATGTGTAGTCCGCCATTGAGGACCTCGATATAAAAGACGCCCGCGCCCGGCAGCGCCAAAGGGCGGCGTCGGGTTTATAAGCAAACGTCACGGTCGCGGCCGGCGCGCGCCGTCGAGCGGCCGCCCTCGGCGGCCGCGAGAAGCGCGTGCGAGGGAGTCGCTGGCGCGACGAGGACGACCGAAGGGAGTCCGACAGACGCGCCCGACGGGGCTGGGGAGGCGTGAGGCGCGGTGCGGTGGCGGGCGGGGCTTTGGAGGTGTTAACCGCCGGTCCGCCGTCGACTACTAATAAACCTGCGAGTAGAAACTTCGAGGTGGTCCCCCCGGGTCGACAGTTACCGACCTATTCGTCGCCCTGCGCGTCGACGACGACGACCTCGCCGTCCTCGACGGTGACGTTGATCAGCGTCTTCACGTTGTAGTCGGTCTCGTCGAGCTCGTTCTCGCCCGCCTTCTTGATCACGGCGACGACGTCGACGACGTCCGCGCCGACCTCGTCGGTGAGCGCGTCGAGGATGGCCTTCATCGTGCCGCCGGTCGAGAGCACGTCGTCGAGGACGAGGACGCGGTCGCCCTCCTCCACGTCGTTGATGTACATCTCCGACTCGGAGTAGCCGGTCTCCTGGAACAGCGGGACCTCGCCGTCGAGGCCGTACTGGCGCTTCCGGATGACGACGAGCGGGATGTCGGTCATCAGCGAGAGCGCGGTGGAGATGTGGATCCCCATCGCCGCGGGGGTGACGATCTTGTCGACGTTCTCCAGCTCCGCCTTCCGGATGATCCGGATGACGATCTCCCGGAGCAGCTCCGGTTCGAGCATGGGGACGCCGTCACTGATCGGGTGGACGAAGTACTGGTACTCGCCTTTCTCGATGATCGGCGCGTCGAGGAGCGACTGCCGCAACTGGTCCATGTCGCGGGTACTCGGCCGGATTAATAAAGCGTGGCGGTTGCGGGATCGCGGTGTGAGTCGATCGCACGACGACTCTCCGCGAGCGAGACGCGGTCGAGACCCAACGCCGGATCGGCTCGAAACCCCGGCTCCGAGGCCGTACGACAACATCATTTATTAGCAGCTGATCGACACGATCACCACCGAACCCCCGGCCGCGAGGCGGGCGCACGCTCGCTGCGGTCCTCGGTCAGTCGCTCGTTTCACTCGCTCCCGCCCTGCGGTCCTTCTGTCGCCTGCGCCCGCCTCGCGGCCGGGGGTTCGGTGGTGATC
>NZ_SGTX01000073.1:0-240 GCF_005435025.1 Halorubrum sp. CGM4_25_10-8A | reverse complement strand
GTCCAGACTCCGCTGTAGACGCGGCGATCCGGCTGGAGCGACTGTCTCGGGAAGACGTGACCATAATTCTGAATCTGCCTCGTTTGGGGCCACGGGTGGGGGTCACTAAGAGTTTACTCTGTCTTACCGGAATAAGACAAAGTAAGATTGGATCCCGGATGCGTTCGGTCGTGAGCGCTAATCGTTTGTTTTCGGACGTGAGAGTGCCTGTAGCTGGAGTAGGTTGCGAAGTAAATCTTA
>NZ_SGTX01000072.1:0-240 GCF_005435025.1 Halorubrum sp. CGM4_25_10-8A | reverse complement strand
ATACAATATACTATTGGATCTATGCCGCTAAGAATGGCTCTCGCACCCGATACCACCGGATAAGCTCTCACAAAATCACATAGCGCCCGAATATATTACTTTGTCTTAGTCGAGTAAGACAGAGTAAGCTCTTAGTGACCCCCACCCGTGCCCCCAACCAAGGCAGATTCCGAATTATGGCCAACGCTTCCCGAGACAGTCGCTCCAGCCAGAACAACGCTTCTAGGGCAGTGATCCGAA
>NZ_SGTX01000071.1:0-240 GCF_005435025.1 Halorubrum sp. CGM4_25_10-8A | reverse complement strand
GGGTATTAGAGAAGATCCGCGAGCAGAATCCGGGCAAGCGGATTCTGCTCGTCTTGGATAAGCACGGTTCACATAGATGTAAACACACGCGCAAGCGTGCGCATCAACTCGGGATTGACCTGATTTTTATTCCATCAGGCTCACCGCACCTGAATCCAATCGAGCAAGTCTGGAAGTATCTCAAATGGACGATGGCACCAATTGTCGTTGAGAGCGAAGCGGAATTCAAAGACCTCGTTC
>NZ_SGTX01000070.1:0-252 GCF_005435025.1 Halorubrum sp. CGM4_25_10-8A | reverse complement strand
CTGGCGACGTGGCGCCAGCAGGGACGCAATCCATACGAAGAGCTTCGTCGAGCCGTCAGTAACAATGAACTGATCTCACGGGCTCACGCTGTGCCGGCTGTCGAGACTCCGGGGTAAACACGTACCAGCGTTATAATCCGCGTTCAGTTCATACCCACACTTCTGGCACTCGAAGTGTTCGCCCTGGCGGTTGCCGTCGTGCGTGAACCCACAGTCCGTCCGAGAACAGCGTTGGGATGTATGGGTCGGCTC
>NZ_SGTX01000069.1:0-253 GCF_005435025.1 Halorubrum sp. CGM4_25_10-8A | reverse complement strand
GTCTTCGGCCTCACGTAGCAGTTCATCGATTTCTTCCTCAGTCAAGTGATGCTCAATCTCTTTTCGACGTGAGCGCTCCATTACTCTTCTATCAAGCTTAACTAACAAAAGTTTTCATACTCATTAGCGGACACCTACCTCTTCGACTCGTGGTTCGCCCACGATTCTGGCCTTCCTGAACTCATCGAATCCTCCGACAAAGACTGGATCGGCCCGCTCCGGAGCAACCGACAGGTGACCTACGGCGGCGAAG
>NZ_SGTX01000068.1:0-382 GCF_005435025.1 Halorubrum sp. CGM4_25_10-8A | reverse complement strand
CATCATCCTCGACGACACGATCACCCACAAAGCCGGGGACGAAGTCCCCGGCGTCGGCCACTTCTACGATCACGCTGAAGGTGACACTGTCTGGGGCCAAGACCTCATCTACGCCTTCTACGCTGACGACAAAACCGCCTACCCACTCACCTTCCGCCTCTACGAAAAACAGGACGACAATGACCAAGACCACGACACCAGGTACGATCTCGCCCGCGAGATCGTCACCGAACTCGAAGACGAGGTAGGTGTCCCGTAATGATTAAGATAACATTCGAAAGTCAAGGAACTGTTCACACCACTTCTTTGCGAAGCTGACGCGTTTCGTTATTTTCTCAAAAGTTTCCTGAACGAGGTCTTTGAATTCCGCTTCGCTCTCAAC
>NZ_SGTX01000006.1:0-180520 GCF_005435025.1 Halorubrum sp. CGM4_25_10-8A | reverse complement strand
TTACTCTGTCTTACCGGAATAAGACAAAGTAAGATTGGATCCCGGATGCGTTCGGTCGTGAGCGCTAATCGTTTGTTTTCGGACGTGAGAGTGCCTGTAGCTGGAGTAGGTTGCGAAGTAAATCTTATGACGCTATATGGAATTGGAACCCGTGAAGTTCACAGTTTCGGAGGTTAGGCCAGTTTTAGGTCGATTCGCCATCTATTTGTGGTGACTCTCACTGATCAAGCACTGATCTTGAGTTCATGTGGCCGTACTACGGGGCGAGCGTACGAAATTGCGTGGATTTCAGTACAGCTGAATAGGGTTGTCACTCTCGAACGGCGGACTCAGCGAGGTCTCAGCCGATTAGTCGTGTGGAATCAACCCCGACGCGACAAGTTCGACACACTCACCCGCAGTAATCACCGGTGCGTAGTCTATCTCTCCGTCGACACCTGCTTTCAGCAGGAAGTCGGTCAGCCGCCAGATATTGTACAAGAGGACCGCGAACACGAAGTAGAACAATCGAACACGGTAGTCTTTCGAGGAGGTCTTCGCGAGAAAGTCGCCCTTGATCGATTTGTACTCGCTCTCGATTTGCCACCGGCGACTATACCGTTTACAGAACGCCTCGGCCTCATCGGGTCCCACTCGGAGATTCGTCGCGAAGACGGCTGTCCCCTCTCCACTCGTCGACGGCACGTACAAGAGCCGCATTGGATGCGATCCAGATTCCACATGGATAGAAGCCGACTCAACAGCCACCTCTTGGTCGTCTTCCTCCATTTGTTCAAATACATCCCGTTCGGAGCTGGAGACTCGCTTGGGTATGAGGTAGTTCACATCGAGGTTTGTGAGTGTCTGAAACACTTGAATCGAATCGAACTCTCGGTCACAGAGTACTGTCTCGATCGGAACGTGTTTTTTCGCTCGTCGAACGAGTCGCCGAACAGTACGATGGATCTGATTCGACGGGTTGTCGTCCCATCCAGAACTTTCTCGAACCGGTTCCACGGCAAGAACGATCGGGACATTCTGTCCGATGATCGAGAGCGTTGCGAACTTGAAGGCCCGACTGTCTCTATCCTTCGTTCCGCTGACCATCGACATCCCGTCGACATCCCCGTAATAGGGGATAGTCGTGATGTCGATCGCAGCTGTCACCGGCCGACGGAACGATGCTTCGGATTCGATGACCGAGAGCAGCCGATCGGCCACTGTATCGAAACCATCGATCAGATCCCCTGGCGCAAACTGTTTGATCGTTCTAAGATGCGTATCGCCGTGTGGACTGCTGTCCGAGCCGTGTCGATACTGAAACCGAGCCGCTCCTTGTGGTGTCCCGCAGTTGACCATTCCCATGAACGTCTGTAACTCCAAGAACTGCGTGTCTTCGTAGGTCGCGTTCGCAGCGCGATCGGAATCAAACTCATCGAAGCCGTGATCACGAGCGAGTCGAGTCGTCCGGTAGATTTGTTTGTCGGAGAATTCACACCCAGCCGTCTCATCATCAGTGGAGAGGTCCACTTCGTCGACGGTCTCTGCTTTCGGCCGGACAGCGGGAGCTGAAAACTCGCGGTCGTGAGATTGTTTGATGACGAAGTGCGCAGCAACTTGGACGAACCCCCGAACGCCGTCGTCGAAGCGTTTCCGCCACGTTCGGGACAACACGGATTCATCGGGGATGTGTTCCAAATCGAGTGGCTCGGCGAGTTCTTGGTACCGAGCCAGCGCTCGATAGCTCTCACCTGTTGCCTCTCGGTAGATGAGGAGCCGAACCATTCCGAGAAAGGAGTGTGGAGCAGGATGCCACTCTGGATAGCTATCACTGAGGTGTTCCATCTGAATTGAACTATCTGCAACGCTCGATAGCAGGGAGTCACCTTCTCGCAGCTGTCCAGTGATTTCGATTCCTGTGTTGTAGGCGTCGGTCATCCGGCAGGCACGGTCAGAAAGCGGGTCTAGTGACTCCGCCATCAATTCCCAAGACGGTTGGTTTGACTGTTCTGATGGGATGAAAGCCTGCTAAGTCCCCAGCGTGCGTGAAGAGGTACTGGGGTGGTCAAAGGCCGATGATTCAACAGCGTCAGAGAACGCGTGGCTCTGATTGGCCTACCTGCCAAGGACGCACTATCATGGGAGGCCGCCCGGATGCTGACGGCATCCGGGCGGCGAGCCCGAATAGGTGTGGCTCCCTTCACGCACTTCCCACTCCAGAGGAACCATGTACTACCTCGGAATCGACCTTCATAAAGATGAGTCGCACGTCGCTGTTTTGGACGACGATGCCGAGGTCGTCGAAGAGATTCGCGTCGCAAACGCGAATCTCGACGAAGTCGCTGAAGAATACGCTGGAGCCAAAGCTGCGATCGAAGCAACCAGCAACTACTACACGATCTACGACACCCTCGACGAGCACCTCAACGTGGTTGTCGCAGATCCGAGCCAAACCAAGGCGATCGGCTATGCTGAGGTGAAAAACGACCGGCTCGACGCGAAGTTGCTCGCGCAACTTCGCCGAGCCGGCATGATCGCTGAGAGTTACGTGCCGCCCGAAGAGCTCCGGGAGCGCCGCGCACTCGTGCGCGGCCGGAAGCGATTAGTCGAGAAGCGAACGGATTTCAAAAACGAAGTCCACGCCGTTCTCGACAAACACGGGATCACCTACGACTGGGATCCGTTCAGCGTGAACGGGCGCGAAATCCTCGCCAGCGAGGATTTCTCGCTCGGTGTGGTCGGCGATCAGCTGATGGAGTCGTTCCTCTCGATCATCGACGAGCTCACGGCACAGATTGAGGAACTCGAAGAGATGATTGAAGAGACCGCTGCGTCTCTTGAGGAGACGCAGCTGTTGATGACGATCCCTGGCGTGAGTTTCTACTCGTCGTTGCTGATCACCTCGGAGATCGGCGAGATCGATCGGTTCGACGAGGCGAACCAGGTGGTGAGCTACGCGGGATTAGATCCAGTCGTCCGCGAGTCAGGCGACTCGCGGACTGAAGGATCGATCTCGAAACGCGGAAGTGGAGACTTACGCTGGATCCTCGTCCAATGCGTCCAAACGGCGGTTCATCGGTGTAACGATCCGTATCTTGGACGCTTCTACGCTCGGTTGAAACAGCGGAAGAACCACCAGATAGCGATCGTCGCAACAGCGCGGAAACTGCTCGTATCGATCTTCCACATGCTGGAGCGTGAGGAGGTGTACGATCCACCAGAGGTGAGTGCCTGAGGGCCGCCGAGCCGGCGGCCCTCATCGGCCGGTCGCAGCGGGTGTGAGCCACAGCTAACGCCTTCACGTTCTGACCGCCTGCCGGCTGGTTCCTGAGCAACCACCGTGACTGCTTGCGATTTTCTCTCCGTGGACAAGATCGGGCCGACCCCGGCGAAAAATATAGTATCGCAGACGTGGTTTGTTGCGCTAGCAGGCTTTCATAGGTGTTGAATCCGCAGAAAGTGTCTGGATCGGGTCACTCTGTACTCGACTCTGGAGCGCTGTCAAAAAATCAAATGTGGAATCTTGGCAGATAGGGTGAGGGTCAAGGTCACTAGGTGGATCGATCTAACTCCTCAATAAGGAAGAGTGAGATGATCCCCTCTTCAGGGATCGTGATCTCCATGCCGTCATCGGATTCAACAGAACAGACCTCGTAGTACTCCCCGATGGGGTAGTTACTGTCCGTCGGTATTTTGACATACTGAAGTTGTACAAACCGATTCCGGGTTCTTCAAATCAGTATAAGAGTACCCAGCTATATGGACAACGACGATTCGTATGACCACGTCGTCCCCGGAAGTGATGAGGAACTCAACACACCAGACGTCCGTGGCTACGACTTCCGCGGAGAATTCGACTTCCACGAGATGCTTGACGCCTACGCGACTACAGGCTTCCAAGCAACACAACTCTCGGAAGCCATTGATATTGCCGACCGCATGCAAGAGGCGGACGCTACGGTCTACCTCACATTCACATCAAATATCATTTCCTCGGGCCTGCGTGAGGCTGTTGCCTACCTTGTCCGAGAAGGATATGTGGACGTTCTCATCACGACGTCTGGGTCACTAACTGAGGATGTGATCAAGACAGCGAAACCGTTCAAGATGGGTGATTGGGACGCCGACGAGGCAGCACTTCGAGATCAGGGTATCAACCGGCTCGGGAATATTTTCGTCCCTTCCGATCGATACGTTTGGTTGGAAGAGTATCTGTATGACTTCTTTGACGATTTCTTTGCGGATGAAAAGGTCCGGACCCCGACAGCCTTTGCACGCGAGTTAGGAAAAACGCTTGATGACGACGATTCTGTGTTGAAGCAAGCGGCAGACAACGATGTCCCGGTGTACTGTCCAGCCCTGACGGATGCTGAGGTCGGGAACTTTCTCTATTACTACCGACAAGGCTACGATTCCGACGTTGGAATCGAAATCTTAGACGACTACGATTCCCTGATCGAAGACGGTCTTTTAGCAGATACAACCGGTCTTATTGCTGTCGGCGGTGGTGTCCCGAAACATCACGCCATTATGACGAATCTCTTTCGAGGCGGTGCAGACTATGTCGTTTATATCTCTACTGGGATGGAAGGAGATGGGTCGTTATCAGGTGCACCACCGAATGAGGCGGTTTCCTGGGGAAAAATCAAAAAAGAGCAAACGAATTATACCCAGGTTGAGGCAGAAGCAACACTTGTATTCCCACTCTTGATCGCAAGCGCGTTCACCGAGTGAATACGGTCCGTTTCGTCTGAGATGTGTACCAGACCATTCTGCTTATTGAAGCCGATGACGGTGTTAAGCACACTCGACTCTCCCGCTCCGCTACTACGTTCAGAGTGAGGCTATCCTGTCGCCTTATGCGGATTCAATAATGCTTGGAACCTCACTGGATTCCAAGAATGGTCCCCTGTCACCCGATTACGTCGTCGGCTCTTGCGGTCTCCACCTGCTGGAAGGATTCATTCTTTGGTTATATATCGAATAGCTAGTACATCACTTGATTCGTCAGACTCATATCTTCCGACGTCGACGGTCGTTCCTCGGAAGTTCCCTGTCTTCGGCATCGTCCCGGAGAGTCCAGCGCCGAGTTCCGACTTCCCGATATTCTCCTTGCCGACGACCACGACGGGTTCCTTCCCATCGTTCTCAGTCGGTGGTATCTTGTCAGTGACGCTCCGTGCGTCAGTCAAATTTTTTGAATCCCATCTTGGGAGCCAGTTCCCGGAACGATTGCCGGCAGAGCCAGATGTCGTACTTACCTACGAGGCCCTGTTCGCGTCCCGTCATCCGGCAGACGTGTCGGTCGTCGTCTCTCAAATCGTTCGACTGCTCAGTTTCACTGTCTTTCTGTGGAGTATCTCGTGTCATGATTAGCAGTCGCACATGTCGGGTTCGCAGCAGGACAAGTCCTCGAGGAACATGTTCTTCTCACGGTACTCGTCGAGGACAGTTCGGTCGACGTCGAGTCTCGCCGCGATTTCGTCGGCGACGACGGCGAAGCGCTGTCTGAACTTGTAGATGAAGCAGAACTGCTGGCCGTTGTGCGCGACCTGTGGACCGGCGAGAAACAGGCCGGGACTGACGGTCGACTCGTCCGGTGCGGTCAGACGAGGCTGACCGTTCTCGAACTCGAAGTGATCGTCGACGAGGCCGAGTCCGCTCTCGAATCCGGTCGCGAGTACCGGCCGATTCCGTGTCGTGAACGACTCGCCGTCGGTGCCGACGACGTTGAAGCTCTTCTCCTCGACTTCGACGCGTTCGACTCGGATTCCGTCTTCGAGGGCGCGCGGTGCGTCGCGCTCGAATGCGTCCCGCAATCGTTCGCTCGTGTAGGGGGAAAGAACTTCGCTCGGATCTGGTCCTCGGAATTGCCACGGCCCTTCCTCGTCGACGACGAACACTTCGTGACCCAGGTCGGCGAGTGTGAGTGCCGCGTCGACACCGCTCTCGTACCCGCCGACGACCACGATGGGGTCCTCGACACACTCGTCGGCGAACGCACTCCAGGACTCGACTCGGGAGTTGTGGACGCAGTGATTCGCGCCGGGGAACGGGTTGTCGTTCGGTTGCCCGAACTGCCCGGCTGCCCAGATGACGAATCGACTGTGGATGACGCCAGTAGACGTGTGGAGTATGAATCCGTCGTCGTGTCGTTGTACCGACTCCACTTCGACACCGGTTCGGACGGGTAAGTCGTGAAACTCGACGACTCCCTGGAGATATTCGGCGTACTCTGCGCCGGTCGGGTGTTCACGGTCGAGCGCAAATGCGGGTGAAGTGTCGGTGGTGACGGCGTTGAGGTCGCGGCAGCCGAAGCTGTTGCTGGGAAACGATGGCGTGATGAGGCGCATCTCTTCTGGCCACTGTTGGAACGACGCCCCGACTTCGCCTCGCTCGAGGATGGCGTAGGAGTCGAGACCCAGATCCGCGAGGACGGCCCCAAGACCGACACCTGCGGCACCTTCCCCGACAATCGCTACGTCGAGCGACTCGTGTTTACGGGCTTCTTCGGATGTCACTGTTAACAATATAGGATAGTAGATAGCCAATTATAAATAATATACGCTCTAGTCTTAATAACAGATGAGTCGAGAGACGATTCCCGTCACTGTGCTGAGCGGCAACCTCGGCGCGGGGAAGACCACCGTGCTGAACAACCTCCTGAACACGCGAACGGACCTGGACGTCGCGGTCCTCGTCAACGACATGGGCGAGGTGAACGTCGACGCCGAGCGCGTCGCCGAACACTCGGACATCTCGGAGAACGACGAGGACCTGATCGAACTGTCGAACGGCTGTATCTGCTGTGAGCTACGCGGCGACCTGCTGGACGCGCTCGCGAAGCTCGCACAGGCCCGCGAGTTTGATTACTTGGTCATCGAATCGACCGGCGTCGCCGAACCGTTGCCCGTCGCCCAGACGCTCACCATGGGATTCGATCAAGGAGACCTCGATCCCACGGAGTTCTACGAGGAGACCGGCATCGAAGTGATGGACTACTACGAACTCGACACGACCGTCACTGTGGTCGACGCCCACCAGTTCTGGACAACGTTCGATTCGAAGGAATCGCTGATGGACGGCGACACCGAGAAGGACCTCGGAAGCCTCTTGATCGAACAGATCGAGTTCTGTGACGTCCTGTTGTTGAACAAGTGCGACCTCGTCGACGAGGAGACGCTCGGCGAGATCGAAGAGATGATCGAGGTGCTGCAACCGCGCGCGGAGATCATCCGAACCGAACACGGCGCGGTCGATCCCGGCGAGATCCTCGACACGGGACGGTTCGACTTCGAAGCGGCGAGCCAGTCTGCGGGGTGGTTACGGGAACTCCAGCAGCCGCACGAGTCCGCCGAAGAGGAACACGGCGTCACGTCGTTTGTCTACACGTCGCGCCGTCCGTTCCACCCCGAGCGGTTCGCCGATCTGCTCGACTCGTTCCCCGCGAACGTCGTCCGCTCGAAGGGGCACTTCTGGCTGGCGGGTCGCGAAGAAATAGCACTCGGATTGAACGTCGCGGGACGGTCGATCCGAGTTGGGTCGGCTGGTAATTGGATTGCGATGCTGCCGGAGAACGAGCGCGAGAGCTACTTCGAGGCCAATCCGGAGCTCGAAGAGATATGGGACAACAAGTGGGGTGACAGGGGGACTCAGCTCGTGCTCATCGGTACGGACATGGACCACGACGCGCTCCGCACCGACCTCGATGCGGCCCTGCTGACCGACGAGGAAATGGACGCCGACTGGACCGCCTTCGACGACCGGTTCCCGACGTGGGACGACGGAGACTCCGCCACACCTGAAGAGGGGACCGAGGAGCCGACCGAGACGACCGACGACGGCGCCGAAGAGGTCGGCCTCGCGGACTGACGATGTCCTCGCCACGATCCCTCTTCCGGACTGTCGTCAACAAGAACGCACCGCACGAGACCCGTAAAGCGGCGATCGACGAGCTTGCCGAGCTAGACGCGACGACACAGCTTCGCGTGATCGTCGTCGCAGACGGCCTGAACGGGTCGTTCCGCCGGAATGCGTTGAACGCGCTCGGTCGATGCCGGGCTACGACAGAACTCGGTGCGCTGGTCGACGACGCAAGCTTACCGACAGCGCTCCGAGAGCGGGCGGACCAGCTTCGCTAGCGCTCGGTTCGGTTCGTTGGGTTTCGTTTTGAGCACGGTGGTTAGTTAGTGAGCGGTCCAAGTTAATATTCTAAAGCAGTCAACACAGACCATTTCTTAATAACATTCTTCTATATGCCCACCCGAGTTGTTAATGTAATGTCGTACACCTGCTCCAACTGCGATGCACAGTTCCAGAGCGCTGCTGGCGTGACTCAGCACGTTGCGCTTCACCACAACACGTGTGCCGAGTGTAACGAGGAGTTTGAGGAGACCGACGCCCTACGCGACCACATCCACGAGAATCACTGAGCGAGCGGCTCGTCACGAGTTCGCTGGAACTCCACTTCTCTGTCAGGGCCAATCATCGTCGGCTGTTGACACACTCTCAAGCTGCCAGCCTGCGGCCTTTGCAGCCTCCGTCACCGACTGGTAGGCCCAGTCGGGTACCGTCCCTATCACCCCGGCGGTCTCGTCTGTCCCGACGAGCACGTACCGTTCCGTCTCGAAGTGACCGCGGACCGCCGACAACGCCTCCGCTATCGAACGTGGTCCGGACAGGAACTCTTGGTGGTATTCGGCCTCTCGCACCCGTCGCCGTTCGATGTACGACGGCTCCGAGGAGACGATCCCGACGTGGCTGGTCCAAGTGGTGGCGTCTTCGAGAGCGTGAGCGGGCCGTGCGAGTCGATCGAGTGCGCCAAGCGAGACGGCAAGCGTGAGATCGGTCGAAGCCACGTCAGGACCCTCCTCGAGAGCTCATCGGGAGCGGGTCTGTCCGCGCCTGATCTGGTGGGTCGAGAATCCGTTCCGCGGCCCGACTGGCACCGACGATATTGCGAGCGAAGGGACCGACGCTGGGCTCCGCGAGCGCGCCCGAAACGTACACCTCGGAGTCGGCGCCGTCGGTGTGTCTCCACGCGAGGGTTCGATCGCTGAGAACGGGGAATCCTTCGGCTCCACGTGCAAGCGACAGAGATTCGCTGAGGCGGCCGACCAGCGGCTGCTCGGGAACCGGTTCGAGTCCGGTCGCGAGGACGACGCGTGCGGCCGTCGCTCTCGTGCCGTCGTCGAAGCGGAGGGACAGTCCCTCGTCTGTCGCGTTCGCAGACGTGATTTCGCCTTGCCGGTGTTCAAGCGCACCACCGTCACGAGCTTCGGCCAGTCGTCGTTCGACGTACGGTGGGATCGTGGCGTCGTTGCGGACGGCCCGGATCCGATCGAGACGGGCCTCCGATCCCGGAGGGAGTGTGTGGATTTCTTTGCCGATGTGACGCCAGTTGATCCAGTACGGGTCGGCCTCGGTCAGTTCGATCTCGAGTTCGTGACGCGACAGGAGTGTCACCGCGGTCCATTCTGCTAGACGGCAGGCGAGGTGCCCGGCAGTGATACCCCCTCCGACGACGAACGTTTGCCCCTCGAACGGGCCAGGCGTCGCCGGATCGAACGCTTCGTCCCAGACGTGTTCGAGGGGCGCGTCGTCCGGGAGCGACGCCGTCCACTCTGGGAGCGTCGGCGTCGCCCCTAGCCCGACGGCCAAGACGACGCGGTGGGCCTCAATCGCTCCCGCGTCCGTTTCCACCAGATACGTCTCTGTGCCCGCAGACTGGGTAACATCGGTTACCTTCGACCGATGATGACAGTCGGAGAGATCACGGCGCTCGATAACGTCGCGGGCGTGGTCGAGAAACAGGCCGAGAGTCGGTCGGTCCGGGTAGTTCTTCGTCGACACGAGTTCGTTCGCTCGGTGGTGTCCTTCTGCGAACGACTCGAGCGAGAACGACTCGGTGTCGATGTGGTGGACGAACGTCGATCGGAGGGTCTCCATGCCGCACTGATTGGCCTTCTTGGCGAACGAAGCGAGTAACTCCTCGCGCGGGTCGAGGATCCGAATCTCGTCGCGTGTGTATTCACCCTCCGTAATGAGGTGGTTTGCGAGGCAAGTGCCGTGAATTCCGCCGCCAACAATCACGTACTCGTAGGGGGAATCACCACTCAGTGGGTGATCAGCGGTCAACCTACCGACTGTCACTCTCGTTTTCCTCCGTCGACTTCCAGTTCTTTTCGGTGGTGCTTGGACTGACGATCACTGAACCGTTGTACGATCGGGAGCCGATACCCCAACTTTCGACTACTAAGCGCGACGGTGTACACGGCAATCGCCGCGACGACGATCGAGCCGCCGGCCGCAATTCCGTAGACGTACGACAGCGTCACACCGGCTATCGCCGCGAACTCGGCGGCGAGGATCGCCAGCAAGATAGATTGCTTGAAGCTCTCGGCGACTTGCGCCGCAGCAGCGACGGGAACGACGAGCATCGCAGCGACGAGGATGACGCCCATGATCTGCATCGCGCTGACGACGACTAGCGCCGTGAGCACGACCATGAGGCGTTTGTACAGGCGGACGTTCAGTCGCGCCGCGCGGGCAGCCGTCGCGTCGAACGTGACGTACAAGAGTGGCCGATAGGCCAGCGTGACGAGGCTACCGACGAGGACACTCATTAACACGAGGATACCGACGCTCTCAGTCGAGACAGTCGCCAAACTGCCGAACAAGTAGGCGTCGATACCGACCGCGATGCCGCCGTCGGTGGCAGTGATGAGGATACTGCCGACGGCGAACCCTCCTGTCAGAACAATCGCCAGTGACGTGTCGCTGTACGCTCCGGCGTGTTCGACGAGCAACTCTACGAGTAGCGCCGTGACAATTGCGACCACGAATGCGGTGAGCAGCGGCGACAGCGTGAGCGAGAAGGCCGAATTGAGGAATAACCCGACGGCGACGCCGGCAAAGGCTGTGTGTGCGAGCGTATCGCTGATCATCGCCATCTCTCGATGAACGAGGAACGTCCCGACGACCGGCCCAATGAGAGCGATACACAACGCAGCGAGGTAGGCACGTTGCATATACGGGTATTCGAGCATCGGTACGCCCAGCAGGTCGGCCAACACGTCCATTCCGGGACCGAAGACGTAATTGAGGAACCACTCGATAGGGGCGAAGACGTTGACAGCAAAAAGCGGAGCCGCTATCACGTTGTCGAGTGGAACACTCTCTCCGAGGCGACGTAGTGTGAACATCATTTGTGGTCGTGCTGGAGGATGTGTTGGTCTTTCCCATAGGCCTGCGAGAGGGCATCAGTCTCGACGAACTCCTCCGGGTCGCCGTCGAAGAACAACTGACGGTTGAGACAGGCGACATCCGTCGCGTGTGTGGTAACGACACCGATGTCGTGCTCGATCAGGATGACGGTCAGTCCGGTCGCGTTCAGGTCATGGATGAGGCCGTAAAACTCCTCCCTGGATTCGGCATCCACGCCGACCGTCGGTTCGTCGAGCGCGAGCAGATCGGCCTCTGAGGCGAGCGCACGGGCGATGAACACCCGTTGGCGTTGGCCACCGGACAGCCGACCGACCCGGCGAGACGCGAGGTCTGTGATTCCCACCTGTTCCAGCGCGTCTTTGATCGCTTGCCGGTCCGCTGCCGAGAATCGACCGAAAAGCCGCCGCGGGTACCGCCCCATCTCGACAACCTCTCGAACCGTGATCGGCATATCGCGCGCCGCCTTCGTCGCATCCTGTGCGACGTATCCGATCCGCTCACCGGCGTCGAACTTGTGGGCAGATTCGCCGAACAGCGACACCGTGCCTTCGTCTGGTCGACGAAGTCCGAGCATCAAGTCAAGCAGCGTGCTCTTGCCGCTTCCGTTCGGCCCGACCAGTCCGAGAAAGGAGCCGGGCTCGACGTCGATCGACACCGACTCGAGAACCGGGACCTCTCCGTAGCCAAATGTGACGTCGTCGACGCTGATGAGGGGGTCACCCGACTGTTGCCGCTCCATCGTTGCTGTCGTCATCGGTAGTCGTCGAGGTCGACGAACGAGTTGCCGTACGCCGTAATCCAGGTTGTTGTCCGATACGGAACAGCCACGTCCGGCGGATAAATCGTACAGACGGGTCTCTCCGCAGGGCCGACGACCAATGCCATCAGTCCCGAACGAGGGCTCTCGGATGGGCCGGGCTCGGCGTTCCCGTCCCACTTCGGTTCCGTGTCGCCAGACGTGGTGTCGCTCATTCTGCGTCGAGGGCCTGCTTCAGGGTCTCGAGATTGATGTTTTCCATGATCTCAATGTAGCCCCAGCCCTCATCGGCCCACTCTTGGGTCTGTCCAGGGATCGGCGTCAGCGGGAGGACTTCGGTGGCGTCGGTCTCTGCGACGAGCTGGTTCGCCGCTGTCTGGGATTCGAGCGGGTCAGCACAGACGTACTGGAGGTCGTGTTCGGCGATGATCTCTTGGGCCCGTTCGATGTCCCTCGGCGTCGGCTGGTCGTCCGGTGACAGTCCTGTCAGCGTCCGGACCTCGAAGTCGTAGCGCTGGCCGAGATACTGGAAGGCGTTGTGACCAGCGACGAACACGACGTCTTTCGAGGCGTCCCCTAACGCGGACTGGAACGACTCGTCGAGTTCGTCTAGGCGGTTCCGGTACGATTCGGCGTTCTCGGCGTAGGCACTGGCGCTGTCGCTGTCGATATCGACGAATCCGCTCCGGATGTTGTCGACCGCCTGCTTCGCTCGCTTGGGGTCTAGCCAGAAGTGCGGGTCCGCTCCGCCGGAGTGGTTGTGGCCGTGTCCCTCCTCGCCTTCGTGATCGGCTTCTCCCTCGTGCTCGCCTTCGTGTTCTTCACCACTCTCGTGGCCGTGTTCACCCTCATGCTCGCTATCGCCCTCGTGCCCGTGTCCGCCCGCACTCTCAGTCACTTCGGGCTCGATGACCGACCCACTGCCGTCGGTGAGCGTCGCGTCGAACTCAGCGGGAGCGTGCTGGGCAAAGAAGACATAGTGACCCTCTGTTTCGATGTCGAGGGAGAACGTCGTCTCACCGGAGTCCGCGAACTGGAGGTGATAGAGTGACTCACTGGACGGCGTGAGTGTCTCGCCGCCTTCGACCGGTGTGTGCGTGTCGTGGTCGCCGTAGAGGGCTGCCGCAGTTTCCTCGACGTGGTGAATGCCGTGGTCGCCACCCTCGTCGGTCGCGATGACGGCGAGCTGCATCTTCGGATCGGGGCCCTCGTGGAACGTGTGCGTGTAGGTGCCAGCTTCGAGGTGGTAGAGGCCAGCCCACTCCCAAGGAGTCTCCCCACCGTGATCGTGTTCTCCTTCGCCGTCGTGGCCTTCCTCGTGTTCCCCCTCGTGACCTTCCTCGTGTTCGCCCTCATGATCTCCTTCGTGACCGTGATCGTGGTTATGTCCGCCTTCAAGAAGGTTGATACCAGCACCGGCAGCGACCATGTCGACGTCAGCGTCGTCGTCACCGAGACTCGTCACGAGGTCGTCAGCCCACGGCTGGAATCCCTCCATCCCGTAAAGGAAGAGGTCAGATTCGAGGACTGTTCCCTGGATCTGTGGCCCCGGTTCCCACCCATGACCGTGTTGGCCGATCGGGACGAGCGTCTCTGCGGTCGCGGTGTCGCCTGCAACCTGGCTGGCTAAGTCCCCGAATACGAAGAACGAAGACTGGGCTTCCGGCCCGGTATTCTCTGTCGCTGTTGAGCCGTCATTCTCCGCCGCGCCGGAGTCGCCGTTGTTCGATGTACAGCCCGCGAGCGCACCGATGGTTGCCGTACCGAGTCCAGCTACGATGAGTCGACGTCGAGTGTATCGAGGCATCTGTTGATAACATTAGCAAATTAGATAATAAAGACTGTGATTTTAGTCAGCCAAGTTAATAAGAATCACTAACCAAAATCTGAGTTTAGTAACTGGTGTCGTGGTAACTAATGCGAGTCGTAGAATTGCTAATTATTGCTACCTCGAAATCCGTATTACACAACCCCGAGAATGGTGCTAACAGGCTTTTCCTACTCGCATCCCGAATGAATGGATGTAATGTGCCACTGTTTCAGCGACCTAGCCGAGATGAGTGATGAAGAGCGTACGGAAATCCTCAGCGAACACTCGACCAAAGAACTTCGCGCGGAATACTCCACGGAAGAACTAGAAACCCTCGGCGTTATCGCCTGAGGCTAGTTCACGTTGGTCTTACCCGGAGGACCGACACCGTCCGCTCGTCATTTAGACCTAGTCGCCTCCTGTTTCTCTGCGTACGCGAGCGTGTAGTAGTCTCGATCCGTCACCTCACCGGGGTCGTCGGTAACAAGAGTTTCTTGAGTATTCATGAAGAGTCGCCGGCCGAATGTCACCTCGTACCCCGCTTTGGTCATCTTGTCGTAGGTCGTCGGCGCGTCGGTCACTTTGAACAGGATCAACCGTTTCGGACCGATCGGTGCTTCTCCGTCGGTCGCCTCGCGGAGCGTCAGTTCAGCACCAGCGTCGATGTCGACTCCGAGGACTGAAGCGAACGCCGTCACACTGCTGACACCCGGAACGACTTCGATGTCGACGCTGGGATGCTGCTCGCGAAGCGTCCGACGCAGGTGTCCGAACGTCGAGTAGATACAGGGATCGCCGAGCGTGACGAACGCCGCGTCGGCGTCGCGCGCGTTCGGCGCGACTTCCGCGGCCGCCGCCTCCCACGCCGCCTCCAGCTCTTGGGGGTCGGTCGTCATCGGGAACTCGAGGTCACCCAGTTTCGAGTCGGGAACGTACTCGGTCGCGACGCGCCGTGACAGTCGTCCGGGTGAGTAGACGATGTCGGCCGATTCGAGCCGTCGCTTGCCGCGAACCGTGAGCAGGTCAGTCGCGCCCGGCCCCAGTCCAATTCCGTAGAGCGTCATCGTTGCTGCTCCCTCGGTAAGCTTGGGGCTCCGCGCACTTGCTCACCCATCGATCTCACCGACTGTGTGTCGCGTCGCGAGCCCGGCGAGATGCGGGGCCTCTTCGACGATGATCTCGGCCGTGGCGAGTTCAACGGCGTTTACGCTTCCGGGCAGCACGAACACTGGGACGTCGCGGGCGATACCCGCCGTCGCGCGGGTTGCGACGACGCGGGTTCCGACCTCCTCCCACGAGAGCCGCCTGAACGCCTCGCCGAAGCCTGGTAGCTCGCGGTCGAAGAGCTCGCTCACCGCGTCCGGACTGACGTCGTCGACAGTGACTCCCGTCCCGCCGGTAGTTACGACAAGGTCAACGTCCGACCGATCCAGACACCCGCTCACAGTGGTCTTAATCCGGACGTAGTCGTCCGGAACCGTCCGGCGTGACGTGACGACGTGACCCGCGTCGACGAGAGTGTTCGCGACGGCGTCACCGCCGGGATCGGTCGGGTCTGCTTCCGTGGCGGTTCCTCGGGACGACGAGACGGTCACGATTGCGACACCGAGTGGATCAACGCAGTCGTGACCGTCTTCGTCCGTCGTCCGTCGGTCCGCCGCCGACGGGAGCTCCGAGTGATTCCCGGTCACTGTCCCTCACCGACCACGAGACGCTGTTCCATCGGTGGCTGAGACCGGTCCATCGTCCCCGGAAACGGATTCTCGAGTTCGTCCCAGTTCCCCGCCATCTCCGGTTCTGAGAGGAGACAGTCGTCAAGGGCGGCGGCGATGGCCGAGTCGTCCATTCCAGCGCCGATGAAGACGAGCTTTATTTCACGGTCTCCCCACTGTTCGTCCCAGTGGAGATCCGGTCGTGACTCACGGTAGGAATCACGCTGGAACTTTGGGACCGTGACCGCCCATCGGCCGTTGACTTCGACGTGCGTCTGCGTACCCGCTTGGCTCAAGTCCAGCGCGTATCGCTCGCGTCCAGCGACCCACAGGTGTCCTTTCGCCCGGACGACGGACTCGGGGAACGAGCGGAGCCACTCGTTGAACCGTTCCGGGTGAAATGGCCGGTGGCGCTCGTAGACGAAGGAGCCGACACCGAACTCCTCCGGCGGGTGACGGTGATCGTGGTCGTCACCCTGACCATCGTGGGTACCGTCGTGACCGTTGTCACGCTCGGAACCCTCATCGTGACTATGACCGCCACCGTGGTCCATCTCTGCTGATTCCGGATCTCCGGTCCCTCCGTGGTCGCTCGAGAGCACCTGCTTCCACCGAGCGGACCCCTTCGCTTGTTCTCTGTCGGATCGTCCAGTTCCGAGAACGTCGTCGGGTTCGACGGCGCTCTCGGTCGTGCGGGTGATGTCGACTTCGGGGTGGAGCGTTTCGAGTACGCGTTCGACCGCCTCACGTTCGTCTTCCGTGACGAGGTCACACTTGTTGAGGACAAGTACGTCGCAAAACTCGACCTGCTCGGCGAGGAGGTCCGAAAGCGGCCGGGAGCCGTCATCCGTCGACTTGATCGGACGACCGTCGACGAACGCCTGATGGAACTGTGCGGCGTCGACCACCGTGACGGTCGTATCGAGATCGTACAGCGTCGACGCACGTGCGGGCGAGACGAACCGCTGGGCGATGGGGACCGGATCGCTGATCCCCGAGGCTTCGATGATTAGATAATCGAACTCCTCGTCGAAGGCCAGACGCAGCAGCTCCTGGTCCAGTTCATTCTGGAGGCCGCAACAGATACAGCCGTTCGACAGCTCCGTGACGCCGCCGTCTTCCAGCGAGAGCTCAGAGCCGTTCTCGATGAGGTTGGCGTCGACGTTTACTTCGCCGACGTCGTTGACGAGAACGGCGATATCGTACTCCTCGCCGCCGACGGTAAGGAGGTGGTTGAGCAGGGTCGTCTTTCCGGCGCCGAGCCCGCCACTCAGGATCGTGACCGGGGGTTGCTCGTCGACGGCCATCAGTCGTCAGCCAGTGCGAGTTCGCGCTGTTCGTCGGCGGTGAACGGATCCGGATACTCGTTCCAGTCCTCCTCCATTTCTCCGTCTGAGAGGACACAATCTTCCAGTCGCTCGATCAGTATCTCCTGATCGAATTCGCGGCCGATGAATACGAGCTCTGATCCCCGGTCTCCCCACTGGTCGTCCCAGTCCTCTTTGATGCCGGGACGGGCGGCGAAGTAGCGCTCCTGTTGGGCCTTTGGGAGCGTGGCGATCCACGTCCCTTTCGGACCGGCCCGAACCGACTTGCCCGCTTTGTCGAGACCCATCGCGATGTCTTCGCGACCGGCGGACCAGAAGAAGCCCTTCGCGCGAACGATGCCATCGGGGAGGTCGGCGAAGAAGCGAGCGATCCGCTCGGGGTGGAACGGTCGGCGGGATTCGAAGACGAACGAGGTGACCCCGTGTTCGTCGGCGGCCGACTCGTGGTGATGGCCGTGCTGGAGTTCACGCTTCCATCCGGCGGACTGACTTGCGCGATCGAAGTCGAACCGACCCGTACTCAGGATCTCTCTGGGGTCTATTGCCCCGTGTTCTGTTCGGACAATATTTGCTCGCGGTTGGAGCGCCCGTAACACTGCCTCTATCTCTTCAAGTTCATCGTCGGGGACGAGATCGCACTTGTTCAACAAGAGGACGTCGCAGAACTCGATCTGATCCATCAGCGCCTCCTCGGGGACGCGATTCCCTTGTGGATCGATGGAGTCATCGGTGAGGGCCTGACCGGAATCAAACCCCTTCCAGAAGCTGTGCGCGTCAACGACGCTGACCATTGTATCGAGTTCGTAGACCCCCGTAGGGTCGAAATCCGCGTCTTCGAACCCGCGAGCAAACGTCTGTGCGACCGGAATCGGTTCGCTGATCCCAGACGACTCCACGAGGAGGTACTCGAAGTCTCGCTCTTCAGCTAATCGGCCTACCTCGTCAAGCATGTCCCCGCGAAGCCGACAACAGATACACCCGTTCGACATCTCGATGATTTCATCGTCGTTCTGGGTAAGATCCGACTCGCGTTCGACGAGGTCGGCGTCAACGTTCACTTCGCCCATATCGTTTACTAAAACGGCGGCGTTGAGTTCCTGTCCGCTACTAAGAATGTGGTTGAGCGTCGTCGTCTTGCCAGCTCCGAGGCTTCCGCTGAGAATCGTTACCGGGATCGGGTCGTTGTTGGACGGCATACTCTAATTATGAATCTGCTACACTAAAATACTAATTATTATGGTTATACTTTATCGTCATAACAGAAACTAATAAGACTGAATAAAACTTTAATACATGAGCGTCGTTAGCATCTCGATGCCTGAGGCGTTGCTGGAACGCATCGACGAGTTCGCCGAAGAACACGGGTACAGTGGCCGAAGCGAAGTCGTTCGAGAAGGCACACGCACGTTATTCGAAGAGTTTCAAGAGCAACACATCGAGGGACAAAAGCAGATGTGTACGGTAACGGTCGTCTTCGAGTACTGTCAACCTGCCGTCCAGGAGCGTCTCACGAGAGTACGCCACGAGTACGATGCTATCGTCTCCGCAACTACCCACACACACGTCCAAGACCAGTACTGTATGGAGTTGTACGTTTTAGAGGGGGCCACAGAAGCACTATCTGGATTCGTCAACAGCGTTCGAGCAGTGCCGAATGTCCAAGCGGTGGATTACTCGATCACCTCACTGGGCGATGCTCACATCGATCAGCGCATCAAGTCTTGAACACCGCTCAGTGCTCGGCGAGGAGCATCAGTTTAACACGACTTACCGTATCGAAATCGCGCAAGCGATAGGTGAGAGTCCGGACACGCGAGGCTGGCCCGTTACAAAAGAGCGTCTCGAGACACCACTCTCCTTCATGGATATGATTCGTGGTCGTGATGACGTCCTGAAACTGGTGTTGTACGTCGTGAATGTCTTCAATAACCGCTTCGTGTTCGTAATCGAAGGCCATGACGACGACGACGTCGCCTTCGATATCTTCTAATCTGGTGTGTGCCTCAATGTACTCTTGCATCGCTTCGCGGGCGCCACGCGAGCGTGAATCTAATCCCTCTGCTTGCCACGTTACATCGAACTCAGACAGGAGGTCGTCGGGAATGTTGAAGCTCGTGCGCATTACGTTCTCTCTATTTTACCGGTGATTTGTCTCGGAGTGCCCCAATACTTTGAGTCGTGGGAGACCGCTCACGTAGGCTTCGACCACTCGCCTGAGTCTCATCAAGAAGTTGTAAGAGATGCCGAAGAAGGCGGTCAGTCATGTCTTTGTCCGTCTGTGGGGGGTATCGGTGCGGTATTCGAATTTCCAGCCTCTGTCAGGAGCGACACGAGGTCCGTTTCCGTCACCGGCTGTGCCGTCTCCTCGAGCCCTGCGTCACGAGCCACACGAACCGCGCTCGGTGGGTGAAGGTTCGCGTCCGCCAACAGCGCTTCGTCGTAGAACACCTCTCGAGGCGTTCCGCCTCCGATGATGTTGCCGTCGGCCATCACGCAAACTCGGTCCGCGACTTCGGCAGCAAATTCGAGGTCGTGCGTCGACAGGACGACACTGATACCGTCATCGTGAATGTGTTCGATCCGCTCCGCGACCAGCTGGGACCGGTCGGGATCAAGCCCTGCGAGTGGTTCGTCGAGCACGACCACACTCGGTTTGAGGACGAGCACACCGGCGAGGCCAGCGAGCCGTTTCTCCCCGCCGCTCAGGTAGTGTGGGATTCGGTCTTCGAGGTGGCTCGCGTCGACAGTCGCCAGTGCTTCACGAGCGCGTTCCCTCGCTTCGTCTCCGGGTACCCCGTAGTTCTGGAGGCCGAACATCACGTCGTCGAGGACTGTGGGCGCGACGAGTTGCGTATCGGCGTCTTGGAAGACGAAGCCGACCTCTTTTCGCGCGTGTGGCTTGTTGTCCTCGGTGATTGGGGTGCCGTCGACGACGAGCTCGCCGTCGTCGGGAATGAGGGTAGCGTTCAGATGTTCGAGGAGGGTCGACTTGCCGGCGCCGTTGCCGCCGACGAGGGCCACGACCTCGTCGGAATACACGGAAAAGTCGACCTCGTGCATACCAACCGTCCCGTCCGGGTACGTGTGGGCTTCACACTGTAGATCAACTAGGAGCCGCCGGTCTTCAGAATGATCCGTACTCATACTGGAATCACCTCGTAGACGCCGACCAAAGCGTAGGCGACGACGCCGGCGTAGCAAGCGGCGATAACGACGATCTCACGAGCGGGCGGTCGCGGGACGTCCCCATACAGCGTGAGGTCGCCGTCGTATCCACGGGCTTCCATCGACTTGACGAGTCGTTCGGACTGCTCTATCGCCGACAGCATCGTCATGCCGAGTATCCGGGCGTACAGCCGTTTGTTCGACCAGAATTCCGAGAAGTTCGCTCCGCGGGAGAGCGCGGCTTTCACCAAGTCCTCAAGCGTCTCAAGCATAACGAACGTGAACCGATAGGTGAGCAGAGCTATCTGGTCGATCGGTCGCGGGAGCAACCGACCGAGCATGTACGCGACATCGGTGTATTTCGTCGTCATCGACGCCGTCAGCGCGAACGTGACGACCGTGAGTGACCGACAACTGAGCTCCAAGAAGAGGGCGAGACCCTCCCACGTAACCGAGAAACCGCCGAAGGGTGTCGGAACTGCGCCGCCGATCGGCGTCCCCGGTTCGAGAAAGGCCAGCGGTCCGGCGACCGAGATGATAAACAGCATCGGGAGCGTGTACCAGCCGATGAGCCGCCGAAACGGCAGGTCCGCAAGTCCGTAGATCACTAGTACGGTTCCGTACAGACCGGCCAAGAGCGCGAGGCTGTCGAACACCGTGACGGCGAGGACGAGCACGCCAACGACGCCGACCTTTGTCCACGGGTTGATTCGATGTAACGGTCCGTCTCGCCGCTCGGCAAACGCCGTAATGAGCCGGGGATCAGGGACGTGATTTGAGAGCGTTGTCACGGTTACCGTGTCGGTCGTTCTCCGTCATCGAAGCCGCCGTACCGATCGACGTACACGTACAATCCGAGACCCAGGACGGCGAACGTGAGAACGACTGCGCCGAATTCGAGCATCAGCCCGCCCTTCCGAATGGGACCGGCAACGACGATGCCGCGGCCGAGGTTGACGAGAGAGCCGCCACCCTCTTGTACACCGCGTTGAAGTGCTTGCGAGGCCCGCTTTGCCCATGGAACGGCACCACCGGTCGCAGTGAACCCCCAGTAGCCGACGACGAGGAACGCCGAGAAGACGGCAGCCATGCTACCGTACTGCTTCCAGCGCTGCATCAGGCTGTCACCCCCGAGGGCTCATCGCGAGTGTCGCGGTCGGTAAGTCCGACGAGGTCGGGACGCACTGAGGCGAGGAATTGGACGATAAGACCCGTAAGGATCCCTTCGACGACGGCGACACCGAGGTTGAGAGCGGAAAGTCCACCAACGGCGATCAGCAGGTCACCACGCGGGAGCGCGCTCCCGTTGACCCCGCTGATAACGATGATCGCCCCCATCAGGAACGACCCCACTGAGAGACCGAGTGTCGCGGCACTCGCGCTGGCGGGGAAGACGTCCCACTCCATCCCCATCAGCGTCTTGAACGCGTAGTAGGCGACGATCGCTTCGCTGGCGTTGATCAGCGTGTTCGCCCCGATTAGGCCGACCGCTCCGTGTCCGAGCGCCGCTGAAAAGATGTTGACGACCAGCGCGACGAGCGCGCCGAGAAGCGGTCCGGCGATGATACCCACGAGCCCGGTGAGGTTCATATGAATTCCGCCCCACACAGGAATATTAAGCTGGAAAACCGCAAAGCTCGCAGCCGCGCCGATGCCTGCGAGCGCAATTTGATGCGTCTTTATTCCACCTTTCCGTATCCGGTAGACCACAGTGGAGATTAGTCCAGCGCCGATCAGCGTCCACAGCACGAGCGCCCAGAGGGGGAACGACCCCTCTCCAAGGTGAATGTGCGGCATGTCTGTTTGGCAATTACGAACATAGATATAATAACTTTGCTGTACTAGAATAGATGTTATAATAAGAAACACACAAACTGCTCCTGTGAGTTAACTCAAAGCGTGGCGAACGTGCTGGTGACAGCGATGCCGAGATTACCGAAGTTCGAGGAGAAAGCCCCGCGCTTCAGCGCGGGGATGAATCCGACAACAGGGCGACAACCGCCGGAATTAAGCCCTCGAACAGCGTATCTCGCGGTAAGCACAACGGGCAAAAACTGGCGGTTGGATTGGGGTCCGCCCGGCCGACGAAGGCCACCACACCGTTCCCGGAAGGGCGTCTCCGAGGCCGTGGAAACACGGCAGACAAAAAGCGACTCTCGCTCGATTGTGCCTGCCCACTGTGGTACGAAGGGCAGGCAGGCCGATGGCACGGCCCGTGCCCGGACGCGGGGAAACCCGCGACCGGGGGCATCCCCGCCGTCTCTCCGAGGCAAACGGGATACACGGTGCAAGCGGATACCGCGTCCGAATAGACGCCGAATACGCCACACCCCTCGCGGGGCCGACGTATCGCGCACACACCCGGTATCGCCTCGCCGGACCTCGTTTGGCAGGCGAGAAGTTGCCAACGAGGACACGGGAACGCCCCGCTGTCCCACGTTGGAACCCTCGCGCTTCAGCGCGGGGAGGATGTCAAGTGTCGCTCGCTGCTGTGCCGTTTCCGTCGACGGGCACGGCAGTGTATTCCACCGAGACAGACTCGTCAGCTCCTCGAACGGTCCCGATAAAATGGAGAACGTCTTGGTACGCGGCTTCGACGACGAATGTCTCGACACATCCGGCGTTCTCTCGGAGGCAGTTATGCGAGTTCGACCGGATGGACCCTTCGAACTCATGGCGGATATCCATCATTCGGCGCTCAATTTCAGGTTCGTCGTATCCAAATACCGCAGTGACCGTTGCCAATACGCGCCGGTCCTCGTAGTCGCTCTCTTGATACTCTTCGAGCAGTGATTGACAAGCCTCACGAATTACCTCGCTCCGGCCGGTGTAGCCGTGTTCTTCCGCAAACGTGTCGAGATCTTCTCGGAGTCGCTCCGTCATCGAGGAACTCACGATAGGCATATGTTAAAATTTTATTCTAACATAATAGATATGGCGGTCTAAAGAAAATAAATTAATAATTTTGCCGTGGGAGCGTCTCAGTGGTTAGTGTCGACAGGACTCCCGAGTTCATCCCTAATCTGTGCGACGTGGTCCACGAAGTCGCGGGCGGTCCGTTCACGTGGGCGTTCTAGATCAATGGGGAACGTTGATTGGACGGTTCCCGGGTCGGCATCCATAACGATCACGCGGTCAGCGAGGGTCACTGCCTCGTCGATGTCGTGGGTGACGAACACGACGGTCTGTCCGGTCTGGGTCCAGATGTCGAGCAGTTCCGCGTGTAAGCGGTCGCGCGTTCGAGCGTCGACACTACCGAACGGTTCGTCCATCAAGAGGATCTCCGGATCAGGGGCGAGCGCGCGAGCGATACCGACGCGCTGTTTCATGCCGCCGGACAGCTCTTTCGGGTACGCGTCCTCGAAGCCGTCGAGCCCCACCAAGTCGATCAACTCTTGCACCCGCGCCTCGCAGTCGGGACAGTCACAGGCGGGCCGGTCGAGGCCGAATCGGATATTCCCGCGGACTGTCCGCCAGGGGAACAGTGCATATTCCTGAAACACCATTCCCCTGTCCAGTCCAGGGCCGGTAACCGGGTCTCCGCCGACCAGTATCGATCCACCGTCCGGATTGTCAAGTCCAGCGATCGCTCGCAACAACGTCGTCTTCCCACACCCGGATGGACCGACGACACAACAGAACTCACCCTCCGCAACCGAAAAAGAAACATTCGCGAGCGCGTCCGTTGACTCGTAGGACCGGCTGACGTTCTGGATAGTGATTTTCTCACGTGAGTCTCGACTAGTAGACGAGTCCGAACTCAGCGCCATGCGAGGACCCTCCGTTCGAGCAGCCGGAACCCGACGTCCATACAGAGGAACGCCAAGCTGATCAGGAACATGTACGCAACGCTGGTCGCCATCGCGAGGTTGTTCGAGGCGTTGATGATCTCGTAGCCGACGCCTGGTGCACCGAACAGCTCGGCACCGACGACGATCATCCAGCAGCGACCAATGCTCGTCCGGAATCCAGTCAGTACTTGTGGTGCCGCACTCGGGAGCGCGACGAGTTTTAGCATCGAGAGGTCGCGCTCGACGCCGAGCGTCGACGCGGCGTCGGTCAGTTCGGTCGAAACGCCCTCGACGCCGCCATACGCGCCGTAGAAGTTGATCCAGAACGCGCCGACGAAGACGATGAACGCCGCGCCCGTGTGGTGGATACCGAACCAGACGATGGCGAAGACGACCCACGCCAGCGGCGGGATCGGTCGCAGGACCCGGACGAGCGGCCGCAGCCAGTCGTCGAGCGCACCGTTCCAGCCCATCGCCAGTCCGAGACCGACCCCACAGGTCGCACCGAGAAGGAGCCCGGGAACGTAGTGGAACAGCGTCTGCGAGAGATGTGCAAGCCCGGTCGGAAGTACGAGACTCGACCCCAGAACGGGGACCACAATCGTCGTCGAGGTCGCGAACAAGTCGATAAACGCGCGCACCGAATCTAGGGGGCCCGGCACCAGATACGACGGCTGGGTCGTCATCGCGCCAACCCACCAGACGAGCAGGAACGCGAAGAGACCTCCCAAGCCGCGGAGATACCGCCACAGGTCCCCCTCGAAGTTGCCGGCGACCACCGCGTTGGAACTGGTGTCGGTACGTGTACTCATTCCTGGATAGCGTCGTAGGGCTCGAACGCGAACAGATTGTCAGTCGCGACCGGGTCCTCAATGTTGCCGACATCGGCGACGAACTCGCCCATTGTCGCGGCCTGTTCGGTGATTGTGTGCGGGTTCGAGAAGAACTCGGAGGCCTGAGAGTCCATGGCCGCCGTCGCGAGGTCCTCGCTCACGCCGGAGCCAATGACTGAGGCGGCGTGGGCGGCGGCCACGTCTGGTGAATCCCTCGTGAATTCGGTCGCCGCGACGTGCTGTTCGACTAGCGATTGGGCAACCTCGGTGTCGTCGAGCACTCGCTGATTCGCGAACAACACCGTGACCGGGTGGTTCTCCAGTATGTCCCCGGACCAAGCGAGTTCGTCGAAGCCGTCATCTTGGCCGATGACCGTTGCAAACGGCTCCTGGATGATCGTCGCGTCGATGTCACCCGACTGGATCGTCTGAACTGCCTTTGCTGGCGGTACTTTCGACTTGTTGATCGCAGACTCTATCTCTCCGACGTCTAGGTCCTCCTGGATCCAGTATCTGAGGACGATGTCGGGGACGCTCCCGTCCGGTGGGGCACCGAACCGTATCTTACGGCCGCGCTCTTCCTCGAAGCGCTCGAACACGGCTGGGCCCTCCTGTTCGTAGAGATTGACGAGCTCGGTTGTCCCTATAATCTTGAATCCATTCCTCGAGTTCGCGGCGAGGATGCCGGCGTTGGTCCCTTTGTCAACAAGGACCATTGCGGGAGTGATCCCGAAGAGCGCAACGTCGACATCCCCACTCGCGAATGCCTTGACGACACTGGGGCCGGAGCTGAACCGCTCTATCGTGACATCTGTCGGAACGTCCTCGTAGTATCCCTCTTGTTCCATCACGTAGTGTTGCATGTTCGGGTAAATCGGGACGTACGCGACTGTGACGGAATCAAGGGACCCGCCTCTCTGACCGAGACAGCCAGCGACTCCCGTCGCAGCAATCGTGGTTGCGCCCGTCTGGAGTAGTCTTCGGCGCGAGATGTGAGTCATCAGTGTTGTTAACTCTAATAGCAATCATAATAATATCTGCGATTCTGTTAATCTAGATTAATAGCTTTAATCGATGGAGTCCGAAGATATTGATATAAATGGGGGTGAATTCAGCGAGAGAGGCGAAACAGATTGACCTCCTCCCGCGCCTGAAGCCGCGGGAATTAGCTCAGATCGGCCAGCGGGCTGAAATCATCTACTGGTGAGACAGAGTAATCAATTGTGAGTGTATCCTTAGTCGCTCGAATCTTTCCAACAAACGCCGAGATCTCTTCGAGAGACCCTTCGAGTACAAACAGTTCCATACAGTGATGTCCGCCAACGTGACTATGAAAATTCGAAGCGACGATATCCTCGTATTCGTGGCGAAGGTGCATCATCTTCTCTTCGACGGTCGTCGTCTCGTAGTCGAATAACACGGTGACCACTCCCATCAGTTCGCGGCCTTCGAGTTTCTTGTCCTCGAATTCGCCCATGAGGTTCCTGCTCGCCTCCCGAAGGACCTCACTTCGACCCGTGTATCCGTGGTCGTCAGCAAACTGATCAATCCGCTCAAGCAAGTCCTCAGGCATTGAGACGCTTACTACCGTCATATAACAACTTAACCGGCGATATATATTAAGATTTATTATTTCTTCTCACTGGTCGTCGATCGAGGTTCTTCTGAGAGAGAAGCAGAACGTCTCAGCTTCATCGGCTCTGGCTCAAAATTCGTCTTTCAGCACGAGCAGTTAAGTGTCTGATTCACACCGACGCAGGTTCGTCTCTCACAGTACTCCCCAGAACGAGTGCGCCGGCAATGATTACGAGGTTCTTTACGATATACTGACCCTCGACTGTCAACCCGTACGGGAACGTAGTATAGACGACTTCAGGGAGCAGTACCATCGGAAGGAACGTCCCCGGAAGCTGGAGCGCCAGCAATAGCAATCCGACGCGTGTAAGCGGGGGGTAGAGCAGACAGACCCCGATTATCACCTCCCACACGCCAAGTACCGGGACGAAAAACTCAGGCGGAAGAATGTACACCGTTGAGGCGACGAGGTCACTGGCCGGCGAGACACCGAGCACTTTGAGTGCGCCGAACCAGATGAACACCGCCCCGACAGCGGCTCGCAATGCTGGGACGCTCCAACGGTCCATTTTCGATGCGAGTGTCGCGTCGAGTGTATCCAACCGCTCTTGATACACGGTTATCGTGTCTTTCGATTCGTTTTCTGAGGTTGCCATCGCGTGTGTAATAGCTACGATTTTGCCGGACAAAAGGCTTCTAGCTCCTGATCGTCCGTGTCAGATTCGTTGACTAGATCCTGTGAGAAGGGTCAATTAGTTCATCCCAGTCATCTGGATTCCATCAACGAGTGACCGATCGATGTCGTCGTACCCGATCGTCCGTCCGCCGTAATTATCAGCGAACGATTCAGCTTCACTGGTTTCCGAGAACGGCATGAGATCTGGCCCCATTCCACCCATTACATCCGATTCGATGACGTATGTGAGGCCCGTGGCATCGGCGAATGTATCGGGAGCGGTCGGTGCTGGCATCTTCTTTCTCTCAGTGTCTTCAGGGATCTCCCAATCAACACGGGAGTAGTCCGTGACGTATACGACAGTCGCCTCCGCACCGTCAGCTACCAGATTAAAATGGTACGGAAAGAGGCCATGTGCGAGCGTGTGAAACCAAGCAAGGTTCCCAGTTCCTTCGGGGCCTTGGACGGGTCCCTGTCTGGGCTCTGGTTCTGTATCAGCGTAGAACACTTGCCCATTAGGACCCCCATGGTCTCCGATCACCATTCCACCTTGGTAGTCCGTCTTTTGACCAGACAGATCTACCGGTTCTGGGCTTGAGCCAGAGGATCCCCCAACGCAGCCAGCCGTTCCAATTACGACTCCCAAGCCGACTGTGTGAATAGCTTGTCGACGCGATAGCAAATACGAGTCTGATTCAGATTTCATAGCTATAATTCTTCATATAGAGTCAATACGGTTCTGGTGTAACTGTCGAACGTCGTTTGTCATAGGAAATAAACCACCCACAGGAGGGGTTCGCTCCGGGTCACCCAGCGCCCAGATCAGTCAGGAGTGGACGATGTCTGGCACCGATTAGTATACATTGGGGTTGGGTTGCTTAGGGCTCAGCGGCTCTGTTGAAATCCTCAACATATCACTGTTTGAGGATTTCAACAGAGCCGGATATTTATGATACCGTCAGTTTAGAAGTCACTATGGCCCTCTCTCTGTCAGCAACCATCGCTTACAGCTTTTTGGCATCTGCTATCGTTGGCCTTTCTCTTAGCCGTTTTACCGATCGAATATCTGTGAAGATGGCATTGCTCATAGCAGTTTGTACTACGGTTGGCACAGTAGTTGGGAGAATACTATGAGAAGTGTCTACTGAACGGCCTATGATCCACCTGAATTGACCGCAACCGGGTCAGAACATATCACTTGTTTCTGTTTTCGTGCTGAATATAGAGGGCTGTATTCAGTGTTAGCATCGAGTCAGATGTCTCATTCCACAATTTACATGACCTGCCACAATCACGCTCTTTCACGTAGCCTATGTCCGAAAAATCGCCCGACAAGTCCTCCATTTCACGATGGTGGTATGGCGTCGCGTTCTTCATCGTGGTTTTTGTCGTAGTGCAGGCCTCGTACGGTATTCTTCAGTTAGTGAGCGAGCCACAGGCCGGTTCTCCACCGAGCCTTCTGCCCTCCGGTCCGGAGACTGGCCTGCTATTCTTATTCTCCTTGCTCTCGGTGGCAGCGACCGTTCTAATCGGGAGCACGCTAGCCCCACTGTACTCGCTATGCCTCTATCTCGATGCCAGAAAACTCCGTCAGAAAGACAGCGACTGGATACCAAACCGAGTCCTGTGGGGAGGCGTTGCCATACTGCACTTGGGTTCGTTTGTGTTCTCGGCCGTGCAACTAATCACGATTCCGGCCGGTGTTGCTTATCTTTACAAGCGTCACAAGGAAATCGGGCTCGCATAACCACACAAACCGTTTAATTCGCAGTGACCGACTCGCGCCGTGTATTCAGCACGCCGTTTATATCAGTCTTAGAGGATTTCAACAGAGCCGAATATCCTATGGTCAATTCGCAGTTCTCATCGACCGGCTGTTTCAGGTGAGAATATGTCTGAAGAATAGGATTTCAACAGAGCCGGCTCAGCCAAGCTAGTCGCTTGTGACATTCTCACCAAGCGAACCCGGGGCATGGGCGTACACAGCGTATAGGATCATCGCAGCGATCAGGAAGTCGAGGCTGTGTTCGACGAAGTGGTGAACCGGCATCGGAACAGCTCCCAGAACAGTCCCAGCGCCAATCAGTGACCGTAGAACCAGCACCCCAACCGCGGCGCTGATCAGTCGGTACTGGCCGGTCTGGCGGCGTCGATACGCGACGAGGCTCACGACGAAGAGCGCACTGGTTCCGATCCCGGCACACGCGATGACGGCCAGCAGTACGGGCGACCCCTGAACGGTCAATGGCACGAGAGCCGAGAAGACGGCCCGAACGATGAGCGACGCGATCACGACACTGGCCAGTATGCGTTGGGAGTGATAAGAAGACACGGGTAAAACGTTCTCATGGGAGAAAATCTCCCGATAGGTTTTATCTCTCAGCCGATTACAGGCGACTACTCACGATGGCGACGACCAGAGATCGGGTGCGACGACACGTCCGCGAGACACCTGGTGTCCACTTCAACCAGGTGGAACGCGATCTGGACATCGCCACTGGACAGGCGCAATATCATCTCCGACGACTCGTGAACGACGACGAGCTGGTCGTCGAACGGATCGCTGGTCGATCTCACTACTTCTGTCTCACCTTCGACCCGTGGGAACGGCGTGCGCTCGCGTTCCTGCGACGCGAAACCGCCCGTGAGATCATGTTGCGGCTCCATGCGGACGGCCCTCGTCGTCCGGAGACGCTAGCCACGGAATTGGATCTCGCGCGGAGTACGGTTTCGTGGCACGTGTCGAGCCTCAGCGACGCCGGAATCGTCACGAAGTCCGACGACCGCCCGATGACGATCGCGCTGACCCGTCCGGACCACACGGCTGAGCTACTTGAGGTGGTGTCTCCCTCGCTGCCAGACCGGCTCGTCGACCGGTTCATCCGGACTGTCGACAGCCTCTTCGAATGAGGAGCCGACTGGCTGGACCCGCCCGGATTGGACGGAAGTGGCGCATTCGAAGGTCACACCAGATACCTCAAGACCGCGAGACAGATACGCGAACGTATGGACATGGACCGACGGAGTTTTTGTAAAACGGCCGGCGTCGCGGGAGTCACCGCCGGCACTGCCGGTTGTCTTGGCGTTCTTGGTACCAGTGGCGCCGATGGAACCGTTCTCGGACCGCCGGAGCGAGACCTCAGCGAGGCGTCATTCCCGAGCCACGGCGACGAGATGCCCGATTTTACCGTCCCCGACCCGATCCACGGCGAGGAGATATCGACGGCCCAGCTCGAGGACGAGCGCGCGGTGCTGTGGACGTCATTTTACACCAACTGTCCGGACGGGGTGTGCCCTGCACTTATCCTCCGACTCCGTCGTGGGCAGGCAGCCGCCGCCGAGGACGGGTACGGCGACCAAGTCGCGTTCCTCCCCATCACGTTCGATCCCGAGCGCGACACCGCCGAGGCCCTCCGCGAGTACGCTGGCCAACAGGGAGTTGACCTCGACGCGGGTAACTGGCACTTCCTCCGCCCAGAGACCTACGAGCGGGCCCAAGAGATACACGACGAGCACTTCGGTCTGAAGATCGAGAAGCAGCCGGCAGATGACATCGAGAACCTAGAGTATCGCTTCCCGCACTACGGGCTCATCATTCTCGCTAATAAGCAAGGAGTCATCGAGCGGGCGTATCCGCGGGGCCCGCGGACCGACATCGAGCAACTCGTCGACGACCTCGAACGAGTGGCTACTGCGTGATCTCTCCCGGGACCGGCAGATCGCCTTCGTCGTTTCCCGGGCGTGGTGACACCGGAGAGACCGGCTTGCGTGTCGAGCGCGGGGAGGGGAGTCGGTCTCGGTCAATGCCCCATGTGTCCCATCCCGCCACCGAGGGGTTGGTAATGCGGGAGCATCGGATGCGGGAGGTGAACACCGAGCGCCATCAGCCCGTGCGCGAACAGCACGTACCCCAGTACGACGAACACCACGCCGAGCAGCCGATGAACACGACGCCGGTGGGCGACGTCGATCGACTGGATGATCGTCCCATAGAGGAAGACGGCTGGAATCGTCCCAATACCAAGGGCACCGAGAGCGATTCCACCGGTGGTCGGAGAGCCGCTCGCGAAGGCGAACAGATACGCGGGATACAGCATCGGGCAGGGAAGAAACGCGTGGACGGCCCCGAGTCCAACAATGCTCGGGCTGTTCACGTGTCGGTGAACTCTCGCTGCGAGCCACGACGTGACGCGCTGGACGCCAGGGATACGAATATCGCCTCCACTTCCACCAATGACGTACCGAACGCCCGTCGCCACAATGAATCCCCCCACCGCAAGACCGACAGCACCTCGCAGGAGATCGGCGATCGGTGTCAGTTGATCAGCGGTGACGAACACGACGCTTCCGAGCGCACCGAAGAGGGCACCGAGAACTGCGTACGTCGTCGCTCGCCCGACGTTGAACAGGAAGTGCTGGCGAACCTCGTAGGTCGTGAGATGACCGGAACGCCCGTCGTTGGCTGTCACCGTCCCACCGTCTGGCTGCGGAGTCATCTGCTTCGAGTACATCGTCACAAGTGGACCGCACATCCCGATACAGTGTGCGCCGCCGAGCACGCCGATGAGAACGAAGAGTACGACGTCAATCCGGAGGAGTGACTCGATCATAGCCGTTCTCAGTTACGTACGGGTTTGTGTCGTCTGGTGTATCTCTCGAACGAACTCTGCGGATTCAATGAAGAATAGAAAGCGATGCTAGAATAAATATATTATTCCATATATTTAAGTAGAATATAGAAGGCACGCATCAAACACATCCTCCGAGGTTATGTTCGAGCTCGTGAACTTGATTAGTCAGCACTGACGAGTACTTCGTACGCAGATGGGCCACGTCTACTATCATCACCCCGGCGACAAGCAGTTCTCCCTTGACTTTGTCCATCCAGATCCTGACGAAATCGTCTCGCAGATCGTCGGCTACGGCGACGACGTCGCAGTGAAGGTCCAGAAATACGATATAGACGAAGCCTTCTACGTCATCTACACATCCCGCGTTGGCGGTGGACCTGTTCAGGAGATTGATTTTGACCTGAACGAGTCACTCTCAAAGATGAGTGCCGACAACAGCACCATCGTCGTTCGTCTCCTCGAGATTTACCGTGCACTGCTCGCTCAGAACGAAAAAGAAGAGGGAACACCCGTCGAGGCGTACAAGAATATCGACGTCGATGTATTACCAGACGTTCTCGATCGGACATCGTGGGAAGGACCAGCAACAGACGTTGCTGGCCGACTCGCCTCGAACCTGATCCTCAAACACGCACTTCCGAACGCCAATCATCGAACCGCTGTTGCGCTAATTCAGTTCTACCTTCGGCGCCTGAATTCGAACTTCGCTATGCCAGAAACCTCCGTAGAGACCGATCCAGAATCCTACGACTGGCGGGAATGGGTAAACGAGTACATCAACGAATCGAAGCGACTGTTGACCGTTCGACGGAAAAACGTCCTCTTCAAGCACCTGGTTCGCTTCGGTGTGAGAACGCTTGAGCGAAAACACGCGGTCGAGATCGACCTGACTGAATACGAGCTGGATATGTACCCAAGTGAGGCGAAAATCGTCTACGCGGAGAAGCACGAGGATCTCTGGGTCACGTTCGTTGAGGAGGCTGTCGAACGTGCCGGCTTTCCGGAGCTAAAAGAGACGCCGGGACTCTCAAAAGCAGAATTCGCGGAAAAAATCCGAGATATTGACTAAGCGGTTCTGCTAGTCTTGAAGCGTGGCGACTGTTCGGCCCGTTTCCTTGGCCTCTTCGCTGCGCGACATATTGCACGTCGCGAGCGCTTCGTCAACCGCTTGATCGAGACTCATTAGTTACCTGAACTTTGGTTCTCCTGCCGTATAAACGCTTGTGTCAGCCGATCTGTTGTGACCTATCCAATTACGATTCTTCTGCCCGTTCCACAGGGGAGATTCTTGACGGTCTGAAGCGAAGGGAGACGTGATGTTCCGCAAAATACTCTCGGTCGTCACTATCGTCGAGACGCTCTCTCCAGAGAAACTCATCGAGACTGCCGAACAGTTCGCACTCGAGAATCCAGAAGATTGTGAACTCCGGTCGTGGGTCCTCCCCGGCGCTCGATTGGAGGGGCTTCTCTTTCTCGTTCTTATGTGGCACAGCGAGAGCTCCTACTCGACGTTCAAGAAATTTCTCGGTGTCATCGGACACTCGCGTTGTTGTATCCACGTACCTACGTCGACTACGGAACCGAGTTTGCCTACGTCGATGGGACGAAGTGTAAATGGAAACCGTGGGTTTATTCCGGAACCCGAATTGTCGGGCTCCTCTACGTTAGTATCGCTCTCAACGAACTACGGCAGAATCGAATGTCGTACCAGTCGTAGTAGGTCCGGAGCGACGGACAGTCAACCCCACACCAACAGCTTATATTCGCCGCTATAACATGGTGAACCGATGGCGTCGTCGTCGTACGATTTGTCTGCCGTGTTTATGATGACGGTCGCGGCGAACGTCGTCCCGCTGGTCGGCGTATTCCACCTCGGGTGGAGCGCACAGACGTTCGCGGTCATCTACACGATCGAACTGGTCGTTGCCGTCCCGTTTGCCGGGCTGAAGGCGCTATTCGCTCGCTGCCCGCCGAACTACGACGAGCTGGAGCGTTCCGGAGAGGACGACCCGCCCAAGCCCGACGAGCGGGGCGAGGTCTCTGTCGGATCAAGCGACCTCACCCACCGTCGTGGGAGCGTCGCGATCGTTGACCCGCTCCCGCCGATCTACCCCCGGAACGTCCCGTTTGTCGCGCGGGCATTCGGGTCTGCCGTGGCGCTCGTCGGGATGTTCCTCTTCGTGTTGGGCCGGTTTGTCGATGTGCCGGCGACGCTTGCCGATCCGAGTGTGGCGGCGAGCGTTGTCTTCCTGGTCTTCTCCCACGTCGGCGTCGTCAACCGTGAGTACTTCCGGAAGCGACGCCACGAGACGAGCACTCCCCGAGACGTGGTGGCAAGCGCGACGACCGAGGCCGGGCTGGCCATGGTGGTACTCATGTTCGCGATTGTCGGTGGCCCGGTCGGCGCGCTGGTCGCGTTCGTCGCGGTGAAGCTGTTCGCAGAGTGGCGCAGTTACCGCGGTGAGGTGCCGTTCGACCCCGAGGAGGGGATGGGAACACTCTCACCCGTGGCGGCCCCGGACGCGCCGCCGACGGTGGAGGTCCGTCCGGACCGGCGTTCCGTCCGCGCCACCGCGCTCTGGTGGGGCGTGAAGTCCGCGGTTAGCGGCGGCCCGGCATATCTCTTCACATGGGTCGGACTCACTGCTGGGTCGGTAGGGACGATCGCCGCCACGGTGGTCTGTTTTGTCCTCCTGCCGACCGCCATCGGCGGGTTAAAAACCCTCGAGTACGGCCTCACCCACGGCACGCTGGCGTACCAGCGCCGCGATGACACGGTGGTTGCATACGACGACCTCACCGAGACGGTTCAGTGGGTGACTCCCGTCGACGACATACGGGACGCCGAGCTGTGTGAAGGAGAGCTCGTAGACCGCGCCTGCGGCACTCGGACGTTCTCACTCACCACTTTTGCGGGCGAATACGAACTCAGCGTCGCGCACCTCCGGGAGTACGGCCAGGCCGTCGAAGCGTTCGAACTTCCCGTCGAGACGACGGCGTTCGGCCCGCTCGACCAACGCGTGGCCGGGGCGGCGGCCGCGGTCGGGGCCTGTGGTGTCGCCGCCGTGGCCGGTCTCGCCTACTCCGCCCCCACCATCGCGGCGGTCGTCGCCGGGTTCGGTGGCCCGTTCGGCGTCGTCGCCCTCAGATCGGCGTGGCAGTGGGCGCTCCCGGCCGCCTGAGCCGACGCCGAGGGCGGGCGGAGGTGTAGCCCTGATTCAGGGAGAGGACGTCAGCGGCGCCGTCAGACACACTGTGGTACTTGTCGAGGAGGATAGACGTTCGGGAACTCTCTGTATAATTATTACCTACAATCTCTTACAGCCGACTACAAACAGATATTCTCATGCCCATCGACCTCCGAACACACGATTCTTCTGACGACATCCATATCGATCCGAGTACAAACAAGGCTGCGATTATCCAACTGCTCTATACGAACCCAAACTACGGGTTCACGCCCTCCGAAATCCACGACCGACTCGATAACATCCCAAAAGGAAGCATCACTGGTACGCTCACCCGTCTGTTCAACGATAGCGACATCGGCAAGACCGCTGACGGCTACTACCACGCCCTCGAGAGCCGTGACGATCTCCGGCGATTCGCCCGTGGTCTCGTTCAAGTCCGGAATCTCACTGATCGCTACGACGATGTCTTTTCTCCTGCCGACATCGAGCAAACGGATGAACGTTCCCCGAGCGGCGCACAGTCCGAGATCAGACAGGACAGTAGTGCCAACGACGAACCGGCACCCGAAGACTGGATCGCAAGTACCGACGATTCCGAACAGGCGTAGCGACCCGCTATATCCGGGTATTTCAGGGGTATCTGGTCTTTATAGTCGACCCAGACGGGAGCGCATACGAACCACGTCCTGTTGTATTCATCTCGGATGCTGACCAGCCCTACCTAGCAGAGGAAGCGACCATCGTTAGTCTCAGCACGAAGGTCGACGAGCGGTACAGACACTTGACGTTAGTTCTCTCGAACGACGCCATCGACAATGCTCACCTCAAGGAGGCCACGTACATCCTCCCCGTGGGCGACCTCTGCGATCTTACATTGGCTAAACACCAACCGGCACTGGTGGCCTTACAAACTGGTCGCGAGGGTGACTCTCACCGGAAATGCCGAAGGGCTGTTACCGATAGCGTTCGTCACCATAGACAAGATGCATCGACCAGGACACTACGGCGGGTCGCTGCTTGCGTATGCACCAGTCGGCTTTTTCGTAGTCGCGGCCGGTGCTGTGGAGCTCGCGATCGCCGGCGGCGCCGTCGCAGTCGCCGGAGCAATGATCCCCGACTGGGATCAACGTGTACCGTTTGTCCGCCACCGTGGGCCAACGCATACCGTGTGGTTCGCACTTCTTGTCGGTACCGTTCTCGGCGTTGCTGGGGCTCTCGTCGGGAGTAGTATGGGTGTCGGCAGTGCGATCGCGCTCGGCGGTTTCGGATTCGTGGTCGGCGCCATAATCGTCATCGGACACCTCCTCGCGGATGTCCTTACGCCGATGGGCATTCGTCCGTTCGAACCGCTCCGAGACGACACGTACACGCTTGATGTCGCGAAGGCAGCGAATCCCCTCGCGAACTACGCGCTCCTCGCTCTCGGGGCCGTCACCTCAGTGATCGCGTTCCTTGCCGGCAGTGTTGTTGCTGGCGCCCTCGGCGTCTGAACAGCAGGTGAAGCCCTCACAACGCCGAGAGTGGTCCGAGTACGGCAGCTCAGTCACTCACTGTGGTCAATATACCTGGCTTCCCATTCAACCCGAGCTTCAATCTCTCTCGTGCCTCGACGGGTAGTGCTGTACTCGTTGGTTCGTCGATCGCGCTGCCCCTTTTCGATGAGTCCCTTCTCAACGAGCGTATCGAGATTCGGATAGAGTCGGCCATGATGGATTTCTTTTTCGTAGTAGTCCTCGAGTTCGTCTTTGATCGCGAGTCCGTGAGGGTCATCGAGTCCGGCAATGACGTACAGTAGGTCTCGCTGAAAGCCAGTGAGATCGTACATATCATATGTTACGTGTTCGAGTTTTGAAATACTATTGGTCTGGAGACCACGTGTTATGGAACCCGTCTCATACCCTCTAGGCAGTGATTTTGTCCGTTTGATCTCACGCTTGAGTCGGAGGATGAGCGTATTCCCGTCGCTGTCGTCGGGTGGATGCTACAACGTGGACCGGAACTCGGTAGAGAGCGTTTTCAGGTCTACCGTAGCGATTTTGTCAGTTGCGAGAAGTCGAAGGCGTGGGCGGCCAACATCTATTGGGACTTTTTCAGTCTCGATGAGGTCAGCGTCTTCGAGTGCTGATTTGGCCCGTGAGAAGGTTGCTTTCGAAGCGATACCCGCATCTTCTCCCCATTTCGAGATATCGTAGAGGAGGGTCTCGTTGCGGGCTGCGAGGATGAGTATAATCTCGACGATACTGAGGTATTCGTTGCTCTTGGAAATCTCTTCAGCGTGTGCGAGGACTTGGTTGAGCTCGTCTGCGACGTCGTCGCCGATCTCTTCTCGGAGTGTTTCTTTCACTACTGAGTGGGCGGGTGTCCGGAGGTGATACTGCTCGGCGGCTTCGAAACGCGAGTCGAACTCACCGTAGACTGATGAGACCAGCTCGGGGTCCGAGCTCGAAATACTGTGCTTGTCCATCACAGGAACGACGGCCTCAGACTCGGTTGTGAAGATGGTATTCTGGACTGGCTCCGTGAGTGTTCGGAGGCTGAGTTGCTCCCGGTGGATGAGTTCGGCTATCTTCGAGGCCGTGAGGAAGCTGTAGAGGGCGTCTTTGATTTCATCTGAGTCTGCGAGCAGCCGGACCTTGGGCTGGTCTTCAACCGTTACTGCTTCCTCTGCGAAGGCTGCGATTTGTTCAGAGCGGGGAGCGATATACAGTGCTGGCTCGTCTCGATCGGGGATCATCTGTGTGAAAATATGTTGTTTGGCCATTTTCTGTAACTTTGTGGAGATGTACTTAATAGATATGGTATCTGAGTATTGGGCTCCTTCGCCAGTTACGGGATGGAGCTGACTATCCTGTTTCGAGTACGCTCATAGGAAGCAGATTGTTGGTCGCAGTAGCGAACCTCGATCTGGGGTAGTTGATTCCCTGTTTCGCCTACTGATGTGGCTCGATCTGTCCAAAATCAACCCCCTATTGCCCCTATTCTACATGGTTTTTTGTAGGCTCAACCAGTAGAGACTACTATGCGCCTCGACGACTATCCCGAGCGCGAAGATGCGAAGCGTGTCTGGCTCAACCAGACTGAAGCGAACGACGAGGTCGGAGCTCTCATCGATGAGGCGCAGTCTCCACAGCAGGAGATCGCCTTTCGGCTCGGTGCGCAGGCTGGCCTCCGGCGCGAAGAGATTGCGAGCGTCACGGCAAATGACTTCACGCACGCTCCCGACGGGTTCCTCCGCGTCTGGAACGACTACGCGAAGCGCGGGAAATACCGCGAGACGCCGATCCCAGAAGAACTCGCTAGCTCGGTTCGCACGCTCTCTTACGATCGAGATCCCGACGAGCCGATCGTCGGCGTTGAGCCGAATTCGATCTATCGATGGGTGAAGCGTGCCGCCGAGCGTCGCTACGCTGAGACCGGCGACGAGGGATGGACCTACCTCGACGTCCACGACCTACGGCGAACTTGGGGCGGACACCTGCTCTGGGACTGTGGTGTTCTCCCGGCTGTCGTGATGAGCTGGGGAGGCTGGGAAGACTGGGCTACGTTCCGTGACAGCTACCTTGGTGAAATGAGTCCGGCAGCTGCCGAACGGGAGCGTGGGAAGATCTCGTACGTCCCCGGCGACAAGGGAGAGAATTCTGACTCAGGTCCCGTATTCCGTCCGACCGTCGAGACGGCGTCGCCCTACTAGCGTGTAGGCCTTCGAATAGTCTAGTTCTCAGTCCTAATCCAACTGTTCAGATGACGGGGGGTTTTCTGTACGGCAACCACTAGATCATTCGAATATCATTATTTTATCAAATGAAAATTTCAACTGTTAAGCGAAGAGGCGGGTACGGGAATAAATTCGGCGAGTAGATACCTGTTGAACAGGGACTGAAAGTACCACAATCCGGGATAGAAGTCGAGATCGGTGATGGGTGGTCCTATTTTGTTAGTATATCTCTCAATCCGTTTTACACGTGGTCTGACGCGGTTTCAGACAGCTGCTGAAGGGTTTCAGTGGCACCCTGAAACGGTTTCAGGCACCGATTGAAGATTTTCAGAGATGGTCAGATAGTATTTCGAGCGGTAGTTGAAGATTTTCAGCAGTCCCGAGAACTGTTTCTGGCGTGTCAATACGATATGGGATGCGTCCAATAGGTGAGATAGAGCGACCCAGGGTGACGCGGGATGTCCCGTGTTCCTGAAGGCGGGTCGCGTGCGGACACAACGAGGTTACACAACAATGCAACGACGCAAGTTCCTCGCAGGTGTGGGATCGCTCGCCGCTGGCTCGGCGGCCGCAGTAGGTACAGGTGCTGTGACGATTAATTCACAAAATGGGTTTAATGCCCAGGTCGTTGGTAACGGTTCCGCAAATCTTGGTGTTTCCGCCAACACGAGCTCAGACCTCGTGGAATCAGGAACCCCGTTCACTATCGATCTCAACGGTGATCAGAGTAGCAGTACTGGTGGGCTCAACCCGAATAGCATCACGACTATTCGTCCTGCGTTCTCGGTTAGGAATAACCTCACTGACTCGCTCTACGTGGAGATTACTAATCCGCTGCGTAACAACGATATTAGTGGGTCGCAGGAAAACAAACACCCCGGTGCTAGCGGCAATAACAGATTCGACGTGCCTGCAGGTATTGACGTGCAATTTGTTGCTGCATCATCAAGTGCAACCGCAGGAGATACCTCAAATGGGCAGGCCGGTGAGGTTGACTTGATTGATCGATCCCAGGCCCCTGCCAGTGCTCCTGATTTCCAAGAGCGGTTGGATCCTACTCGGTTCAAGACCGATGTCACGGAACGTGGGGTGGTCGGTGGTAATACAAAAATCTTCGACGACTCCATGGCAGGATACATCGAGCTGACTCCCGGAGCATCAGCGGATGTTGTCCTCCGCGCCATCGTAAATGGGTATTCCGGCCCCTTCGACCAAGAGCTGACAAAGGGTGCACCGTTCAACATCCGGGCATTTACTGATGATTCACTGATGGGACTTGATGAGCAGGTAGCTACGTACGGAACTGTGAGCGAGTAACTCACTCCAACTAATTCGGTTTGACAGAGCACGCGAAGGGTTCTCACGAACTCTTCAATACCGATGGACAAGATCAAAACACTCAGTTGGGTTCTTGTACTTGTCGCGAGTACGGGGCTTATCTTCGGCTCATCCGGCTACACGAGTGTCTCAGCAGAACAGGGTATGTCGCTCCAAGTCGTTAATGACGAACCGTACGTAGGATACCAGTCTACTGATCAGTTTGTCCAAGATGGCGATACGACCGACTTGGTAACGATAACAAACCGAGCCTCTAGTAATATTGATGTAACGGACGTCACGATTGAGGACGGTAACTTCACGATCACTGACCCAACACTCCCTACCGATATATCACCGGGTGGAGACGGGACGATCCAGGGGATAGTAGCATGTACGCCGAACGAGACCCAACCGATCAAGTTGGCGGTGACTGTGAAAGGAAGTAATGTTACCACACAACTTGCTGGTGACACGACAACGCGAATATTTCACCTCACGTGTGCGTCAGTAAAAGAAAAAACATGAGAGACGCAGTCTAGTTCCCACAATTTAAGATAAATAGTCTGGTCCCGAATACTGAACCCAGCACACTCTCGCCGGCAGCCGTCGACCCCGACGCCCTCTTGCGTGTTTAATTCAATATGTAACTACTGGTAGATACATCTGACACGGGATCGTCGATGGATATGTCTGAAAAGATATTTTTGCGAGCATTGACGCCCCTCACGTGTTCGCTGTTACAGTTCCGAATATCGTTACAGGTTCTAAGACGTGTTACAGTCTATTCGTTGATGCCGTCGCACCCATCACAGGTAATAGCTTATTAATTGTAGTCTTCAAATCACTCGCTCCTACAGAACAGATAAGCAAATCTCTGACAAAAAAGTGGTATCAGTAATTATTAACGCTCTCATGTAGCAATTGTTGATTTCAGAGAGTAGCCCACGCGGGGGCTAAACCTCAACGAGTGGGAGTTTTAGAGCCGGTGAGTCCTAATCATACTGTGGACTGTGTTCAGTCAAGATTCTCGACCTTCTGTTCGAGTCGCTTGATTCGCTCGTTGAAATCTTCAGGAGGCTCAGCAACGGGTTCGCTCAGTGGGCGAACATCCTCGAGGGCGGCGTCAACGCGATCGTCGTCAGCCTCGCCGCGGAGATATAGCTCCGCGCGGTCGTTATACAGTTCTCGGAGTGTACTCGCAGCGACACCAATGTCGTCGGCGACGTCGGCGAGTGATTCGCCGCCGGCGACTCGCTCCATACCGGCACGGACCCTAAGGTACTCTTCGGGATCGACCCGGAGATACCCATCGACGACCTCAAAGCCAGTCGGTGGTCGACCGGTCCATCTGCCGGCCTCCTGAGCGGCGTCGATCCCTGATTGGATCCGGCGGACTTTCTGTTTCTGTTCGATCCGGGCAAGGTCGCCCATGAGCCCGGCGATCATTTGAGTGACCGCCTGATCGACCATACTGTCGTCGACATCAAGCTCGAGTCCGACCTCGAGGTCTCGGACGCTCGTCTCGTGCTCAAGGGCGTGTTGGAGGAAGTTGTGGATCTCACCCCCACCGAGCCGAGAGAGCCGCGACAGCTCATGAACAACGACGGCATCGATCCCCCCACCGGCGATCGCCTCGCGAAGCCGGCGATACTCTGCGCCACCCTCATCATCAGTCCCAGAAATAACATCGGCGAACCGCTCGACGCTTGCATCAGGATACTCTTCGACGACAAACTCCTCGAGCTCGCGGATCTGCCGCTCATGATCTTGGCGGTCGGTCGAGACGCGGGCGTACAACGCGACGTGGGTCACACTTTCCGTTTTGCCGGGTTAAGTATATAATAGCCACCCCCTTTTCGTGAGTGTCTAATATCAGTACCTTCTCGACGCGTTTTGAGAAAAGATAGCCTGTACTGGGAGAACAAAACAGCAGTATATTCCGGAGTTAGCAGGTTGGGGCTTAGACTCAGAGGATCTATTCAGAGTCAACCTCAACCATATTTTCGCGTTGGTGGCGATACGCACGTGGAGTACCGGCACGGGTTAGCGGCACGAACTCTAATCTCCGCAGGATACACTCGTTATTGGCAACACTGACAGCAAATGTGCCCCGCAACTACACGGATTGGATTCTCTCCGGAGAGTTGTTTCTGACAGTTCTCACACTGTACGTCATCGGTTACACCAACACCGACCGCATACGGCGCACGCACAGCTGTACTCCGACTACCAGTAGCCAGTTCGAACGTGATCTCCCCACGTTCGTACAGTACAATGGTGAACGCTTTCGGTTCAGTAGAAACTTTGATCGCGTGTCGTCGTTCGATCTCCCGTTGTTGTTGGGCATATCCTCTTGACTTCTCCTGGAGAGTCTCCTCGAGTTCGTCCTCGAGCTCCGCTTTCTCCGTCTTGAGTTCTTTCCGCTTCTCGAGCGCCTCTACCCGTTGTTGCGGTGACTCTGGTTCATCGACTTCCGTGCTGAGCTTCTGGAGGCGGGTCGAGAGAGAACTGATCTCATCTTGAAGTTCGTTTATGTGTTGTTCCTGTAGCTGCCGGTATTCCTCAAACTCCGAATCGGCAGCACGCGATGCCGACTGCCGAACCCCGGATATCTCATCTCGAACACCCTCTACTACAGCTTTTTGTCCAGTCGTGATTGCGGTGTTCAGTTTTTCCGACGAAACGCCACTTTCGTCATCGCCGTCTTCAGTTGAACCCGCTGGCCACTCCGACCCAGGCGTAAAGAACTCATCGACGAGTAGCTCCGTGACGTTGGGAAGCTGCTCCGTCGACTCCACGTCCACCGTCACTGCCTCCAAGAACTGTGTCTGGTACTCACTGACCGTCTCGATGTCGATCCGAACGAACATACAGACGGCCGTCCGGTCGTAGTACGGGCTGAACGTCGCGTCAACGACGTCCACATCGCTCTCACGGATCCATGGGGGGTACTGATACGTACCGTCAGTTACCGCCTCGGTAAGCGCGAGCTGGCCGACTGGAGCCGTTTCGGCCGCCTCATCGAGGAGCTGTTGTGTGAACCCGCTTTCGGGAGTGAGTACGTGTACAGAGTCCTCCAATCCTTCCTGTTCGCTATCCAGGGCTATGTCAAACTCGTGGACATCGGTGAAACCGACATGGGCGTGGCTTGGTAGCCGTACGTGCCATCGACTCCCGTCCTCTCGTATCGTCGTACCGAGGTTGCCGAAGTACTCGCGAGCGAACGCCTCCAGTGCGGATTGAGTTACCGCGTGTGTCACATCAGTCATCGTCAGTCCCCAGATCGAAGCTCTCGAAGACGCCGTTGTTGAACGCCTTGACTTTCTGAGAGAGCTCCTGTTGTTGCCCGAGATCGATCGCCATCGAGTCGAAGTCGTTCTCAAGATCCACCTCGGAGTCGGCGTTGACGAGCCGTTCGAAGATCTCGTCTTCGAAGCTCTGCCCGGAGTCCTCCATGCGGGTGAGGATCGTGCTCAGCTCGCCGACCGTCTGCTGGAACAGGTCGATCTTGTGGTAGAGCCGCTCGAGGACGTACTCCTCGATCGTACCCTTGAGCCCCATGTTGAAGACGTACACCTCACGCTTCTGGCCGATCCGGTGAATGCGTCCGATGCGCTGTTCGACCTTCATCGGGTTCCAGGGGAGGTCGTAGTTCACCATGATGTTACAGAACTGGAGGTTGCGTCCCTCGTTCATCGCGTCGGTGGACACCAACACGCCGCCCTCCTCACGGAATTGGTCCACGATGTCTTCTTTCTCCTGGCTGGAGTGGCCGCCGTGGAACGCGTGGGTCGTGTACCCCTGTTCGTTCAGTCCTTCGAGTACCTGCCGCTGCGTCGCACGGAACTGGGTGAACACGATGACTCGACCCATCTCGACGTGGTTTCGGGCCTCCTCGACGATGTCGAACAGTCGGTCCTGCTTGGTAACCGATGCTATCGAATCGATCTTGTCGAGAATAGTCTCGAGCTCGTCGCGGTAGGTGAGCTCGTGTTGTTCGTCGAGCTGTTTGCGGATCGTCCCCTCTAGTGCCGCCGGACTGCTCACGACCTCCTTCTGGAGCAGCATCAACACCAGTTTCTGGCCGCTGTCCTGGCTGTATGCGCCGCGGACGTACTCGGTCACCGCGTCGTAGAGGTCCTTCTCGGCCGCGCTAGGTTCGAAGGTTCGGGTTTCGATGATACGGTCGGTGAAGTCGATGTCCGTGTCCTCGCGTCGGTTTCGGATCATCACCTGCCCCAGACGTCGTTGGAGTTCGTTCTGATTCACCAGCGTGTCCTGACTGCTGTCGATGAAGTACTGATGGAAGGTGTCTCGGCTGCCGAACAAGCCGGGGCGAAGCAGGGTGACGATATTGTACAGATCGGTGAGTTCGTTCTGGATGGGTGTCGCCGTGAGGAAGAACGCGTAGTCGTAGGTGAGTTGCTCGATGAGTTCGTAGCGGTCCGTCTCCTCGTTTTTGACGTAGTGGGCCTCGTCCATGACGAGGACGTCCCAGTCGCGGGCGAGCACGGTCGGGCGGTGGCGCTCGCTTTTTGCGGTGTCAATGCTGGCGATGATGCGGTCGTGCGCGTCGAACCCCTGGAACTCGTCGTCGTAGTTACAGACGAACTCAAGGCCGAACTTCTCGCGAAGTTCGCCCTGCCACTGTTTGGCCAGTTGGGCCGGGGTGAGGATCAGCACGGAGCCGTCAGTTTCGCGGTAGTGCATCTCCTTGAGGATCATCCCGACCTCAATCGTTTTGCCGAGGCCGACCTCGTCCGCGAGCAGCGCCTTGCCGTCCATCTCGAAGAGGGCGCGATGGGCGGCGTCAACTTGGTGTTCGAGAAGCTTCACCTGCTCCGTGTCGACGCCGGCGAGCGACCGGAGTTCGGTGTCCGGCTGGCCGGCAAGGAGACGATTTGCGACGACAGTCTGGTGGTGAATGGAAAATTCACAGATCTCCAAGGAATAGGAGTCAACAAGATCGTCCGGATCATCGTGCGTGACCTCGATGTCGACGAGGTCCTGCTCTTCCATGCTTCGACGAAACAGGTATGTCGTCAAATAGGTTGTGTAGAAGGAGTCATGTTTTACGAGGGGGCTGTAAAGTGTAGTGGATTTATGAGACTTCGGTGGGTTGAGAGGACATATTCACAATGTCTGAGGAAGCCGGTCGCTCTGCTGATCGAACGGAACGGAAGGAACTCCCGATAGAGCGTGGATTCCCTATAGAGCGGGTCAACGAGATAGCCGAGAAAGAAACGCGCGCTAAACAGTGGTATCGGCCAATATATACCATGCACAAATGGTGGGCACGCCGAGATGGGGCTGTCTTCCGTTCTATCTGTCTTTATTCCTTGCTTGACGATCCTGAAATGGTCGATGTGTACGAACCTGGTGACAATGGAGATCTCTCGGATTTCGGTGGCGGTCACAACAACGTTGAAAATCTCATCGAAAACGTCGACCTTGCTGACCCTGAGAGCCTATGGGAACTCTATCCAAAGGATGTTCGCATTAAGAATAAGAAGATTCTCGACCCATTCATGGGTGGTGGAACTTCTCTTGTGGAGGCCTCACGCTTCGGTGTTGAATCAGACGGTTATGACCTGAATCCGGTTGCGTGGTTTGTTTCTAAGAAAGAACTAGACGCTGGTCAAACCGATGTTGAGGAACTTGAAGAAGCATTCCAACAAATCAAACAGGATGTGGCTGGTGAGATTCTACAGTACTACAAAACATCCTGTCCAAATGGCGACCATGACGCCGACGTGATGTACTACTTTTGGGTCAAAGAATTAGATTGTATTTCGTGCGGTAGCACTGTTCCCCTCTTCAAAGACTATCGTGTAGGCAAAGGTAGATATGAAAATGACGATAAATACAACGTCCTATGTCCGGATTGCGAATCTATTGTTTTAGTAGACGATTGGAAATCCCATTCAACTTGTGACGATTGTGGGCATGAATTTGTACCCTCAGAGGGAACTGTTGACCGAGGATACGTTTGTCAAGATTGTGGTCAAAAATACGGGATTTTAGATGGGACTCAAGAACAAGGTAAGGCCGAGGAACGTCTTTACGCGCTTGAATACTACTGTCCGACATGTGATTCTAATGGCCTTTCAAAATCAGATGTTAAGGGTTACAAATCAATCACAGAAGAAGATATATCACTGTACGAAGAAGCGTCAGAGAGATGGAACTCCTCAGAAGAATTGAGAAAATTCGTACCGTCAGAAAACATTCCTGAAGGGATAAAAACAGACAGTACACTTTTCGAAGGCAGTATAGGGGGAGGACATAATGTTCTCCGGCACGGAATAACTCGCTGGACAGATATGTTTAATGAGAGACAATTACTGTGCCTTTCAATATTAATGCGTTCCATTTCCGATATCAAAAACAACAATTTGAGAGAATATTTGTTGATGAATCTCTCAGAATCACTCAACTACAATAGTCTGATGAGTGTCTACAACCCGGCATATAATAAAAACACGAATATTTTTAAATCAAATTCTTTCGACCCGCCGACAAAGCCTGTCGAAAACAATGTGTGGGGTACCAAATTCGGGACGGGTACCTTCACAGCAATGTGGGATATGACTAAAAGGGGTGTTGAGTACGCTCAAGCACCAACAGAACGGTATATAGACAATGGGGAAACGAGAGAATCGGAACCGTTCAACCAGCCAATCGGCCGAGACTCGTCTATTCATTGTGGGGACGCGCGGAATATAGAGGGCAATAACGAGTATGACGCGGTCATTTCGGACCCGCCCTATTACGATAATGTGATCTATTCGGAACTTTCTGATTTCTTCTATGTGTGGCAACGTATTCTATTGAAAGATGAATACGAGTGGTTTGAAGCGGAGAAGACACCAAGAGACGAGAGTATTGTTGCTAACCCTGCTGCTGGGAAAGGAGAAGCAGAATTTGAAGATGAAATTAGGCAGGCTTTCAATTCAATATCGAAAGCACTCAAAGAGGATGGGGTCCTTGTTTTCACATATCATCATAGCGGAGTCGAATCCTGGGGTGAACTTCTCTCCGCCCTTTGTGACGTTGGATTCGAGGTGACCGCAACATATCCCATATCGGCAGATTCGAACAAGTTCTTCGAGGGTGAAGCGGTCGAGTTCGACATCGTGATTGTAGCCAGACCAGCAGGTGACCGACAACCTGTTTCGTGGAACTCACTCCGTCGGAACATCGTTCGGACGGCCAAGCAGACCCACCAGCGTCTTACCGAGGATCGTGAACTATCTGAGGGTGACATTGGCGTTATCGAAATGGGACGTGCGTTCCATGAATATTCAAAACACCACGGAGAGGTACAGCGGGACGGCAAAGTTATGAGCGCCAAAGAGGTGGTGGACGAAATCTATGGAATCATCCAACAAGGAAGCGACATTGGTGAGGTGGACGTGTTCCTTGACCTGCTGGAAATAGACGGCCCTACCTATAGCGACCTGAATATGTTAACTCGGGGAACAAGCGCGAACCCTGACGAAATGAAAGAGATACACCTCTACCGGATGGACAGTGGCGAGTTCATCCTTGGAACATGGGAAGATGAGAAGCGACTTGCGTACGTCCAAGAGCGTGTCAGCGAGGATGAAGATGGGTTGACTCCTCTCGATAAAGCCCAGTTCCTGCGCCACCGCTATGAGCATGGCAAGTCGATCCAAGATTATCTTGAGGCCTGGACGGTTTCCGATGATCTCCGCAAGCTTTGTGACGAGTTAGCAGATGCCAGTGGTGATGATGTCTACCGGCGCATCCTCGGAGGTGATCGAAGTATCGGTGATTACTGATACCCACGCTGGGGTCTTGGGGAAACTGGCTTGTCGCTGTTCTCTATTCCTATTAAGCTCAACCACTATATTGCCATCAATCGGACTAGAATATCTCATGTTGTTTTATGATAGCTCCCCGATACCAGTCGTGTAATGAGTAGTTCGAAGCCGAGTTTCCAGAACTACGACCGGGAGGAGGCCGAAGAGTACAGCGGGTTCCTCCTTACCAACGCTGCCACGGCGAAGGACTTCATCAATCAGACGACAGACCCGGATGCGATCCGATATCTCGTCGAAGATTACACCATCGACGTCGACGTCCCCGGCGCTGGCACCGAACTCAAAGAGGCGATCCTCACCTCGGAAACTGCCCCACTCGATGTGAAACAGACGGTCGCGCAGCGCAACGCCGACCTCGGCGACGTACTCGTTCCGGACACCGTCGAGCGTAACGCCCGCACCGCGCTCGCGGTCGGGAAGCCCATCGTGCTCTACGGGCCGACCGGGACGGGAAAGACCTACTTCGCGAAGCAGCTCGCGCTGGAGACTTGCGTCGACTACGAGGTCCACACCGCGACGCCGACGTGGACCCCGGCGGACATCACCGGCAGCATCCAGCCCGAGACAAAGGACGGGAAGATCACTTATCACCGCCGGGCTGGGTGCGTCTCGCAGGGTATCCAGGAGGCCGAGCGATACGGCGACAACTACGCCGTCATCATCGACGAGATCACCCGCGCCGACATCTCGCAGGTGTTCGGTCCGCTGTACACCGCCATCGAGGACCACGATCAGGTGATATTCCGCGATGAAGAGGGAACCGGGCTGACACTGACCGACGACCTGAAGCTGATCTGTACGATGAACATGTCCGACCGGACAGTGAACGAGTTGGACAACGCCATCACTCGTCGCTTCGCAATGGTTGAGCTGAGCCGATACGATGACGACGCCAGGACGGAACTGTTCGACGACTGGATCGGTGAGTTGGATCCGGGCCCGGACCGTAACATCGACACCGAAGAGCTGAAAGACCTCTTCGAGAATCACCATCGCGGGATCAACGATGGGACGACGACGAACAGCGAGGGCGGAATCATGGAGTTCGGCCCCATGCACTACGTCGACGTGACAAAATTCCTGAAACACGCTTGTGAACCGGGCGGGCCGTACGCAGGAGAGGCGATTACGGCGGTCGGACAGGCTTTCGCCACCTACGTCACACCGCGGCTCCTGAACACGGCGTCACTTCCACAGATCAACCGCATCGCGAGTCACTACGAGACGCTCGACGACCAGTTCCGGTTCGACATGAGCGCTCCGGCCGAGTTGGCGCGTCGGCAGGCTGCCGCCGAGGAGCGCGATATGGGCGTCAGCGCCTATGAGTAGGCCAGTACGGTGTGAGTACGGTACGTCGCTCTGTAGCGTCCAGGAGAACCAAAAGCTGGTTGTCGAAGACTGTGATCCTGATCGTGTCGCAGACGAACTCCGTGCGGCGAACTTCGTCCGCGAGGGGAGTCAGTTCATCAAGCGACGGACGCGACTTCGCCGTAGACGGTCCAGTACCGACAATGAGGAGGATGGGCTTCAGGTTCTCACCGCTCGGATCGTAGAGGATACGCTCCACGTAGAACCCTCTGACGTCGTCGGGGTCGTCCGGCTGCTGCCAGGGATGAGTGTTCAGATAGAGCCGAAGGTGGACTGGGACGACGTTGTCCGAATGCTGCTGACCGTCTACGAGATCGAGCGAACGGACTCCCCCTACGGGATCCCGCTGGACGAGATGACGGCTGGCGGGGTCGACGCGTCCAGAATCATCGCCATCTTCGCGATCAACTACGTCCAAGGATTGCGGACGATCAAGCGAAAGGGCTTCATCCGGAACCTCGAGATCCGCCGTCGGACCGGGTTCGAGGGAATCGGCTCGATCGACATGTCACAGACGCTCTTGAATCAGGCAAGTGGGAACCCGGAACCAACCTGGGTCGAGACGCAGGTCGAGTACAGCAATGTCGTCAACGAGACGATCCATATGGCCGGCAAGCTTCTGCTCCGGTTGCTCCAGCAGACTCCTCACGAGCAGGCACATCCCCAACAGAACGCGTTGTTCTCGATGGTTCACGCGGAGGTCGAGCAGATCGAAGAGCGGGGAGTCAGAAGTTCACAGAAGCGTCTCGGCGCGTATCGACGGGTTTCGCTGTCCGACCTCCCGCGACAGCGTCACTACTACCAGCGGGCACTCCACACATCCCGATCAATCCTCGCCTCGACACTTCTCGGACAAGCTGGGAGCGGCCCCGAAGAGCTGCTTGTGGACTACGCGCTCAGCATGAACTCGCTGTTCGAGGACTACACACAACGCGTGCTCTCCCGAACGCTCGACTCCCTCGAAGACATTGACCACCTCGACGAACTTGAGACGGTGGAGTGTGAGTCAGAGCCACCAGTCTACCCGTTCGAAGGGAACACCGATGCGACCTACTACCCGGACCATCTGCTTACGGATGACAAGGAGACGCTTGCCGTGTTGGACTCAAAGTACTACCGTGAGGGAAAGAATCCGGCTCACGAGTCCGGATCCCGGTCGCGGATGTTCTCCTACGCGTACCTGACTACAACCGATCGAATGGCGTTTCTCTGTCCGCTCTACCATCGGGCATCACTCGACGTGAACCGCGCCGATGCTACGGTGGACATCGTCTCTCCCGACGGGGAATTCTCCTGTGAGACGTACGAGTCGATCCTCCGAGAGTATCTGCTCGACGTGTTAGCCGAGTCGTATCCGGAGTTGGAGGTGTTCGACGCCGTCAACAAGGGGATGCTCTGTCTCGATACCGCCACCACCGAGGACCTTTCACGGATAGAGGACGTGAACGGACCGTTCAGTATTGCGAATCCATCGTCGTTCGCGAACAAGATCATCTCCGCGATCACGTTCTCTACGAGGGGGCCCAATAAACTCGATCTCGAGAACGGTGGCGGATGGACGAAATCCCGACTCAAAGACATCTGTACCGAACAGAACGACGATGGAAGTCCGAAGTATCCTTCCGACCGGACGACGTGCGTTCCGGTTTACAACCCCGACGGGAACGACGACTACGGAACGATCACGCTGTTTCTCATTCGACAGGCGGACGACGGAAGCACAGTTGCGGAATCGGAGACTCGTGCGCTACTATAATCGCTAGACACGGAACGGCGTGGCCAGCCATCCATCCCGCCGTCGTTTGATCTGTCGACCGAAGATCGGTTCAAGCGCATAGAACTCGCCAGCGATCTGTACTTCGAAACTATCGCCGACGCTCTGGAACTCCCCTTCAACGGCAAACTGGATTGATGGGAGTGGATGCTGATTGTTCAAGTAATCCATCTCGGAGCGCATGACCGAAACGAGCCGTTCTCGGAGGTCATCGTCCTCCGATAGCGCCTCCTCAAGCCCGACGACACAGACTTTCTTCGGGAGTGTCCGCTCCTCCAGTTGATGGATGAATTCGTCGAGCGGAAGTTGGTAATCGGCGGTGGTCCGGCTCTCTCGATTCACGATGTTATACATTCCCGCTACTGCGTCGATATCGCTCATCGTTCCCCCCGGATGTGTTTGCCGTCGTGACTGGTTTCACTCATGAAAGAGCCCTCGATAGCCGTCGTCATTCGTAAGCCTCGCTAGCTCTGTCGCCAATTCAACGAGCTCGTCAGTTGTGTCCATGTTCCGTTGATCGCGGAGTTCACCGGTGGTTCCCGACTTCTGGCGGAGCAGATGTACCTGGTCGAGAGGCGTCAGATCTGTGTCTGCCGTCGATGCGAGATACGCCTGTCGGGATTCGTCAGCCCAGGTCGCGATATCGAATGTATCACCGTCCGTAACGAGCCCCCTGCGCTGGAGGTCATCGGGAGAAACGTTGGTGCTGTAACAGAGCCGTTGGAGATCCCGCCGTGATGGCGCGTCTATCTCGAGGAGGCTGAGATAGATCTCGTCAGGCGTGATCTCACCAGAGACGAGGTTCTGGAATTCAGCGACCACTTCGACTGTATCCATCGTCTCTCTCCTCCGGTGGACCTGCCCATGGTGTTGGGAGTACTCTCGAAGGCATCGTCCGAGTTCCATCAGTGAGATCTCTCCCTCGGAAGGCGATTGGTCGCTTTCCTCGATCTGCTCTCTCGCACGCTTAGCCGATCGATGTGCTTTGCGTCGGAGGGCCGACCAGCTAATCGGCTCTCCCTGTGGAGAAGTTACGGGACGCGCGACGACGATGACCGTTACGTTCGGCTTGTTATCACCGAAGAGCTCGCTCGCGTTAGCGGCGATTGGGTACATCGCTGTCAGCTCGAACTGTTCCGAGCAAAGTGCGTCGACGAGACCCCCCCACGCGTCGGCGTCGCCGTTACGATAGGTGAACACCAAGATTCCGTCGTCCGCGAGTAGCTCCCGTATCCTCCCGAATGCGGTTCCGAGTTCGTCCTCGAACGTGGCCCCGTCCTTTCCTGTCGCGGGATTAGAGACGATACTGTCTGACCGCGGGGTCGTCTCGGGCTCGAAACAGTCGTACGAATCCGACAGGAGAAGTCGCTGCCAAACGTAGAAGAAGTCGGACACCTCCGAGTAGACGACGTTGTCGTAGTAGGGCGGATCCGTGATGACCGCGTCGTACTCCTCCTCCAATGAAACGTCACGCATATCGCCCTGAAGGAGCGTATACTCTCCACTAATCAGTTCCTCGAACGATTCCGTCTCGTGGAGTTCCTCATTCTCGAGATACCGCTCAGTCGGGTCATGAGCGAAATCGACCGCGTCTAGTAGTTTCTGCCAAGTCGTGGTGAAAGTCCCTCTCCCAGCCCTCGTCCCCCAGACGTTGTTTTCCGCATAGCTCGTCCGTGGAGTGTAGGAGTTTCGGCCGAGCGCACCCTCGATCTTGCTTCCGGCACTGTTGTATCGCGCGAAGTTGTTCTGGAACAGCAAGGAATCACTAAACGCCAACAGAAGGAACTCTCTAACGTCGGGATCGTCAATCTCGTCAATTGATCGAAGAAGTGTGGAGAGGCAGTATAACTGCCTGTCATTGAACATGTCCCGCCACGTCTCGTACCCATGCTGGAAGATATCGTTTCCACTGATCGAGGAGGCAGCCGTGATCGAACCATCCGGAATCTCTCCGTCCGGAGAATACTCCGATAAGTCGTCGTTCTCCGCCCACTGCTTAGCAGCGTCCTCGTAGCGTTTGACATCCCCCTCGCTCGGGGACGTATATCCCTTGTACGTCGACCGCTCTGCTCCCTCGTCCTCACAGTCAGTACAGTAGTACTCTATCGCGTACAGCTCCTCCTTGTACGACTGACCTTCCGCAATCGCGTCGACGATCGGATATTTGAGTCCGCACGAGGGGCATCCGTACATCCCACCCTGGGACACCGGTCCGTTGGCGGGAACAAACTCATACCCACAGTCCGAACAGACCGATTCCGTCGAGATGTCGTCCGTCAAGAAGATCCCACCACAGTCCGGACAAAGGACGTGGTCACGGTCGCTATCCTCGTATCGCCCCTTTGCCACACGATAGTCTTTGAACAGCGGTATGGTCTCGTCACAGGAAACGCAATCGAGCGAACGGACCCAGAGTGCGTACACGACATCGGCTACGTGGCTACCGTCGTGCGGACAATCCGTTTGGTATAGCTCGGTGAGTTCGTCCGAAACGTCCGCTTCGACCTGTTCGAAGGCGTCCTCGAGTTCATCCGGATCGATTTCGGCTGCCTCGAACTCCTTTTTTGTCACGAACCACGCGACGGGGTTCAGATCGACTCCGGTCACCGATGCTCCGAAGCGACCGGCTTCAAGCAGGCTGGTTCCTCCGCCCATAAACGGGTCGAGGACGGTGCTATCCGCTACTTGGACATCTTGAGGATATAGTTCCCAGAGTTCAGCCGGAGTTTCCAGATCCACACTGTCAATCAGTGCGCCGATATCGAGTTCATCGTCTTCGTTCCCGTCTGTAAACTCCGAGAGGGATGCGTCGTCTCCGTTCCCCGGATAATCGCGGATACTGACCCGAGTTGGATCGTCGAGTAGCGTGTACAGACAGATCGCTCTGAAAACGCTTCCCAGCTGACGAGCCCACCACTTGTGCATCGTGGTCAAGGGACGGTAATGGAGCTTCGCTCGTCCCTCCCGCTCGGCCAGAGCGCTGACTTCTGAGATGGGAAATCCGCGCTCTATCGGCCGCCGCTCAGACTCTTCAGCTGGATCAGTCATGTCGAATCGTGGTCCGGAGATGGTATTTGAATCCTCATCTCATTCGAACTCAAGGCTGATATCGATGCCCGCCGCACTCTCAGGGATCCGTTCGAAGATGTTGGCAACCGTATCATGAGACTGCCCGACCTGTAGTTGTAGCTCTGCGTGGGTTTTTTCGAACGTCGCGTCATCGCCGAAGCCAGCCGGCGCTGCGGCGTCCCCCTGGCAGGTGAATGAGATCGCTCCGTAGCTAATCGTACCTGCCTCGTGAGATTGTTGCCACTCAGAGCGAAGATCAGCCGCACTGTCCCCCTGGTATTCGAACGTCCACGTGTCGTCTTTCGGGACACGGAAGCCCGCACCGGGGAACCAGTCAGACGGATCTGTCGAGCCCATCGTTCCGAGTTCGTATTCGGGGTCGTCCCCACCGAGATGAGCCAACAGGAAGTGACGCACTTCGTCTTCAGTCGCGTCCGGGGCACAGTCCGTCTGAACGTCGCTGATGCTAAACGTCGTTTCGTCGTCGAGACCACCGATGTATTCGAGGATCCGCTCTCCGGTCTCCTCGTCGACCATCGGAACAAGCGTGACGGATAGCGGATCCCGGTTGCCAAGCGAACTGACGTAGTCGCCGCCGGTCTTGATCCGATAGCCATCAGAAACGAGGCCACTCACTGCTCCCCGGAACGCAGATTCCGTCTCGTCGTCCGGAAGGAACACCTCGGGATCGTTCCGAATCGCAGTGAGGACCTGACCGGTGTCTGCCTCGCCTGCCGCATCAATGGCAGTCTCGATACGGGATCGAACCTCGGTAACACCGAGTCGATCAGCGTCGGACACGTCACGGAGCGTTGCGTCCGATCGAGCCTTGGGGATGATCTCACTCCCGCTAAACAGTACGTACTGGTCGTCGGCCGCGAGCCGTCCCACTGCCATCATGATGTTGTCGTGGGGATCGTCGCCCTCGATCCAGACATCCGTTCGTTCCAGAAGCTCCAACTCGAACGTTCCGACATCGACTTCTGTCGTACCACCGCTGAACTGCCGCCGGAGTTCGTTTTCGATGTCATCGACTGTCCATCGCTCGACGTCGTCCTGTAACACCAGAATCGTGTCGGGACTCAGGTTCTGTAACTCGTCGGTGAACCCGGTACTACTGTGAGCGAGAACGGGCTTGTCTTCGAGTCCATCCTCGACCGCGTTGACGACCGCCTGCTTACTTCCGGGGATGGGGTACGTCGGATCCATCAGGAACTGCTCGTAGATGTCGTCTATCGTCGCCTCACCGCGACTACGCAGTCGGTTCTGGACCAGATCCCACACGTGGCGCTGGAGGTCGAACGGGTCCGCTTCGGCGGCCGCGGCGATGTTGCTCGCGCTCAGTTCGTCCTCCGCGGAGACGAAGTTCTCGAGTGTCATCTCCGCGGCGTAGTCGAACTCGTTTAGCAGGTCGTCGCCGTCGATAACCTCACCGTACGCGCTCCGCAGGCGTTCTTCGAGGTCTTCGGTGTACTCCTGGTGGAGCTCCTCGATCCCCTCGACAATCTCGTCGCTCAGATTCGGGTCATCCTTCCGGATCTCCGCACCGATTACTTCCTTCGCCTTCCCGAGGAACTTCTCCTGTTGGTCGGTCGGCGAGATTCGGTTGTCGTTTTTTGGCTGGACGAACACCAGCGTGTTCCGCCACTGTCTACCCGCGGGCTGGTTTTTGATGATCTCGGCTACAGTCGACCCATTCCACGGGCCGCTTTTAACGACGACCTTGATGTTCTGGCTGTCTGGGACGCTTCCAAGTTCCCCGTTCGCGTTGAATCCGACGGGGTACGAGCCGGCTCCGAAGATAGATTCCACCGTCTCCCCGAGGAGTGTCATCGCGTCGGCGTCGTCGACGTCTCTCGCGGCGTTCTTCACCAACGACCGGGGGTTCTCGTCCTCGCGAATGACGAACTGATCATCGTTGCGCCAGAGGTGGTACACCTCCCCCTGGAGACGCTCCAGATCAACGATGATGTCGTTCACTCGGTCATCGGCGTGGTAGGTACCGAGGATGATGTCCGACGTGGTCGCCCCCTCGGCGAGTCCCGGCGTGAGCGAGTAGATGAGGACGGTACTGAGAATCGGGCGTCCGAACGGGATGTCCGTGTCGGCAAGCCGGTCAACGATGTCGTCGTAACAGCGGTCCGGCCGCGCGTGTTCGACGTTGATTCGGGTGAGCTCGTCGTTGTACTCGACCGCATCGACTGTCCCATGGGTGACGATGTCTGTCCCCTGGTAGTTGTCGACGAGTACCTTCGCGAACAGGTACAGCATCCCGCGGGTCGCGCCGGACTCGGTCTCCGCGAAGTAGCGCGTCTTCAGCGAGTCGATCAACTCCGGATGGAACGGGTAGGTCTCCTCCATATCTCCCCGGAGCCCGTCCGGCAAGTCGACGTAATCTGTGCCGTCGTACGCCTCGATATACTCGTCGACGAGCGATTCGACGGCGGCCGTATCCACCGAACCCGGTTCGACAAGGCGGTGACGGAGCACGTCTCGGATGTCCACCTGATTGGACATGTTCACCTCGACGCGGGTCTGTCGCGAGAGGATGTCGTGGACATCGGAGCCTTCGCGTAGCACAGAGACAATGGCGAAGAGGTTCGTCCGCGAGGTGGTCTCCAAGAGCGCTTGGAGGAACCCTTTGTTGGCGCTCAGGCGGCGTCCCTCAAGCGTCCCGAACCAGTCCTCGAGTTCGTCCATGAAGAAGGCGACCGTCCGATCGCCGACCGCGTCCTCAATCACGTCGATGGTCGGATAGCCGCCCTCCTTGTCGTAGTCCTCCTCAGTGACCTCGTAGTCGAGCGCCTCGAACAGCGGCTCCCAGAGGTATTCGTACTGCTCTTTCTGGAGTGAGACGACGACTGGAAGGGCGTTACGGGGAAGGACACCCTCGAAGTCCTCGATCCGGCCGTCTGCCCAGTTTTCGACGACATCCGGCGAGTTGAAGCAGTGGTACATCGCCACCATCTGGTGAGACTTCCCCGTCCCGTACGGCCCGTACATCTCGTGGATTCGGGTGTTATCCTCACCGGAGAACGTGTCGCGGAGTCGTTTCAGCGAGTCTTCGAGTCCGCCGGTCAACAGCGTCCGCTGGAAGAATCGTTCGGGATCCGCCTCCAACGAGCCGTCGTCGTCCTCAACATCATACAGCCGAATTTGGCCTTTAATCAAGCCATCTCCCTCAGTGAGCTCCCTGCTGAGCGTGAGCACGTCGTCGATGCTCGTATCCACTGATCGTTCCATACTCATGTTATTTCGATTCGTCGGCAGGGACGGTTATGAAGGTACGTATCTTGGAGCCGTTCACGTCGTGTGGTTTGTAAAACAGGAAGGACGGTTTCGATGACTGCGACGGTACCAATAGGATAGTAGTACCTGAAGAGATCTTCTTCGTCGGGTTGTCGGTCGGCCTGGAACTCGCTGACGTCGGCGTCGACACCAGACACTGTGAGGTAGGTCTCGTCACCGCTTCCCTCGACAAGCCCCTCACAGAGTTCGCGGTGGCCTTCAGATCGGTTAGATTGGTTCGGTTCGGACATGAATCGGACTTATCTGGAGTACAGGTATCATATATAACACGGTACTGCTGTCCCGGACTTTCTCCGAAATCCCTATCTCACCGAAGCGACGTACGTCTTCCATACCGGTGTGCCTCACGTGGACCTCCCGATAGACCCGACGCAGATCGACGCCTCGCCACAGGAACTACTCCGTGACCTCCCCTCGCAGGTCGCCCGTAGCCGCGTCCTCCAAGCGGCTGACCTCTCCATCGACGTCGACAATCGCGGCTTCGCTGAGACACTTGACGAACTCTCGCAGATCGAAGTTCGTCGCGTCGCGTCGCAGCTCCGATTCGCAGGTGCCCGAACCGTCTACTACTATCGTGTCGACGGACTCCGACAGGTGACGCTCGACGGTGCCACGGGCCGCGTCGACGATGTCAGTTCGTCAGGAGCATACGGTCCCGAGATCCAGACGACCATTAGGGACCTGGATCGGATCTACGTCGTCTGTGACGTCCCCGACACTGGAACACAGACGCAGCTGACCGTCTCGGATACAGACCGGACGACGACCGTAGCGACGTTCAAACCACACACTCCAGTCCTCGCGGTTCGTGCTCCTGACGACGACACTGCCGACGCGACCGTAGGGGCCGTCATAGACTACTTACAGATCGACGACGCGAGTCGGATCTCGTTTCTTGACGGCGGGTTCCGCGGCCGCTTCGAGGACGCCTGCGTGGCCGGCTACTCGACGCTCCGACTCCAGACTGCGGGCAACCGTCACGAGGCATCGCGTATCGAGGTCCGTCCCGAAGAATTGGGAGGTGATTCGTTAAATGACGTTTGCGTCGACCCCGTCGTGAGCGATATCCTCGAACGTGAGGACGTCCGTCTCAACGAGGCGGAAGGCCTCGTGACGGTGGCAGGGGGGATCGATCTGCCGGAATCAGACGGTCGTTTCAGGCCCCGAGTGACAATCGGGTTTTCCGGGGGTCGCGTACGCTTCGAGCAGTTCGTCCCCGAACAAATACTCCTCGAGTTTGATGATGTCGTGCGTGACTCACTGTGATCGGTGAAATTCAGTCAGTACACACGATCTCGAGATGAGGGTACGTGTAGCAGTTGATGTTGTTATCCGCACAGTAAGTCAAAAGATTTTGCTCGTGATTATTGCGCTAATTCCTCCCACTCGGTAGCACAACAGACCCGCAACAGGCGTTTTCGATTGCGTTCATATGACGTCTAGGATCAGCTTCGTACACAACACGTAATGATCTTGTATCGTTGGTTGCGGATGTCGAGCTGTCTTGCGGTTTTTCGAGGTCTCAGTTTCTTGAACCAGCTTTCAGAACGGACGTGGCTTTGGCTGAACTATGCTTTCTCGAGACTGACCGGAGCTAACAAACACTCATCAACGGTCTTCTACTCAACGTCAAAGAATATCATCGGTTGTTTCTGCTGTTCGAAACCGACCCAGTTCGGTATATCGGAGTGAATATGGGACTCGACTTTCGTAGGGGATCGGATCAGTCAGCTCGTATAACGACTCTGGCTCAAACACGACTACCTTCTTATCTTGCCCAAACTCTGCCTGCTCGCCACCATACGATTCCAATGTCCGGGCTAACTCCGCTTCCGGTGCCGGGACGATTTCTTTCGCTTCAGCCACGTACTGCACGGCCTGTACATCATCGGAAACATACATCGCGACGTACTCCGGTTCGCGGTTGATGCGGACGAATCCCCACGCGTTATTCTCTTTTAGAAATTCAACGCCTGAGAGCTGCGACGGAAATACAGCTATCGTAGCATCATCCGGTCCCTCAATTGCGGTCCGAGAGCGCTGCCCGACCACCGCATCGGCCCCTGTCTTTGGCCCTGTCCACTTTGTCGAAGTTGATGCCGGATCGTCCTCAGTAGTGGGGTCGGAATCATCACCCGCAGTCGTCGACGTGATCTCTGTGTTTTCCGTTCGAAACTCGATCACGTCCTGAATCAATGTCACGAGTTGCCCTACGTCGACAGCGTTGATCGGTAACAACACGTCGGCAACCTGCTCGTGACGGAGGCCCGATTCCTCCTGAATCTCCAAGAGCGTGAGCAATTGCGTCGCCGTGATGACTCGCATTCGATCGCGGTACTCCGATCCGAGAATCGTTTGGGCGACTGTTTCAACATCATCGTCGCCGATAACGTAGAGTCCGTACACCTGCGAGCGATCAAGATCCGCGGTTTCAGCCAGCGTCTTCATATACCCGCCTGCTTGCCCCGGATCAATCGAATACGCCGTGGTGGTTTTTGTTTCGACGACAAGATGTGTTGGTGGGTCAGTTGCTGTCGATATCCAATGGCCGTCAAAGCCGATCGTATCAGGACGGCCTTGATACACCCCATACTCGATATCGAACCCCAGTCGTCGGCCAATATTGTTGACTAGATCCTGTAGTGCACGGTTGTGATATGGCTCTGAGCCGGCGATAGCCTCGTCCACATAGTCTGTGATATCCTCGGTAGTTGTCTGTTCGTCGTCGATAATCGCGCGAAACTGCTCGCTCGCTCGAGAGTCGTCAGTCCACTCCCCAGCTAATCCAACGATCCGATCGAGAGTAAGGTCAACCATAAGCAGGGTATGAATTGCCGTCAGGTAAATTACCTCGGGAACAACGAGACGAGTGACTACAACCCTATCTGATTCTATTTACGGCTCTCGATAAGCTAGACGTCATACGAGCCCCATCCGCGATCGGAGGCTTCCTCACAGAGTTCGGATGAAATATTGACTATTTTGCTATCATCAAGGCATGAAATAACTGTAGCACCTTGTCTAACCCCATCCAAATCATGTGCAGAATCAAGATGCCAAATGATTCCCATTCGAAGTCTGGGTTCACCTAGCTCCGCTCCTTTTGCGCCGCAGTATGGTCGCTGGCGGCCACAAATGGGACAGGTTAGTAGGACTGCTTCCCGATGATATTCGTTTTCCAGTTCAGCCTCAAACTCGCTAGGCTCACAAGATTCACAGATCCATTCCTCGTCGATTTTAACCATCATGGAGCCGCAGTCATCACAAAATTCCATATGTGTGAATTTGACGGTGATATATTTCCTACTGATTTATTTATTTTCCCAGTGTGAGAAAACTGGTCGTCCGACTGGGTTGATACTCTTGATCGGTAGCGGGAACACCCACGTCAAGGGCGATGTCGATCATGGCGTGTCTCCCCTCGTCACGCTGCCAGACCGACTCACCGGTCAGCACTTGAGCGCGTGTGATACGACTGTCCAGACTTGAATTCGGTCAACTCCTCGATCCGGGATTCGAGCTCTTCGACTTCGTCACGAAGCTGGTCAGCGTCATCAGCCTCACTCGCCGCAAGCTGGTCTTTCAGCCCTTGGAGCCGTGTTTCCTTGCGATCCTCATCCACCTCGGCTTTCCGGACGTACTCGGTTTCTTCAGTCTCGAAGACATCGCTTTCGGCGACGTCAGTCACCTCAAGGGCATCGTCGACCTTCCCGCGGTCAACGCTCACCACCCGGTCACGGTCGATCCCGGCCGATTCGAGCGTGTCCAAGACCGCTTTTTCGTCTTTGAGCGAGCGGTTCGTCCGAGCAGTCCGCTGGACCGAGCCGTACGATCCCGAGACGGGTCGGTCGTGATGGAGTCGGTCTAAGAGCGTGTCAGCAATCTCCTTGCGGAGATCGTCGGCATTCCGTTGGACATCCGAGAGCAGAGTATACAGGTCGATGAGCACCCCTGTCTCCACTTCTTCTGCTCTGTTGAAGAGCGATCTATTTAGCCGATATCACGGGTTTAGAAGGATGAAGCCGAGGAATTCGATTCTTGCCTATGGAAGTCGACCTCCTCGACTTCGTTGAGCAGTGTCGTCACCTAGCTAAACAAGCGTTGGGGAAGCACGCGGGCGAGCCCGCCAGCGGCGGGTTCGCCCGCTGGGTCCACGTTGTGCTGCACTGCTTTCGGCTCGAAGAAGGTCATAGCTACCGTGAAACGCCGAATCGGCTGAAGTACATGGACGAAGTTCGTGACGCCCTCGGCCTAGATCGGGACGATCTGCCGGATTACAGCACGATCTACAAGTCGTTTGATCGGCTGAAAATGTGGGTGTGGCGGGCGCTGCTGCGCGTTTCTGCGCAGCAGCACCCGCAGTCTGGTCACGCCGCCCTTGACAGCACGTTTTTCGACCGGCGACGTGCATCATCGTACTTCCGCCAGCGGGCGGGACGGACAATACAGACGCTGAAAGTGACGACATTGACTGATGTGGAATCGCTTGCTGTTCTTGACGTTCACATCGCAGCTCGGTGGAAGCATGACACAAAGACTGGACCGCAGGTCGTTCGCCGAAACGCGAACGACCTGCAGTTTGTCGCCGCCGACAACGGCTTCCAAGACTGGCACACCGAGTACGAAATCGCCGCACATGACGTTGAGTACCTCGTTCATTACCGCGGTTCATCAGCGAAAGCAGCCGCGAACAACGCGCTCAATCGAGCAAATGGCTACACTCAGCGGTGGATGGCCGAAACGTCCTACTCAACAACGAAGCGCTCGCTCGGCGATGCCGTGCGAGCGCTGGGCTGGTATCGACAGTTCCGTGAAATTGTCCTCATGTTCGCCATCACTAACATAGAACCGCTGTGTGAACCGCTGTAACCGTGACCCAGCATCTATTCAACAGAGCAGTGTGAACGGTTTTGTAAGCGCGATCAAGTAGCGGCGCGATCTGGTTGATACTCAGCAGCGTGTCTGCGTAGAGGAGAAAAGCGAGAAGCACCTCACCGCAAGAGAGGTGCTTCTCGTGAAACGGTGTTCCGTAGGTGTAGATCGGCTTAAAGTTACAGTCACGACATCGAACCCGGTCACGGGTCTCCGATGTCATGAGACGCTGGTGACCGCAGCGTGGACAGGATGTATTCTCCCAGAACTCTTTGAGTCGTCGCTCGATACAGGCATCGAGCGGCTCCGTGTTGATTTCGATAACTCCCAGCTCAATCAGCTGTCGAAACATCCCGCCGAACGCTGGCTGAGTAGAAGCCATATTGCCAGATTAGTACCGGCTCAGTGTAATTATACGGTCTTTCCACATTTCTACATAAGAGCGCGACGTATTAACCAACAATGGCTGTTACTGTGACAGCGTGTTGGTTAATACTCAGAAGCTGGAGAGTGGACTCCTCGGCGCGACTGACCGACACAGCTGAGAGCGGCCGTATACATTTGTTTCTGCAGTGGTAGTATCTGGTATGTCATTTCATGCTCGCTGGCACGAGCTTCTTGAGCGGCTCCATGAGCTCCCAGAGAAGACAAGACTTCGAACACCGAGAACAGACGTTCTACTCACGATTAATGACATCCAGGAACATCGGATTATCGTCAGGTACGAGCGTCGTGGGGAGACAGAGCCACTCGAAAAAGCGCAGTTCGAAACGTTGTATCGGCGTCTCACTAATTCTGATGGCGGCTACGAGTTGCGACGGCTCCCGCCTGAAGCAGCCCCCTATCCAGCGGTGTTGAGTCTGCATCCGCGGATCAACATTGCTACTGACCGCAGTGTGATCATCGAGACAGATAGTCCGTCCCCGTCCCCATTGCGTGAGGATTCGCTTGGGCCCGGTAGTAGGTCCTCCTCACGGACTGACCCAGATATCGCCGTCTACGCGGATGCCTTGGTACTCGTTGATACGCTCGAGCGTTACGACCCTGACTCTCTAGCTAATCTCGAAACGGAGGTTCTCGTCGATCTGGACACGCTGCTCTCGGACGTTCAGCACCGTGCCGACGAGCTGCGACACCAGATCGGGGACGCACTCGCTGACCGGGATCGACACTCAGACAGACAATTTTGAGACTAGCCGTAGCGCCCAGTTTCAGGTGAACTACCCCACCCTACTCGCCCACGGCTGACGCCGTTCGCTTCTTGAGGGTGGGGCTTCCTGCTTCCACGACGCGCTTTGCAGACACCGAGGTATCCACAGGGAGCGCAGTCTCCACAGGCGTTGATTCGGAGTATCCCACTCCTAGCTGGTCGTATCCGCGAGAAAGGATATTGATCGCTGCGTTCGCGTCCCGATCCGTTTCAAACCCGCAGGAAGGGCAAGAGTGTTCACGAACCCACAGCGGTTTCTCGGTTTTCACGCCACAGGACGCACACTCTTTGGTCGTGTCTTTCGGGTCGACCGCCACAAAGTGCGTGCCTTCACGGTCGCATTTGTATTCGAGCATTCGCTTGAACGTCCCCCACGCCGCCGACGCTCGGTTTCGAGAGTTCCCCGGTAGTTCAACCAACCCTTTCGCGTCCAAGTCCTCGACAGCCACCAATTCGTACTCGGTGGCGTAGTAGTTCGACAGCTTGTGCAAGAAATCACGTCGCTTCCGTGTTAGATCGGAATGGCGCTGGGCAACGACTTTCCGTTGTTTCTCCCAGTTGTTCGACCTATGTTCTTTCCGTGAGAGGTCGCGCTGGGCGCGTTCCAACCGTTCGCGTTCGTCGGACAGGTCAAGCGACCCAACAGCAGTTCCATCGGTATCGTGGGCGTATTTGAGTATCCCAACGTCAATCCCAACACATCGCTCGGAGTCGGTTGGTTTCTCCGGTGTTTGTTTGCCGTCGACAGCGAATGAGGCGAACCACTCACCGGTCGGCTCTTTCTTGATCGTGACCTCTTTGATCGTCACGTCGTCGGGGATCTCTCGGTGGTTCACGATTGGAATATCCGCGAGTTTCGACAGTGACAGTACAGGCTGGCCGTTCTTACTATCGAACTCGAAACCAGACTGTACGTAAGTGAAACTACGGAAGTCCTGTGGGGCTTTCCAGTTGAGACTACCGACGTTGTAGCCCCGCTCTTTCAGTTCGGAGAGAGCTTTGATACTGTCCTCAATTCGCATGACAGCTGCCTGTGCAACTGTCGAGTACAGATCATTCAGCTCATTCCACCACTCTTTGAGGTCAGTGAGTTGATCCCGAACCTGCCGCACTCGTTGGTTGAGTGTCCCCGCCGAGTCTGGGATTTGCTCAAGTTCGTTGAATGCGTGGTTGTAGAGTTGCCTACAGGTGTCACGGTGGTAATCCAGTTGCTCACGTTGTTCGAGCGTGGGATTGAGTCGGAACCTATAGGCGTAGTGCATTGGGAGTAGCTATTCGTCGGGGTCAGACGTTCGGACGATTTTCACGTCTGCGCCACGCCACTGTTTCGGAACGAGGACGTGTGCGCCGTTTCCGGTGGCTTTCACCTCGCCTTCGATGACTTCGTGGCCTTCGACTTCGTGTCTATCCATCACCTGTATTTATATATTGTTTCAACATAAATGCGTTGGCACGTGGGGTGTGGAGTAGTGATAGAGAGCAGTGTATGAGAGACGATGACGGCGGTGTATCCCCTTCCTACTGCGCTACTCGCTTCGCTGCGTTGCTCCTTGAGGAAGGGGGCTTACCGCCTGTATTCAGCTAAAGACGCAGGTATTCTCTTCGATTCCCTATAAAATAGAGAGTAGTCCGTTAGGACCGCCGGCGAGCGAGCACGACACCAGCCACGGCAAGAATCGCTAAGATGACAATCACGAGCACCACGCCCCAATTGAAGCCATCTGGTTGCTCAACACCGTCAGCCATGGCTCCGTCGCCGGCGGTGCCATCATCGGCCCTGACATCACCGGCTGTTCCGTCACCACCCGTCTCAACGGTGAGATTAGCGGTCGTTGTGTCCGTCTCACCAGCGCCGTTGATCACGGTGAGTTCAATGGTGTACTCGCCGCCTTCGTTGAATGCCGTCCGTGCGGTCTCACCCGTGAGCGTCTCGCCGCCAGCAGCCCACTCGTAGGCAACAATCTCGCCGTACTCCGTCGTGGAGTTGATTCCGGACAGCGTGATCTCCTCGCCAGTTTCGACGACACCAGCATCAACACTGATGGCGGCGTCTGGCTCGCTCACAGCGTTCACTGAGAAGACGGAGAAGCCTGGCGTCTCTGCTGTGACAGTGATCATGTCGGCACCACTGGTCTCAACAGTCGTCTCAAGTGGCTCTTGTCCGCTGTCGACATTACGGAAGACCTGCAGGGCCTCCGGAGTCGCTCCGATCTCGTTGAGCCGGTCCTGTGGGATGGTGAATTCGATTGTCGCGGGCGTATCAGCTGACTCATCTGGGACGGTGATATCTTGCACCGCCACAGCAACGCCGGGCGTGTCAATCGCCTCCGTATCGGGGTCGATGGTCGACACTTGGACGTCTCCCACCTGTGCGTCCGTCTGGAACGTAATCGTCTGGACGGTCTCGACTGTGTCGAACGCAGCGACGGGGGTGTCTCCAGAGATTCGTCTTGGAACTTCTGTCTCGGTTGTGATCACGTCAGCCTCATTAATCGATTCAGGTGTGTCACCGGCTGGGACGCCACCACCACCGCCACCGCTACTACCAGCACTATCGTCGCTCCTGGCATCGCCATCATCGTCGCCACCGTCGGTCCTATCACTGCCATCACCGGGTTCATCACCGCCGCCGTTGAGGCCATCGTCACCGTCCCTAGGTTCAGGCGGCTCCGTGACGTTCACGTCAACGGTCACGCGATCCTCATTAGTTAATGAGTCGCCTGAGGATCATCTTTGGCTGCCTGATACCCGATCAGGCGGTCTTTGATCCGTGTTTGTGCCGGGCCACGCCATGGCTGTCGACACAGGCGTAGGACACCATTTAGCTGTATGCAGGTGCTAAGCCCCACCCTCAACGAGTACCGTAGTCCGCGCCAGCGGACAAGGAACGCAGTAGGGGGGATACAGCGCCGTCATCGGTTGTTTGCACGTTCTGCGCCACACTTACTACCCCTGCCGTTGAATGGTGTAGTACGATGCTCACCACACTGCTGACGGTGTTCAAGCGCGACGAGAAGCGCGCACTGTCAGTTGTGGCTGAGTGCCCACCCGGTAGGAGTGGGACACTCCGAACCACCCGTAAAGGGAAGCCGCCTGCGGAGTCTAGAGCCGCTGTGTCCACGTCGGATGCAAGCTCTGACACAGAAACAGGAAGCCCTGTCCTCAACAAGCGAGGGGCGGGTAGCCCCGAGCGCAGTAGGACAGGGTAGTTCACATCCTCCCACGCTTGAAAACGTGAAAATCCCACGGCATGGCACCGCTGAGTTGAGCTGCTGCTATCCCAGATCAATGAGAAGGCCTCGCGCCTGAGCGCGGGAAAGATATCAAACGCCGCGTTAAATTGACGGCCACGACTTCAGTCGGGGGTCACTGACGCCCCCGCCAACTGTCCCGATCGAGGTTGGTGAGCGGAACCACTATATGTCAGTACACAAATATCTAAGGCGGTAGACGATGGAACCTGACACGACGAACACGGGAATGCGAGATGACGCCACAGCGCTGGTCGATCGACTCGTGGCATCATCAGTTGTGACTCTCGATGATACCGGGTCGGATCTCACTCTCACCGAGTCATTTCGCTCGAACTGGCGTCAACGAATCGAGCATCTTCGGGGTCGGGACCGCACCGAATTTTTGGGTCTCCTTCTGGACACCGACCCTGATGTACTAGTCGTTGATGAGGATGAAGACGAATCAACGGTGACAGTAACTAACGAGTCGACGACAATCGGCACTTGGCCTTCTGATGGTGCGCTCATCGCAGACGTGGCTGCGTTCATCACGCTTGGAGAGCACGTGCCTGGATGGGATGACCTATCTGGTGCAGAGCGTGACGAACTCACGGCCAGACTACGTGTTTTTCTTGAGGTGTGCCCGGTCTGCGATGGTTCGGTCCAGGTGACGGTTCAGTCAGTAGACGGCCATGACCGTCCGACCGTCACCTGTGAGGCATGCGAGTCGATCCTTCTTGAGTAACCGATCGATTGTGAACATATACGATAATCACGCAGAGACACCCGACAAAGAGTATGCTCCAAACAACAGCTGAACGCGCCGGGACTGCACTCTTAGTCGTTGTGCTCGTCTCGCTCGTACTTGGCCAGGTGCTCGGACAGCCGGTCTTGTTGGCGTACGTTGACTCCGGGAGCATGGAGCCGACGATCGACGAGGGGGATGGCTTTCTGACGATGCCTGCAATCGTCACCGGCCCACCAGCCGAGGGTGATGTGATCACGTTCCGCGCACAGGAAATCGAAGGTGGCGGACTCACCACACACCGGGTTGTCGAGGAGACAGGTCAAGGGTACATCACTCGTGGGGACGCGAACCCATTCACCGATCAAGACGGTGGCGAGCCCCCGGTTACCCAAGATCGGATCGTCGCCACAGCCGTCCAGGTCGGTGGTACGGTGATCACGATACCTGGACTCGGAACGGCCATCGAGGCCATCCAGGGTGGACTCCTCACCACTGCTACCGCTATCGGCAGCGCAGTTGGACTTACCGGGACTACTGCACCGGGGTCAGTGGGCACCTGGGTGTTTGGACTGGGGCTCGTGTTGTTCGTGCTCTCGTTTCGGCCCGATGACGACGAGGAGCTCGAACGTGACGTGAGCCGCACGACAGACGATGCAGGGCTCAATGGTCGGGTCGTTGCGGCCGTGCTGCTGGTGATCGTGTTGGTACCGGCTAACGCCGCAATGGTCCTCCCGAGTGGCGAGACAACGATAACCGTCGACGGAAGCGAGGTTGCCGAGGCTGAGAGCGTCGCGCCAGGGGATCCAGTAGAAGCAGCGTTCGACGCCCAAAACAACGGGCTGATCACGCTGTTGTTGATCTTCGAGCCGGCCGACGAGGACGTGATCGTAGAGCCTACAGCCCCGGGCATCCCGAGCGGTGAGAGTGCGACAGCCACCGTAACCGTTCCCGCTCCCGAACCATCGGTCGACCGCGACATCGTCGTGAGAGAGTATCGGTATATCGTCGTCCTGCCGGAGTCTATTATCCTCGCGCTGCACGATATTCACCCGTTCGCTGCACTCGGAGCGATCAACCTGCTCATCGGCGGCGGTTTCGTCGGCTTCGTTGGCGGGTTGATCGGCTTCGGCGACGTCCGTATTCGCGACACCTCACGAGAGCTTCCGCTGCGCGTGCGGGTCAAACAGTGGCTACGGTGATTCACTCCGCGTCCGGTGGCGCGTTGCGGCTCGGATCGCGAGTGCGGTCGTCGGGTGTTGTGCCGCCGGTGACGGCCGGTGAGTCGTCGGTGTCTTCACCGCGTGCGGCCGCAGGTGGATCGTAGATGTACCGCACATCGTCATCAAGTACCACGAACCGGGGTGTCGCATCGGGGCGCTCGATCACCCGCCGGTCGCTGTCGATGGCGACGTTGGCCAGATCACGCAGCGAGCTCAACTCAACGATGGTGCGCCCCTCCCGAGGTGGGACCGTTCCCACCGATATCCACTTGTCGAGGTCCGACCGGGCCTGTGAGTACTCAAGACGGACACGCTCGGGATCCGTCAGGGCAAGCGTATCCTCACGCCAGGCGGATCCGGTGGCGACCATTCCAACGACTCCAACAATAATGAGGACCGGACCACCGTACTGCTGGAGCGGGGTTGGCCCGGCCGGTACCTCAATCGTCTCGGTCGCCTCGTACGTCTGGCTCTCTGTGAGCGACGACGAGACGGAGTAGGTGCCTTGACTCGGCTCTAGTGCGAGTCGGTCGGTGCGGGTGTCGACGAAGCGATCGTCTGCGACACTCGCCTCCAGTGTGGTTTCGGCGACGACCGCGATGCGGGTGGTTCCCGGAGACGCACCCAATGCGTCCTCAATAGCTGTGACGCGCTCGTTCAGTTCGGCGACGTCGGCGTCGAACGAGACGCGCCGAGTCTCACCAGGCTCAAGTGAGTCAATCGAGACGCTGTCGATAGGACGGGTTTCACGCCAGTAGGCAGGCGGCTCAGTGGTCTCTCCCTGGTCTGAGCCACCGCTCTCGTCGATGGCTTCGAGCACCAACCGGAGGTCCACGGTCCCGCTTGCGGTCTCGGCGTCTCCACGATGGGTGACGAGGTACTCGCCCGTCAGCTCAGGTGACACACGGGTGAAATACAGCGATCGGTCTTCGAGTCGCTGACCCTCGGTGAAGGTGAACGTGCCGTTCGTGACGACCGCCGCGTGGGTGAACGTCGCGTTGGCGCTCCAGGTGCCAGTCGTCTGTGTCTCGGTCGTCGTCTCCGGAGCGGTCTGTGCCCCGTAGACGAGGAACCCACCGGCAGCAGTGATTAGCAGGAAGACAGCGAAGATGGCTGGGAGGTACTTCTGAAGTACCGACCGATCGCCAATCGAGAGGGCCTCACGAGGCGTGATTCCGGCGCGAGCAACTATCTGCGTGACGATAGAATCGCTCTCGAAACGCTCAGATCTGTTCAATTTCGAGTCGAAACTGTCCTTGTTACGTGTTGGAGTAGTGAACGAATCTTCGTCTGTCTCTGATTGCCCCTCCTCATCACTGGAGGCGTGCTGATCACCCCGACTCACGTCGTCGCGGTCGTTCGAGTCGGACCCCGGTGACGAGTCTCTGTCTTCACTGGTGCCCCCGTCTGGGCGGTCGTCTTCAGTCATGTTCTCAGCGTTGATATCGAGTGCTTCGAGCTACGAGACGCGCTTCTATTACCGTTCGAGTGACTAGTCGTGTGGCAGTGTCCACAGAGCGTAGAGAGATCAACGGTGCGACACCGCGGACGTGGCCACGCGTGACGGCAACTCCTCATACCACCGACAGTAGTGGGAGCGGACTTCACTCTTTGGTTAGGTCGTCAATAGCTTGGTTCGTTACTTCCACCTCGGTTCAGGCACCATTTCGCGTTGATAGATTATCAGTTTTGAAAATTGTGTCAGCCGATAAGTTAATATCGATAGACAGTATTGATATTTCACACACCAATCCAGGATCCCTGATATGTATGCCCCCCACACTAACCGAGAGGACGTGTTCAGTCTGCTCAGTAACCAGCGGCGACGATATGCGGTGCGGGCGTGCCAGCAGCTCGAGACCCCGATCGAACTCGGAGAGTTAGCGGAGTACGTTGCGGCCGAAGAGTGCGACAAAGACATCTCGGCCATCACCGGTGAGGAGCGCCGCCGTGTATACACCTCACTGCAGCAGGTGCACATCGATAAGCTCGAGGAGGCAGGTGTGATCGAGTGTGAGCGAAAGACGATCACACCGACAGAGCGCTTAGAGGAGTTAGAGTTCTACTTGGAGGTCGTGCCCGGCGACGAGATCCCGTGGGCGCAGTATTATCTGGGACTCTCCGGTGTGGCTGGCGTAGTTGTTGTGGCGGCGTGGCTCGGCGTGTATCCGGCGGTCGTTCCGGGGCTCGGATGGGCGCTCGGCGTCGTGGCGTTGTTTGCGATATCGGCCGCGGTTCACTACTATCAGACGCGACGGCATCGGCTGGGTCTCGGTCCCGGGGTGATCGGAAATGAGTGACGACAGTGATCTCCGTAGCTACACACGGCGTGGGGCATTGGGATTGATGGGAGCTGGTGGAGTGTTAGCGGCAACAGAAACGCTTGGATTTAGTAACTTCACTCGAGATAGAAATCTCAATATTGCTGTCACCAACGATCTCAACTCGCTTTTGAAAGTATATGTTGAGAATGAGGCCATTGACGGGCAGACGCTTAACAAGGAGTCGGTGACAGTGTATTTTGAAAATCAGTCGGATATTGAGCTGACCGACATAGAGATAGACATCAGCAACAGCGGGGGAGGATCGGTGGAGTATTATCCTTCATTCAGCGATGCGACTGACCCATTATTTACAATCAGTTCACTCTCTCCCAATGCTACTGAAAATATAACAATCTCGACGCAGAGTAGCGGCACAGCTGACATCACACTTGATGTCTCGTCCGACACACTCCCAGAGCTGTCCATTGAGCTAAGCCGCGGTTTCCACATTGACAATTCTTCTTGACATCCTCCTCCGGCTGGAGCTGGAGTAATCCCGAGTGTTGGGATATTAGCGTTTACAGGCACCTATTTTCTCCTATTGAATGTCTTACTCTCGTAGTCAAGCGGGAAGACTCCAGTCTGTGCTAACCAACCGGTACTTATCTGACCCGTCGGCGGACTCTGCATTATACTTCTGCGAATATTTACCGCACCGTTCAGGTATGCGTTCATCGCCGTCTTGCACGACGAACAGACATATAGACCGGGCTCCATGCGCATAAACATCATCGGTATTTTGGGGTGTTCTTCAGGGATTTCCTCAGTCGGGATATCATCGATGCGTTCGAGACGCCAAGCAAGCGTGCGAAGCCCACGGAGGTGCCGTTAAACGACGACTTCCAGTTGTTTTACAGCGCGTTGGCGAATCCGATGTACAAGACGGCGTTCCTCTTCGCGGCGACGTCGGGGTTGCGGCTAAGCGGACTCTGCCAATTAGCAATAGACGACATCGACGAGGACAAGCGGATGGTCGTTCCTGACAAAGAGTCTTCGACGAAGGAAATTTGGCCCACCTTCTATAATCATGAGGCCGCGGAAGCGTTCGAGCAGTTCAGAGAAGAGTGTGACCCCGGTGACGACCGCGTCTTCCAGACAACAAAGCAACCCCTGAATCGCAAGTTCCGGCACGTGTCCGAGGGGTTCAGTCTAAAGGTCACGGTTCAGCGGCCTCGGCGGTGGTTTGCGACCGCGGTGAGTCGGTGCGGGGTGGACGCAAAGTACATCCATACCTTCTGCGGCCGGACGCTGTCGTCAGTACTGGAGAAACACTATCTCGATTACTCGCCGGACAGGCTCAACGAAATCTATGATGAGGCTGGGCTCACCGTGCTCAAATAGCGCTGTCGCTTGTTGGTGGGTGAAAGAATGGAAGAGGGCGGGTAGTTAGCGAGAGGTGCGAAGCGAGAGTAGATGACGTACCTATCCTAACTCACACAACCTCGAAATTCTGGATAATGATGTCGTTACTGGACAAGTCAGCCCAGGTGCTGGCATCACTACTCTGGTTGAAGTTACCCACAGCGAGGGTCAGCTCTTGTCCCGAATAGGCGTCAGGGACGAAGAAGTATGCTTCCCCACCACTGAGAATGACGTTAACGTACAGCACTTGGCCAGTTTCAAGCACGTAGGCACCAGAGATGGCATTATCACCCCGATTCACCGGAGTATAGGAGTTGTCCGTGTTGATATCATCCGGCTCGATGTCCACGCGGACGTACCCAGGCGGTAAGCCGCTCCCCGAGGTTTGCTGACTGGCAATGCTCTGGCTATCCAGTCCGTCAGTGTAACTATCTGATAGGGCGAGATACCCACCAGCCACTGGATTACCCGCGTCCAAGTCATCGGTAAGCGCCTGCGTAAACTCTCCGTCGGTGGTCACGGGTACGGCCGCTTTTAATAGATTATCAGTCTGCTTAACTCCCGGCTCAAACGTGTTTTCTGACTGGATAGCCCCGAGGTCAACCCGCCCGTCGTCGTCCACGAAGGTCGGAGCGTACTGGTTTCCAAGGAAGTTGTCAGCGTTAGCCTGGAAGGTGTTGTCTTCAATCGTCTCGGTGACACCAGCCCCGCTTCCAGCTTGGATGCCAACGGCCGGATTGTCGGTACCAGTACCAGCGGTCAGGTCAAACGTGTTGGCCGTTAGCGCGACTGCCGCACTGTCGCTGACACCACCAATATCCACGGCGGTCGTGCCGTCGCCGGCTTCAACGGTGAGGCCGTCAACGGTCACGTCATCGGCGTTAACGTCGATGACCGTACCGCTGTCCTGCGTAATCGTCGGACTTGAGCCATCACCGGCTTCGAGTGTCAGGCCCTCGACACCGATTGTCACTGAGCCAATTTGATCGGTCCCGACCTGTATTAGATCCCCTGTGTTGGCCCCATCCACCGCAGATTGAATCGACGTATGGGTCGTGTCCTGCGTGACGTTCACGATTCCACTGTCACTCACCGTCGCATCGGTCGGGAACTCATTGGTGAGGTTCGGCCCAGCGCGGAACCGGACAGTCCCCTTGATATCTTCCGGCTCAGTTGTGCTGGCTGTCTCCAAGAGAATCGCAAAGTAAATTTCGCTATCGTGCGCGACATCATTAAATATGGCTTGACTGCCACCAGAAACGACCTCGGTGGTAGAATTATCACTCCCAGGATCGACCGTCCCAATAAACGTGAGGCTGCTTTGTGGTTCGTTAGTTGAGTCTACAGCAATATCTTCCAAATTGATGGCGATATCGATTCCATCGTTGCCATCGTCGTCACCGGGGACGGTCTCAAAGTTGTTCGTGAGTTTGAACGCGACTTTCGCGTCGTTTCCGACCACAGACGCACTGCTCAGATCTGACGGTATCCCATCTCCGGCTGTCTCGCCAAGTAATACGGTCGATCCGACACTAAATCCTTGATTGCCACCGTTTGTAAGGCGTTCAGTGTCGATAACAAGCTGGCCACTTCCGTCTGTATCAACCGATCCAACCCCGCTGCCGGGTGTGAGCTGAAGCAGTGCGGCGCTGTCCTCGTCAATACCGATCGTGACGCTCCGTTCCGCTTGTACTTGGGTGAACGCACCCGACCCGAAGACAGCCCCAGCACCAGCCGCAGTGGTTCCCATTCCGAGGAGGAGACGTCGTCGGTTCATGATTCTGGCTCTGGCTCTGCGCTAATCGTTACATTACCCGTGAAGTCATCCGGATTCGTTGCTTCATCAGTGTCAATATACAACGCAAAGTAGATCTCGTCCTCGTGACTCATGGTATAATGTGTACTTTGATGCGTTCCGTCTGACCTTTCAATTACCTGTGTCTCTGTAGCCGACTCGCCATCGTACTGCGTTCCAATAAAGTAGAGAGAAGCGTCGAGTGTTCCGTCACCCTCCTCACCAGCTGCGCTTATCTTATCTGTATCTATCGTGACCCGAACCTGATCATCACTAGTCCCTCCAGGAACAGTCTCGAAATTATTTGTTAATTTGAAAGCAGCATCACTATCTGTATCCGTCACTACGTTGTCACCAATTGAGGTAGGATCTACAGAATCAGCAGGGTTTCCCGAGCCGTCTTCTATCCGGCCAATTTGAACCGTTGCCCCGACATTGAACCCTTCTCCATCTGTACTCAGTTCCGTCGTGTCAATGACGAGCTCCCCAGTGCCATTGACATTATTATCCTCGGAGTCATCATTGTACACCGAAGCAACGTTATCGCCGGCGTCCAACGCGAGTAACGCGCTGTCGTCTTCGCTCACGCCAATAGTAAGGCTTCGATCCGCCTGCACCTGTGTGAACGCGCCCGAGCCGAATACAACACTCGATCCCGTTGCCGCTGCCGTCAGTCCGATCAAAACGTTTCGTCGATTCATACGGTGTGTCACCGTACAAGACAGTCATGACTGCCCACCACTTATTCATGAGTTAGCACAACATCCTCACCGTTGCCCTGAACCTCAGGCCATAGAGTGATGAGCGATGTCACGCACACCCGTATGACGCTCATGGGGCCCCTGAGATGTCCTCATATGGTCACAATACACCTCCTGGCCCGCGTGTAAGCGCTGTCTTCTTAACCACTGAGTGGCCGAACAAGTAGATACTCAGTAGCTGTCGAGAATCCCAATCGGCGAGCAATCTTCTCTCTTGATACAAACCGCACGCGCAAGGCCATAATTCGCGATTTCAGGTACGCACTGATCCGGTTTGGTGATACTCACTCACTGCCTGAATTGGCGTGGCAACCGAAGCGGTCACCTCAGGCCACTCATTAACATAACCGTCTGTCCACATACATGACCCAGACGCCGAACTGAAAACCAACCCTACTCACATGCTACGACCACGACACAGCCTGATGGCTTACACTCCCACACGTGACCACAGCGGCAACACAGTCTCGGCGCAAGTGCCACCAGAACTGTCTCTTCTCCCGTGGCAGCAGAACGCGTGGGCACGTCAGCGACCCACATTTCACCATCAGATGAGGGTGTGCAGTAGACACAGTACACCGGTCAAAACTCGAGAGGGCTCAGGTCGGCTACAGATGGAGGACACACGATGGACCTAAACAAGCGGACGATACTCAGCGGCATCGGTGCAGTGGCAATGGGCGGCGCGACAGTCTTTGGCTCGGGCGCGTTCACCCAAGTCGAAGCAGATCGGACATTCAATGTGACCGTCGCCGGAAGCGATACCGAATCCCAGTTAGTGATCGAAGATATCGGCCGCGAGTCTACCGCAATCACCACGAACGAGGACGACGGGACGTTCACAATCGATGCGAGTGGAGCCCAGCCGGGTGCGGTAACCACGTTCGGTGAGTTTGCCACGACAGCCGACGCAACCACGCTTGAACAAGGTACCTTCGCTGTCCGGAATGCAAACGAGACTGGAGAGCCTATTGACCTCACACTTCAACTCGGACTCGACGGGAGCTCAGAGGCCGTCGTCACGTTGGCTGCCGCAGTTGACCCAGCAAATGATACAATCCAAACGACCGATACAACCACTGGTATCGATGGCGGAGAGTCTATCTCCCTAGTAGATATTCCGTCTACAAACGCCGAGAGCACCAGCGACGGCGAGGCAGAAGTCGAATGCGGGCTTGTAATCGATACGACCGAAGGGGGAGTCGGTGAAACACTCAATCTCACGTTTGCGGTCAAAGCCGTGCGCTCTGCTGTCACAGATGAACCAGTATAATTAGTATGACACGAGACACCGCCACAGCGCAGCCACCGCACATCTTACGTTTAGCTGCTCACCACACAGTGGGCCGGCGCAATCCTGCTGACAAGACACCACGTCGCTGGGGGCCACAATGAGACGACTCCTCCTCGCACTCGCCGCCGCCGTCCTCGTCGTCGGGTCAGTCTTCGGGACCGGTGCAGTCGATGACATCGTCGCCGATGATCCGACCGTCACGCTTGACGACGGCGTGATTCTCGAGCCCGCGGACACCCCAGAGGGGCAGACCTACGTCCGCGGTGGCGACGGTGAAGACGTCTCTGTGTCGATCGGTAACCTCAGTCCGGACGCGACGACACAGGTCGATGACCTCGTCCGAGTGGCCTTTGACGACGCGAACGCCACGCAAGCACGCGTGTACGTCACAGACGGAGGCAACGAGAACGTCCAGATCGTCGCCACGAGTGCTGACGAGGAAGTGAGCTTCCTCCAAGCAGAGAACCCAGAGGAGCCGCTACGTGTGCCGGTCGAAGGCGAAGATAACGCAGTCGTGATCCCCGCGACAGAAGGGACGGCAAACGCGAGCGTGCTGCTCGGCGCGGAAGTGGACGCGACCGGTGACACCACGAGTGTCGACATAGACGATCTCACCTTCGTCGCCGAGATCCCTGCCGACTTCTCGATTGAGGCGTTCGAACCGACCCAACAGACCGTCGTCGAAGGCCAAGACATCACCCTCCAATCGACGGTCTCGAACGTCGACACGGTCCAGTCGTTCAGAGAACTGGAAGTCATAAACACCACTGGCGAGTCGTCCACTACCATTGATACCGTTGAGGGTCGCTCTATCGACGCCGGCGCAAGCGGATTGAACACCTTCACGGTAGAGACCGCGACCGTCGACGAAGAGACGCCCCGAAGCTTCGAACTCGTTGTTCGTGACTCACGCATCGCGGCTCGAAACCCGGTGAACGAGGCGCAGGCTATCGATGCCACCGCAAGTACCGAGGTCACTGTCCGACCAGCTAACCCTGCCCTTACACTGTCAACCGACCCGGCGTACGGAGCTCCGGAAGCCGTCTCGGTCGCATACCAGGCCCAAGAGACCTTCCAGGTTCAAACGTTCGAGTACGAACTCGAGCTGCTCGAGGCCGATAACGAGACCAACACGAATCTCGAAGGGACGATCGGCACGGTACCCGTTGAGGATCTTGCGGCGACCGACACAGCGGCTGGCGAACTCCAACCGGCTGGAAGCCTCGACACCGAGCTCGTTGATGGCGAGTATCAGATCACCGCAACCATCGATGAGGGAGAGGACGGCCAGACGGTCACCGATACGACCACCTTTACGATCGACTCTGGTCTCCCGTCGATCGACACTACGATCACCCGTGAGGTCGGGAGTACCCAGCGACCAGCTGAGATCGACGTTGCACTCGACTCGGAGAACGCCAACTCCGGAACGCTCCGAGTTCGTGATGGCGGCCCCGATGGTGAGATATTGTTCGAACAAGACATCACCGGCGCGTTCGTCGACACTGAAACGGTCCAGTGGGACACGACCGACCAGGGCGGCACACCAGTCGCTGACGGCGAGTACACCGTGGTCGTCACGGCGAGCAACGACTTCGACGGCACGGTGAGCCGGACACGGACCGTGACGGTCGATAATAGCCCGCCGGTCGTGGAGAACGTCGCGGTCGGTTCTGACGTCGCGAACGAGGAGGTCACCGTTCGAGCTGACGTCTCGCAGGTCAACAGTCCTCTCGAGGATGTGCAACTTGGTCTCGAAGCCGACTTCACGTCCTTCCAGACCACGCCAGAGACCGCGAGTATCGACGGTGAGAGCGGAACTGTTGAGGCGACAGTTGACGTCACTGCCCTTCCAGCCGACGGTGACTACACCGGTGTGGTGACTGCCACAGACACCGCAGGCAACGATGCTGAAGACACTGGCGGGTCGGTCGCCGTCGATACCACGGCACCAGTGGTACAGGCGCGTGCAACGGGATTAGGCACCGAAGACGGCTCACTGGAACTCGAATCGAGTGAACCGGTGAGTGTGACAAGCTTGGAGGTGACCGTGGACGGTAGTGACCGGTCACCTGCTCCAGAGGCGTTACCCGCCGACAGTGCAACCGAGTTTAATCTTGGCTTTGACGCGAGCGAGGGGACCGGTGATGAGACGACTTACGATATCACCGTCACAGCAGAAGACCCCGCAGGCAACTCGGCGAGTGACAACGTAGAATCAAGCGTCCTCAACACACAAACCGACGAGAACGGGACTGCGAGGATTGATCCATCGAACACTGAGGGGCTCATCATCGTCAACACTACTGTTGACGACGAACCGATCGTCGCCGAGATCACACAGACAAAGGCCCCGCCTGCTGGTACGGAGGTCGAAGAGAACCAAGTCCCAGCAGCCTTCATCGACGCGGGTGTAGATGTCGATCCTGAAAACATCATCAACGCCTCCATTCGGCTGCCCATTGACAGCGACCTCGTTGTCGACCCCAATGCTGGCTTCGATCCAAACGACCTCGTCATTTACCGCTCACCCGACGGTGACACTGGATACCAGCCAATTGAGTCGACGACAGCGGTCGACACAGACGGTGATGGAGAGATTGATGAACTTCGGGCCACGTTCCCCGGATTCTCTCAGTTTACCAGCGCTGGGACCGTCACGAACCCACCCAGTATTACCGACACTGCTGTTGAAGAAACCGCTGAAACCGGTGGAACGGTTACCAAAATTGTGACCTTTCAGTACGAGCCGGCGAACCCGTCAGTGTCGACGATAGATGTCCCGGCAACCGAGATCAATGCCACCGTCGACGGTACGCGTCTAACTCGTCAGATAGACACTGATAACGCACGCATCGAGATCAATGGGACTGCTCCAGACGAGACGATAGAAGTGACACTTGACGTCGCTGACAACCGTGGTAATGTTCGGACCGAAACGGTCACGCTGAACCCGCCTGAGCCGGCGGACACCAGTAGTAGTAGCAGCAGTAGCGGCGGAGGTAGTCCCCTCATCGGAACGACCTCCACGTCAAAATCCATCACCGACGCCGACGCTGATACGCCGGGAATAACGGTCACCCTCAGCCAGACTGCTGTCCAGTCGATCACGTTCGAGAACGAGGACCTCACCGGTGTGGTGTCTGTAGACCAACTGGCGTCGCCGCCAGCTGGAGCCCCATCGCTTGGAGAGCGACCGTTCTTGACCGGCTTCGAGGTCGGCACCTCAGCCGAGTCTGATGACCAAGCCGCGGCCATCGAGCTTGATGTGCCGAGTGATGAGGTCAATGCTGCATCGGCTGCGCCCGAAGACCTCGTCGTGCTCGCGGTTACCGGAGATGGCTACCAGCAACTTGAGACGAGCGTTGTTGACACCGAGACCGACGTGACGCTCTCTGCAGAAGCCTCAGACCTCGGTGCATTTGTGGTCACGACTCAAGCCGACGATACTGCTGATCAACCAGCTGCCTCCGATACGGACGAACCAACCGGCGAACCAGCGAACGAGACAGACGAGGCTGCAGACGATGAGCCAATGACCGATGCTGAAGAACAGGCCGATGGTGCCACTGAAGACGGTATCCCCGGCTTCGGCCCACTCGTGGCCGTCCTCGCGCTCGTCGCACTCGCACTCGCAGCGCGCAGAAAACAGTAACTACCACCCGCGATTCGGCTATTTTTTCGCTGGCAATCGCACTCTCGAGCACCGCGTAGGTCCCACGGTAGCCAGATCATACTGCTGTCGTTGTGGGGCCGTGACTCAACTCGCATTCACAGATGTCCAGGTAACGACTCAAAGCTGAATACTGTCAACGATCGCGGATTCCTCGACTCAGTGCTGGTTTATTGCTCGTCTCAGCCCGGCCGAACTTCGCCCATGTACTTCAGCCGATTCGGCGTTTCACGGTAGCTGTGACCTTCTTCGAGCCGAAAGCAGTGCAGAACAACGTGGACCCAGCGGGCGAACCCGCCGCTGGCGGGCTCGCCCGCGTGCTTCCCCAACGCTTGTTTAGCTAGGTGACGGCACTACTCGACAAAGTCGAGGAGGTCGACTTCCATAGGCAAGAATCGAATTCCTCGGATTCATCCTTCTAAACCCGTGATATCGGCTAAATAGATCGCTCTTCAACAGAGCAACTTCTTCAAGTGCTGTAACCTCGTGACGTTCCAGCGCGTCGACGAGCAAGAGCGCATCCGCGTAGACATCAAGATCAGGCTCTGTTCGCTCGTCGGGAGCTGAGTCAGGAGAGGCGCTTTCACCGAGTAACAGGGAGGTCGTTGGCTCCTCCGTTTCGATGATCACACCCTGGTCGTCGTTCACCTCGAATCGTGGATGGAGACTCAATACTGCCGGGTATGGGTCGGCATCGGATGGGAGTCGGTCAAGTTCAAAGCCGTCCTTAGAGTCAGTAACCTGCCGATACAGTGTCTCGAACTGGTCTTGCTGGAGAGGTCTCGACTCACCGCTGTCAGCAAATCTGATGATGACACGGTGTTCCTGGACGCCAGTGACCTGAAACCGATCGTTCGAGAGTGGTGTTCGGAACGTGGCTCCTTCCGGGAGTTCATCTAACCGCTCAAGGAGATCGTGCCAGCTGACCCGAAACGACATATTCGTACTGAGACCGTTGGACGCTAAATGCTTGAGGCTGCTTACAGAGCTCACAGCGGTACCCGAGTGCGTGGACTCTGATCGGATGAATTCGTAGGAGGGCTCCGACGCGGAACTCACCCTAATTGCCAGTTACCTGCTTTAGAGGCGTGTAAATCACCCGAATACGGATACCGAGACGAAGTAACAGTAATTGTATGTATGTCTGACGCTCGGCGTGAGTATTAAGACGGAGGCCGGCGCAACATCGCAGTATGCACGGCTAGGCGATGTTTAGAAAGGGGGGAAGTTCCCCTGTTGGCAGCAGGGGCCGCTTGGGAAGGGACAGGATGGCACCTGTCCGAGGAATTCTCCTACTCCTCATTTCTTCCGAAGTGGTCTTAATGGTTGCGGTGGTGAGAGTCATCTCCGGCTTTCGCCGATAATCTGACCTGCTGTCTCTGAGACGGCCGATTACCCGATCTCGGCCGTAGCGTCGAGCACGTGCGCGGAGAGCGCACTATGCAGGACCACCCGGCTCATGGAGGTGTGCCAGCGGCGTGAGTCGCTTCGCTGTCGTTGGCTGTTCCAACTGTAGCCAACACTGGGTCATCGAGGACGCCGTCAGTAGTGGAGCTGCTACCGCTCGTGAGTGCCCCCGGTGTGGGAGTCAGCACTCAGACGATCAGTTGCGACGTCGAGCGAGAGCGGACACGTGGGAGAACGCTGTTGAGCAACGGTCGGCGCTTCTCGCGACCACTCGCAACGCCAGCGCTGAGTTCGACGAGGTTGACCGCTACGCCGATCTTGAAGACGAGTGGGACCGCGGCCTCGTCGGCCAACCGCTCGGCGTCCAAGTGCTTACAGGGGCCTTCTCAGACGACCAGCACCTCGACACAGAACAAGGAGAGGCACCCGACAAACCCGATCACAGCTCTCGTCAGCTTGGAGATCTCCGCTGTGATGAGGACGCGGGCCTCTGGATGGTTCAGCAGTACCCAGCTGTGTCGTCTGGGACAGTCCGCCTCGATAAGGAAAGTCGGCCGGGTGAACTCTGGCAGCGTCTTGTTGGGGTCCTCGAAGCCGATATTGCGCTCGCCGTGCGCGAACTCGTCGGTGGTGTCGCTGATGGGGTCGCCTGGCAGAGGCTTGAATCGATTATCGACGATCAGCTGGGGGCAGTCGACCGAGAGGCGCTTCCAGACGCAGAGAGCCTGAACGGGTCGATCGTTGCGTCCACGCTGTTGAGCCTGTGTAAAGACGTCGAGTCCGAACAACACCAACAGGCGCTCGAACTGCTCGAGAGCTTTGGGAGCGCAGAGTTCGGCCCGCTTGGCATCGGGTTCCCTGGTGAGCTTGCGGATGTTCGCCGGGTTGTGAAGCCGTTGCTCGCAGCCGCAGACCATACGCCGACACTCACCGTGCGTATCAACGAATCGTTCCGAGAGATCGACCATGCTGACCAGCGCCGGCAGATCGTCCAGCTGCTCAGCTGGCTCGGGCACGGTGTGGATGTTCGCGTTGTGTTCGAGTCGTCCATCTGGATGCGGCGCTTCGCTTGGAGTTATGATCCGGAAATCGACGTCGACGAACTGGATGGGAACGTCCCGGACGTGGCAGCGTTCGATGTGAGTTCACAATGCGATACAGGCCAGCGCGCTCACGGAACTGTCGACGACCACGTTGCGGCTGCCTGTGAGGCGCTTGAGACGGACGGTGAGGTTGTCGCAACCCTCGCCCGTATTGGGGCGGAAGCCGGCCAGACAGCTAGCTACGAGGCGCTCTATGAGGCTGCTCCGTACGACGACCCCGACCAGTCCCGGAACAACGTCGCGTACCACCTGCGGCAGCTTCGCGAACACGAACTCGTGACCGATCGCATCGCGACCAGCGACGGGAGCAAAGTCGCAATTCGCCCGGCTGGCGTGCGCTTCCTCGAAGAAATCGGCCGATCTGGGACGCGACAGAAACCCCTTCAGAATGTTGTGAGTCGGACCGGAAAATCCGCCGACAATCTGGAGTCTAGACCCGCGCACACACGTGAGAGGGGGACCGGCTGGAGCCGCGACCGCCTCCCAGCACTCCACACCATCCAGCCGCTTCCCCGTTCTACGTACCAGGCCGCCGTCGCGGCGACCCCCGAGAATGGCGTCGCAACCGTCGATGCGGCGGTCTCCGAGTGGGACGATCGAGCGGCTCCCCGCCGCTACATGGACTGGGACGAGAATCGCCTCGCTGTGGCCGCCGAGGTCGACAATCCGATGCAGTGGGCGGTCTGTACTGCTCGCTCGTTGGGTGATATATTTGTCTGGAACAATCTGCTAACTGACGAGCGGCTCGACGAGAATGGCGACTTCCGGCGGCTCCTCCAGGAGGCACCTGGCGTTCTCCAAAATAGTGCGTGCCTCGGCTGGATTGCTGAGGAAGACGAACTTGTCGACGATATCGATGAGTTTGGCGACCGGATACAAGATGTCCTTGAGGAGATCTGCGAAATGACGCGGGACATGACTCACGGCGAGTACCGCGAGTATAACTCTCGGACAGCCTTCCGGACGAAGATCCTCACCGAGTCTCTCGGCGTGATCGGCGTGATGACCCGATTGCTGGACTTCGCTGGCGTCGACATCCTCCGTATCGGTCGGATACCCCGGTTTAAGAGCGATTTTGCCGATGAGAAGCTCTCAGCTATCGCGAAGTTCGTTGGGATCAACTCGGCGATCGCGTCGAAATACGGGATGGCATCGGTGTTCCGGCAACTGTTCGAGGACCGTGACGAGGTCCTCCGTTGGTCGATGGACGTCGATGTCGACGCCGCAGAACCGTTCGGTGAACTCATCGGCTCGTGGTGTCTGTTTGCCGATTACGGCAATCGCCAGGAAGTGTTTGCTGAGAAGCTTCGATCTAACGTTTCGCCGAAAGATATCCGGGATGACGCCCCCGAGATCGGGGTCCGCGTCCCTGTCCAAACGTCCACGAGTCGGGCGCAGTACCGGAATTTGCTTGAGGAAGCGCTCAAGGCGAAGAATCTCCTCGCGACTCCAGAGGCAGTATCGGTGCTTCACGGGTTGTGCCGGTCGCCACTGGCTATCGCGAACGGCGTCGCCCGAGGCTTGGAGCCGGAAACCGAGACGCGACACATCCGGTCTGTCGAACTCCGGCGCATCATCGCAGCCCTGTCACCAGAACAGGTCCTCCGGGATGCGTCGTCGACGCCACGAAAGGCGCTCGTGGCGCTTGCTGACGCCGATGAATTCGTGACGCAGTCAGCACTCGCGGAGAGAGCTGGTGTGTCGGCTCGCTCTCTTCGTGACCACCTTCCCGACCTCGTCGATGCTGGGATCGTCGCGACGGCAAATGCTGGCTATCGACTCCAGCTGTCGTTTGAAGAGACGGACCGCGGCGACGGAAAACTGCCTGAACGGTACCGGGATATCTACCCACAATGGGTGAGCGATCCGACTGTTAGCAATGACGTCCACGCTGCGGCTGGAGCGTTACGGACAGCTCGGGATCATCACGGACCGGATGGACCAGTCTCATCAGAGGAAGTCGGCTTCGCTGGCGACGTCTTGCTGGAACTCACAGAGCCGTGGCCGTTACTCGATGAGGTGCTGCCAGCGCTGTGGGCAGTGACTGCGAGAGCGTGCTATCGAGAGGACGCTACTGTCGCTGGTGGCGCTCTGGTTGAACGCGAGACTGAGATAATGGGGAGACGTCCGCGTCAGCTGAGTCTTCAAGAAGCGACCACTGGGAAGCCTATCAGCTGAACTCTGGAGGAGTTTTAGCGCCTGTCACCGATGATTTGTCGAGGCTCGGCACCTTGTCCTCGCTATCATATACCTCACGAGATTGTTGCGCCATATGCCGTTCCTCCTAAATCGCTCACCAACGTTTACCCCGTTTATTTCGTCTTATTTTCGATGAACTAGCCAGTAGATTGAGCCTGCGTATTGACCAGCATAAATTCTGCCAGTTCGAATGTATGTTCCAACAGCGTGCGAGACACAGCGCGAGCCTTGTACCGAATTATCCTCAGAATCAATCAGACAGGATCACTCACTGCACAAAGGGTAGAGAACGTTGTGGTCGTCAGAGGCACACGTACTCCTACCCCAACACAAATGAGTAGTCAATTCCAAAAAATTCTTGTTATGTATACAAATATTACTACAACTTTATAAAACACTCTTGTATTTATTACACTCTGTGTGCTTCTCATAATCTTCTGACATAATGTGGATTAGTTAGTGCGTTATCCGATATGCGAGTCCTCTGTATTGACCGAGCCGACCTGCTAGTTTTCAGAGGAGCTTCTGTTCGAGATACGCGCGTTCTCTTCAACACACACTAGATTACCATCTCAGAGGACCGTAAAACGCGAGATTTAGGTACTTTGGGTAGCTTATCCTCGTGATACTTGATGATCGAGATTCCTGATTCGCTTCGCTCTGTATTCAGTGCTCAACTCGAATGCCGTGTTGAATAGCGATCTAATCGGCAGATATTACTGAGTAGAAGAGCGAAGCCGAGGAAATCGATTCTATCCATGGAAGTCGATCTCCTCGACTTCGTTGAGTAGTGTCGGCACCTAGTCAAACAAGCGTTGAGGAAGCACGCGGGCGAGCCCGCCAGCCTCAATCTGGATAATATCCATAAGTGTGGATAATATATTGCCCCACTATAGCACACAATAACAAAGAAAGTGAAACCGCTAAAAGCGGATCCCCTATTACCCATGACAAGGAGAAAATTAAGCCTATCCACAAAATGAGAAGGAAAACTACCCATTTGAAATCTACAAGCTTCTGGTCGAATTCAGGTTCAGATCTTGTCCCGCCACGATAGAGGCCGCTTTGACGGGATTTGTCAGTTGGGGCCATAGCATTTGTATGAATAGCATTGTGACAGTCCTTACAAAGCGTCTTCAGATTTGAGATATTGTGTGAGCCACCCTTCGAGACTGGTACAATGTGGTGAGCGTGTAATTCGATGTCCCTTGGAGAATTGCCACCAGCTTTACAATTTTGACAGCGATAGCTGTCACGTTCGTAGACTTCGCGGCGGCGAGTATTCCAGTCAGGCGGATAGTTTCGCATAAGAATTTCGTCAATACAGTCTCTCTGTCCAGTTACTTAAATTATAACAAAGGATTATTCATAACCTTTCAAATACAGAAGCATTCATTCGATTGTCTTGAGGTTGTTTCAGGGGAACAAATAGATACTCGAATCCGACAGGAAGGGGCGCGTTGTGTCTACCGCAACGGAATAAAAGACGGACCGGACGGATTGTTATACGTGATGCATCAACTGCTCTGAATGGCGGTAGTTTGTAGCTCGGCTAAATCTGAGCCACCTTGTGAGCGGTTGGGGGGGGTGGTCTCAAATCTGGTGTCGCTTCATCATCGCTTGGAGGGCGCTATTCAACACAGCAAACTCGAAGAACGTGATGGGTCATATGTCGTCGATATTCCGGCGAGTGAAATCGAACATGACACGCTCGCTGCCAACGAAACGTACCGCGTCGCGATCTTGGCGTCGGAATCCTCGACAGACCAGAAGACTCACCAAGAGCAACAGCAATCGACTACACAAGATACGGCTCCAACGTCGGACGGTCCTCCCGTAGACGAAGGTGAGGTCCGCGACGTGACGATCGAAACGACTGGTGATCAGGGCGACGGCATCGCGAAGGTTGAACGCGGCTACGTCGTGATCGTCCCCGGCGGACAACCAGGTGATGAGCCGACAGTCGAAATTGAGCAGGTCCAAGAGAACGTCGCGTTTGCTAGCATCGTCGCACACGACTCACGGGCGCTCTAACGTCGATTTATCACCGACCGCCTGTAGGGCCGGCGTCGTCGAATTTTGGCCGTCTCGATCCACTCCTACTCACTTCCGGGTTTCCCGACGTACTCCGATTTCATCGTCCCATTCTCGCGATAGTAGCGATAGAGATACGGCCCGTGCATATCCGCGGGGTTCCCGCTGGCGCATTTACAGCTGTCATCACCACAGGTGACCTTCTCTTTGACAACGGTTCCGTTGCCGCCGTTATCAGGCTCGTCGACGGGCTCGGCAGTCTCGGGAAGTTCGTCGGTGTCGACCGACTGGTCACGGTATTCGATAAGCGCCTCGACGTAGCTTTGTACCTCTTGGAGTGTTTCCGTATCCTGTTTCGGGAGCCCCTCCGCGAGATACTTCGGTAGCGAGGCCGGTGGTGATGGCTGCTTCATACCTTATGTAACAATTGGAGCCACTTTAGCGCTTGGATGATACATAAGGTATTGAACCCACTCTACCAACTGTGAGCTCTTCAGCGATCACTCGATATCGTAGGCCGCAATCTCGTGAGAACCACACTGTGGGCATTCATCGACGCCCTTCTCCACGCTGTATCCACAGTGGCGGCATTCGTGGTGAACTGTTGATGACGGCTCAGGTCTGACGATCTGCTGGATGAACTGTTTACTGAGCATCGGTGGGGTCAACGATCTCGCCACAGCCTGGACATTCGGCCCACACGCCCGGTTCTCCGTCAGTCGTTTCATAGTGGATGATTGCGTGTCGATCGGTAACTGTCTCGCCGCAGAATGAACAGCTGCCACGGACGGTCTCTGGGTCATCAGTGGTCATTCTCACGAGTTCACGGGCTACTTCGAGGGGGAGAGGGAGCGTGTGACACTGTTTTGGAGCTGATCCGGTTGTTGAAACCGACTCAGCGGTGCTCCCTCTGCTCAAAATTAGAGACTCTGTGTCTTATAGTTCGGGCAAGCGGGGCGAAAGTACTGTTCCGAGACAGTAGCGTGACCGCGGATCATGAGTAGCCATCTCGCTCGCGGCGTCATAGAATAGTTCACAAGCCCGGATCAAGATCGCTCAATACAGACCTGTTACTCATCGCTACCACCCTCCTCGAGAAGGAACTTTTCGACCGTCTCAAACTTGTTAGTGCTGTAGATCGGGATTCCTGAAACGACAATTTCCCGGATGTCTTCGGTATACGTGGGGATCGCTTGGACCGCTTCAACGTCGATGTCGTACGCATACCTGTTGCCGTCGAACTCGGCGTCTTCGAGGTCGCGGCCAACAGCGTTCGCCTCCCGTTGGTTTGGGGCTCGTTCGTTCGTGGTGAGCACCCAGAGGTCAATGTCACTGCGACGATCGGCTTCGCCACGCGCCACGCTTCCGTAAAGGACGATTCCGATGACGCCGTTGAGACGGCCAGAGAGCTCGTCGACGGCGGCCTTCACGGGTTTGTGGAACTCTAGTTGCGGTATTCGGAGGAGAGGATCGTCTGGAACAGTGAGTCGGTCGCGGTTAATCTGAACGAGCCGTTGATTACCCTCGGGCGATTCAACCACTAATCCGTTCTCTATGAGGGTATTGACCGCTCTCCGAACCGTCTGTTGGGAATGGTCAATCTGGTCAGCTACCTCACGCTGTGAGAACTGTTTGAATCGGTGGTTCGTTAAAAATAGCAAGATGTCGTTCGTTGCCTTGCTTTTGAATAAATCTGCGTCTGAGGCGGGTATTGGAACAGATATGGACACACCCTGTGTGGGGTTCGATTCTGTCTCATGGCTCATGTGCCATGAGACGGCTCACTACTATATGAACTTTATATATAAATACGGGCTGTAGTTAAGAACAACCGGCTTTGTTGAAGCAAACAGTAATTGACAGTTTTGCTTCCTCAATCGCTCAGTACAGGTCTCTCACCGATTCCAGAAACTATTCCTCCAATAACACTATCACTGACTAGACTCAACAGCGTGAACTGACCAAATGCCGTTCATTGCTACGTTAGACAGCCGACGAGTAATTCCAGAAGGCGTGGAAGACGGAACGACGGTTCAATGCCCAGACTGTGGTGAAGCGATGTTTCCATGGGGTCCGGCATCCGACGGTACTGCTCGCCACTTCAAACATCACAGTCGTGAAAAGGACTGTGACGCAGTCGGCGGTGAAAGCGCAGTCCATGCGAAGTTGAAGAGCCTCGCTGTATCACAACTCCGGATTGAATTCAACGACCTCGAACGTCACGGCCCGGAAATCAAACTTGATGCACCGGAGAGTGATGAGACGAAATACCGACAGGCAGACGCATTAATCGAATTTGAGGGGCGCGATCCTCAGTTGGGAACTGGGTTGATCGCTGAAGTCCAGTACCGAAACTTCGGAAAAGACAAATCAGATGTCCTCGCCGACTATCTCGCTCAAGACTATGCAGTTGTCTGGCTCTTTGAAGATGACTTCTCTACCGAACGGTGTCTTCTCGATGCCGATAGATTCCGTGACCGAGCGCAGAACGTCGTGTGGCCTGACCACGTTGCGCCACACACCGATTGGGAGCCACAGTTCGAAGTAAGGCAGATCGGCGAGTATCAGAGCGAAGTCCCGGCGACGATGCCGACGGAGTGGCACCATGACCTCGAACGCTCTGTGTGGAACGATCGACCATGGGAAGAACGATTTACTGGCGAGTCGGACCCAGTGAATCGCGCGCTCGTCGAATGGACAATGGAAGATGACGTCTGGAATCCCCAGCAGTCCGTTCCGGTGACGATGAACCTCTCAAAGTGGCTCGCAGACGACGGTGTAGTACTGTTCGTGAACTTCGAAGCAGATTACCCTGATCAGCACAAGCGAAATGGGCCAACTGTCACTGAACGACTGGACCATGTCGTTAGTCAATACGGGATCGACATGGCCTACGACAACATCTTCTCAGAATTCGATATTACTATCGAGTCAGTAACTGTATCCTCCCCGAGTGAATGGGACACACAACTTCGATCGAAGAACCGGCAGTTTAGATTCGTTCCTGCGGATCTCTATGAGGAGTACGTCACAGTATGGGAGGACAACGAGAGTGATCCGCTGCGAGATTCAGGGGAAGAGAATACAAAGACCTACGATGTCGAGAAACCGGTTTCACCTTTTGAGGACGTTCAGTGCCAGAATTGCGGATCGTATACTTATGCACCTTCCGCGGGTGAATATTGTGGAAAATGCGGTACAGCGTACGACTGGGTGTGGAACGTCAAAACCGGACGAATTGATTCTGAGTCGATTCCTGACTCGATTTCTGTGAGATTTAACAGTTCATAGTGACGGGAATCAACTCTTGTGCTGCGACGGTCGCAGTTTAGCAGTTCGCTCCCGCGTTCAACTTAAGATAGTCCATGGGGTTTCTAGCATCTAGTGTCGGTCAGTACGCACACTCGTTTTCACGGCTAATTCGGTTGTGAGATCCTGAAATAAACACTGTGACAAGAGTTCTAGTGTACCCTCTAAAGACAGATGGGTTACTCGCTTTAGGCAAGCAATCACCCAAAGTTGTAGTCGGCGTCGTAGGCGTTGGCGTACTCGTCGTTGCCGTCTCGATCTGGCACGTAACATGGCCCTCGTCCGCCACTGAAGAACACGGGTGCCTCGATGTCCAGTTCGCTCGGTCGCTTCAGTAGGTATGGCAGGTGATTTCGGAGTTCGCTCACGCATGGTTCCCGACGAGTCCGGAACGTACCCGTAGGCGGCCGGTGTTCGGTCAGTGGTGGGAGTGAATCCTTGGATAGATCACCAATGGTGACGATCCGGACATCGAGCAGTTGGGCAAGACACCACGCAGGTGTGGTCACGCCCCATGCGACGACCAAGACGGGCATCGCCCGAGCGAGCAACGCTCGGTGAGAGATAGACGCGACAGCCTCGCGTCCGACTAGGGTCGTGTGCCAATCTTTGCACTCGGCGACGATGAAGTCATCTGGATCGTTACGCATTCGAGATCGCCGCCCGATAACGTCAGTTTCGAGCCCGAAAAGATGCTTATTGCGGGCCGTGTGATATCCCCATCGCTCAAGCGCTTCTGCGAATTTCTTCTCGAGCCACCGCCCGTTCACAGGGTCGTGATCGACATCGATATCGACCCTGTCGTCAGTACCACCTAGTGCGTCGATCTCTGTGCGGAGTTCGTCTCTGAGGTCACTCATGTTGCGCGTCCTCCGTTCGGGTAGCGGCTGCTCGTACTGCCGTGTGTTCGAGCGCAGTTGCGACGGCCCGTGCTTCCGTAGGTGTGAGTTCTGCGTACGTCGTTCCCCAACCGCCGCCGAAACTGAGCGTGATTAGTGACGCGTCATCCTCGTCTTGACTTACTTGGATAGACCCCTCCGTTTGTGTGATGGGACGATCGCGTGTGACGTGTGTTTCGAGATCGATCGCGGGCCGTGTCATTATGCCTCACCCCTGTCCTTCGTCTGGAGAGTCAGTGGTGTCGTCGGAGTTGCTGAACGCGGCCGCACACGTGTGCAGTGCAGGCTGCGGAAAGTAGCGTCGCACCTAACGTGGGGGTTTCCATAGAGGAGGCAGCCATGGTTGTGGGCGTTCGGTTCGCTAGTCGTCTCGCAGGGCTTAATCCCCGCAGTCGGCAGTATTAGCATGATTCTGTGGTTTCAGCACAGGACCCGACCGGCTGGGTGGTGATGTCACCGCAGCAAGGACTCCTACAGTTTCTTACAAGCCAAGAGTTCACCACTCGGGTTCCATGGTTTCTGAAAAGAAACGAAATATCTTATAGTTAATGGATAGTCCAAGAAGAACTGAGGTTTCTTTTTAGACCTAATAAGAGGGGTAAAGTTTCCACATGGAAATATCGTTTCCATGAGGAAGAGTGCGAGCTGGATGACTATTTGGGATGATCGCATTCTGGAGATCATGCGGGAAGATGGTCCTACCTCTCCAACTCCGCTCTCCAAACACGATTATATCCGTATTGGCAAATCTGGAGTCTCAAAACGTTTGAACCGTATGAGGGAACACGGCCTCATTCAGGAACTAGGTAATGGTGTCTACTCGATCACCGCAACAGGAGAATCATATCTCGACGGTGAAATCGATGCAGAGGATCTTAGTGAAGATAACGACTCTAAAAATGGTGACGAGAGTGTTGAGGCCTGAGTGTATTTAAGATATCAGCGAACCAAATGACACACGTAGGCGATCGCTATCCTAAGTCATCACCTTCAGTTGTTTCCTAGAGCGCCGTCTGTTCGATAGACGGCCCGGCATGAAGTGGAGCAGTACTCCGGGCAGGAACGATGTCTGAGTCAGTGACGTACTCCTCCCGGTTACGGACCCCCCACAGTGCCGGGAGGATGTCATCAAGATATGGCCGTGGTGAGTGGAGCTCACGAAGGTCAGGCGGTTCACTGATGCCGGTATACGGCCATCCTACCGTCTCGACAGCGCCATCCGGTCCGTGATGGTCGCGACCGATGCGGAGAACCTTCGCAGCGACGTGGACTGTCGGCCTCTCCGGATCTACGACGAGTGTCGGCCATACGTCGGTGTAGCGCTCGGCATTCGGTCCATCGATGGTATTGAACGAGAGAACAATACGATAGCCTCGCTCGGTCTTCTCAACGAGACCAACCTCAATGAGATCGGCGAGGTGATCTCGTCGCGACCGGCTGGAGACTCCGGCTCGCTCATCGAGTTCAGCACTGGTCACCGGATGGTCAGCCTCGAGGAGCGTCGAGACAAGTTTGCGGGGCGTAGTCTGCCGGCCGTCGAATCCACGGAGAAGTCGTCCAGGATCCAGCTGGGCGAGGGCATAGCGAATCTCAGCCGCGTCGACGCGACGGCCCTCATTGTCGCCAGCGAGATACTGGAGTGCGTCGGCAACATCGAATGGTGTCCGAGCGAGGCCGTGGAGGATGGACGTCGCCTCCGGGGTGAGCCGGAGATCCCTCGTCTCAAGCATCCGGCGGGCCGTCTCAGCAACCTGCCGGCGCGTCGGCTCAGTCCGCACCTCACTGCGGATGGCGATCTCTGGAGCGTCGTCATGGGGATCGAGACCACTGAAATGCTCGCGAAGGGTGTCGGCAACTGCCTCGGTCTTCCCAGCGAAGTCTCCGACCAGCGTCCAGGAGCCGATGAGTCGAGCCCACGGGTCGGCGGCATCAACGGTCGGATCGAACGCCTGCCGTCGTTTGTCAGCACGCTCCTCAAACAGCTGCCGGTAGGCAACGTGGTGACCATAGCGGCTCCCGATCGCTGAGCCGATGGAGAGCGACCGGAACAGGGCGTCGCGACGATCGTCATCAAAGCGCCGGGAGAACTCGGGGAACTTCACGACTCGAGTGAGTTCCACGTCGACGAGATCAAGAAGATGCGTCAGCGAGCCAGCCAGCCCGAGAGCATCCCGAGTGATTGGGCCGCGGAGGTCATCATCTTCAGCTTCGGCGTACCTTTTGGTGAGATCACCGAGTTCGTTCGCAGCCTCGAGAAACACCTCCTGGAAGTCGTCGTAGGAGCTGATCTCTTCAGAGAGCCAGCCGATATTCCGCATTCCGCGGAGGACTGTCTTACCGTCCTCGAGCATGTCGAGTACCTCGTGATCCTTGAGGCGCTGTTTGGTGAGGACTTGGTTGAAGGTCCGATGATCGGCGAGAGCTAACGCTAGCGTCGTCCACACCTGTAGAGGGTTATCACCTTCGGCACTAATGACGAGGTGATCGTCCTCATGGTGCCAGCGGCCTTCCGCCCGATCATCTTGCTTGGCGATTGGGTAATTGACTACTGATACCCCTGGTTCAACCGCTGTTCCAAGGGCTGCCGCAGCCGTACGGCGGTTGCTATAACGGGTCTCGTGGTGAGACGGGAGGCGGTGACGATCAGTGGTGCTGGGTGGTGCGGTCTCAGGCTGGTCCGGCCCCTCCCCGTGTGTACGCGGGATTACACGGCTATTATTGCAGAGCTTTCGAGAGTTGCTAACGCACTCCCCAAGCCGCTTCTGTACGGCAATTTCCTGCTCATAGAACTGGCGTCCGGCCGTTGTCAACTCGACGCGCCGGTTCTGCGTGGAGCCGAATGTCTCGACGAGGCCGACGTCGACGAGGTCGCCGATGATCTGTCGGATGCGTGAGCGCCCAACGCAGAACTCGCTGTAGAGGCGGCTGTAGGCGAGCGTCTCAGTGTCGTCTGTCGCGAGGAGCCGCAGTGTCTGTGCGTGCCAACTGCCGTCGTCGACCACATCGAGTGCCGCTGCGAGTTCGGTCTCAGGAGGGGTTGAACCCAGACGCTCGCTAACGCCGGGGAGGTCGTCGCGATGATGTTCAGCGAGCCACGCCCGCTCAACGCCGGAGCAGACGAACCGGACGTCACACGCGCGCCCCAGCGCCGCGACGAGCTTGCACCACGACTGTCGCGTCTCTGCGTCGGTGTCACGGAAGTTAGCGGGGAAACGAATGGAGATAGTCGGTGTGCGTTCTGTCGCGACAAGCGGACCAAGCGCGGCGCTACAGTCCTCGAGATTCGACCGGAACCCCATTGGACGGCCACTTCCTAACTGCGAGAGTAGTGTGACTGCCTTCCAGAACCAGCGGTCGTTGACATTGCCGGTGAATGAGAAGAAGACGTCTACCAGCGCGCCATCAAGCGCACCCTCTCTGAGGGCGTCGACGAGCTGGGCGCGCGCCTCTGTAGGAGTATTTCCACGAGTGAGATCGCGTACTGCGACGATTATCTCCTCGACGAGGCTGCCATCGGTCCACGGATCTGTAAGTTGTGTCCAGAGTCCGGTTGCTGTCGACTCTGGGTCACGAATGTCGATCCCGTCAAGACTTGATGTCTGCAAGTAGGTGATCCCGGCGTCGATCCCCGGAGTTGTACCGGCCGATCCGGTGTCTATCGCACCGCTAGTGGTGGGTTTACTCACAGAACCCTCCAACTACGGGGCTACTGGTCGGACAGCCGTCGTGATCAGCAGCAGATGGGATCGCTGTTCGCGTGCTACCAGGGCTCACGACACTATTGGCATCAGCCCGTAGGATCAGGTCTAGTAACAGTAAGACCCTAATACCCAGGACGACAAGCAAGAGGTGGACATAGCCCGGCCAAGGTAGTCCACCTGGAGTGGGGTAGATCCAATTTCTCTGCCCCAGTCCACTCGCCGCAACCAGCGTCAGCTCTAGCTGTCACCCCCGTCGTCTTCAATCTCCGCCCACTTGAGCTCCACTTCGACCCAGATCTCTTTGCCTTCCTCTGGCTGGATCTTGTGCTTCTCCCGGATATTAGCTGGAATCGTCACCCGCCCTCGAGAGTCCATTTCGAGCGGCTGCTGACGGCCAATCTCGATCTTCTCAGCCATGCTCATACCACATACATGGGTAAACATGGGTGAAAAGTCTACTGCTGCCCCATATCGAGGATACTGATGGTAGTTACCCAGTTTGTCCAAAGTAGACAGCGCTGAACAACTAGTGACCCGTGTCAGCCCCTCTTAGGGCTAACACGTACATTCTCAGCTACAGTTCTTTCATGTAGACATTCGTGACTTCGAGTTCGCCTTGGACAACAACCTTTTCAACTCGCTCACCTTTCTCATATTCCAGATTCTCATCGATTGCCCCGATCGCTCGCCGAGCTTTAAGTGGAACTGCTGCGTTGTATTTCGGCGGGCCAAACTCGAGTTGTACGAGTGTTTTGTCCCCCTCCTTTGGTTTATCAGAATCGGCCATACAACACTGTTAGACCCAAGATGCTTAGTATTACTGTAGAGTACTGAGGGCCCGATCAGTAGTTAAGTTTGTGTACTGAAGTAAAAGATACCGTAAAAGCATGTTTCAATCTGTAGAACGCACCCGCTCCAGTCTTGCGTTTTTGTTTTTTGATATTTACTAGGCGATGGAGTATTGCTTCAGTACACAACACTTTTTTGCTGAAGCAATATATATAATAGACTTTATTTTCATCGAGCAACATTTTTATCCCGTGATCAGTAATACTGTGTATGGAACCTGTTTCGATTACTCTACCCCAACAAGGTGGAAGATTCCAATTAGGGATTCCAGAGCCAGAGAAAGATTTGTTTGATAAACTGAAGGAACAGTACGGGTTCGGCTCTGATGCCGAAGCTGGGCGATGTTTCCTAAAATTGGGTATGATGTCGGTTGTTGATAACGATCCTCGCCACTCAACAACATTACAGTCATCTGAGGAGTTCACGCCAATCACGATTCGGGAACTTCTCCCAGAGGGTGCCGAGAATGCTGTCGATATGACTGACGAGTTCTGGGAGGAGATTCTTCGAGATGAGATGATGGATATCGTTGAGGACGACCCCGAAATAAAGCGAGATGGGTTCGGGATCTACAGATGACTATCGATTTCAAATCTGACACTCGGCCCCGGCAAGACGATGAGTCCTTAGTTGAATACTATCTCTATTTTCGGGGCAATGAAATCGGACCAAGATCAAAGAGGAAGTATGAAACTGCGTGGGATAACCTACAGCGATTTCTCAAACAGGAGGGCTACACGCTGCCTGAGATCACGAAGAAAAAAGCTCTTGAGTGGTGCGAGTTTTTACGCGCACAGAATATCAAAGAGAGAACCGCTGAATATAATGTAAGTGCCATCCGTAAAATGGTGGATGACCTGAAACAAACGCCAGAAGTTGGGGAGGGCAACCCATTCCAAGAGGCACTCGACACTGACCCATTCAGCTACGACGACTCAACCAACAAGTTGGAGGTTCCACTCAATTATCTCCGCCGAGCGATCTTCAATATTGACCATCCTGTCACGCTATTCGTATTCGTAGTGCTGTTGAAGACTGGATTACGACGCTCTGAGTTGTCGAATCTTGACGAACGTGGCGTAAATCTTGACCGGCCAATTGCTGCTGCACTCGACACACCACGGCCAGAAATACGAGATAAACCGAATACGATCTACATTGATTCGTCGATTAGTGAGGGTGACACAGTCAACGGTGAGAAGCGTAAGAATGGTAACAAGCCAGAATCGTACCGCGAAATCCCGCTTGATGAAGAGACAGTCAACCTCTTCGAGTGGTACCTAGGGCTGGCTCCCACCTCAAAATCGCCAGCCAATCCGATTGTCAGAGTCTTCGGGAACGGAGGGCATGACGTTAAAATTGGGGACAGGTTGGGGACGCAGGGAATATACAACAGAGTTGTCGGTATTGCAGAGGAGCATGGTTGGGACGTGGAGGGGGGTGTGACGCCGCACTGGTGCCGGCACTGGTTCACCACGCAACTGAGAGCGCGTATCAACGATGACGAGGTGCCTATCGGGTCTGCAAAGGAATATGTCCAAGGGCTTCGAGGAGATTCAGATGATTCCGTCATCGATACCTATACTCACGAGTGGGAGATCGACGACGAGAGTAAGAGCTACCCCGAGGTCTACAGAGATAACATCCCTACGTTGTTGCTCGATCCGCACGAGGACGGTGAACTCACATGCCCGTCGTGTAGCCGTGAGCCGCCTACTGTAACGTTCTCGACAGTGGGACCTGCCGACGGTGACGGCACCGACAGAATGCTCTGTAACACCTGTGCGCGGCGCGAATACGTCTCGCTGGATTAGCTTTCAGAGTAAGCTGCTCTGTTGAGTCCGCAGAAGGCGTCGGGATTGGGTCACAATACGGTTGGTTCAGTGTCGCTATCGAGTGGATCCTGAGAGACAATCTTGCTAGAGAGGTGAGAAGGGAGTCAGTATCGGGGAGCTCGACCCAGCACATCAGCGGTGAAGAGCAACCGAGTCAGTCCTTCAACTGTTGGTATCCCCGTGCCGTCGTCGGATTCAACAAAGCAGAACACTACGTAACATCGCAGACCAGTCTGGAGCGGAAGACTTTGAGAAGTGGTGTTCGCTGTGTGGGACTACTGTTCTGGATAGTCGTTCATATCTCCTTGACAAGGACCTCGAACTATTTCGCACGACTTCTGAAACAGCCAGTTCATAACCCTTGTCGAGATGAAAGGGGTGGTGTCGATATGAACACCCCTTCATCGAAATGAATTCTCTACCTCTTCAATGTCATCACACACCAACTTCGAAGTGAAGACCCCGCCATCGATATGAAATCTCAGACATCACAACACACCGCCGGCACCGTCGGTATCCACTGTTCATGTGGGATTAGCGCAACCGTCGACACTATTTGTCTCAGCTAGATTAAGCGGATATAGTTGTAGCACAACGACTGGAATTTGATTTGGAGCGGTCTTCGATCCCGCTTATCCAAATTTGTTTATAAGCCGTATGATTAAGTCGTATCAGAGACAAAGTAATTCAAAATGAGAGCAGAGGATTTGCCACCAGATGCGCCGGGGCACTACCAACAGTCGCATCCGCATCCCTACTATATTCCAGAGAAGTTGCCCCTCTCATCGCGGGTTGAGATTGACGAGGATCTCACAGCGACGATATCAGATGCGACGTTCCAGTTGGGACGTATCGACGGGATTAGTCCCACTGTCGATTTCTCGCCGGTACTGTATACGTCGCTCCTCCGGCTCGAAGCAGTCGAAACAGCAGAAATTGAGGGCGCAGATGTCGAGATGGACGAAGTCTACGCGTATCATACACGCCAGAAATCAGGCAGTTCTGGGCGTGTGAGCCGTGACTTACAGGAGGTTCTGAACGCTGAGCGCGCACTCAGTGATGGATTTGACGCGATTAAACAAGGAGAGTCGATTTCGGTCGAACTGCTCAAATCACTCCACGAAACATTACTCGACGGAGTTCGGAACGAGGGGGACGTTGTTGGTGAGTGGCGAGATGATGATGTTCATATTCCGTCGCCCCGTCCCGGACAGTCCCCATTTGTGCCACCACCGGCGGATCATGTCTCGGAGCTAATGGACTCGCTTGAAGCATATATTCAGATGGACGGCGAGTACCACCCCCTGGTTGACCTTGCGATCACTCACTATCAGTTGGAGACAATTCACCCCTGCTCGGACGGCAACGGTCGTCTCGGACGGATTCTAATCGTCCTCCAGTTACACAAGGCTGGCTATCTGTCTGAGCTGTACCTCTATCCGAGTGCCTATTTTAATCGAAACAAGCAGGAGTACGTCGAGACGATGCGTGCGGTTAGCGAAGAAGGCCAATGGCGCGACTGGATTGCGTTCTTTATCAAAGGCATTGAAGAGCAAGCGAAGGACTCCTACGAGCGAACATTCGAATTACTCGAACTCCGGCGAGAGTACGAAGCGCAGTATCCGAATCAAAAGACAAGTCACAAACTCGCCCGCGAACTGTTTGAACTGCCGTACTTCACCGCAGACAACATCACGGATCGGTTCGACGTAAGTCGACAGACTGCCTACAATGCGATTGAAGAACTCGAATCGGATGGCATTGTTATCGAAGTGACTGGCAAGCAGCGAAATCGTGAGTACAAAGCTATCGATGTATTCGATATTCTTGAACGGCCGGTACAACGGTAGCAAAGCTTAGTCGCCTATCCCGGATGCTGGATCGGTACCCATCGCTCCCGCCCCGAACAGTAGCATAGCACCGCCAATGACTGTCAAGAACCCGAGCACACGTTCCGAGTCTGGCTCTTCGGAGAGAAGCGACGTCGTGCCTGAGGTGTACACCGCGTAATATCGCCCGCTAGCGTCAACTACAATCGCTTCTTGAAGATTCGTCCGAGACTGACTACCCCCAGTCTCAACCGCCTGCTTGACTGCTGGTGAGTACTGGTCAACGGGGCGAGAAACGTCCTCTAACGCCTGTGTGGCATTTACTCGCTCCAAGGTGAGACGATAAGATTGCGCCGACTCGTTCCAGCCTGTAACACGTTTGAAGACACGCCCGTCGCTGGGGAACGCAAGATACCGATCTTGGGAAGCAAGCGACGGGTCTCCGGCGACGTGCCGAACCCCGGGATACGGTGCGAGACCCGATGTCTCACCGGCCAGCCCGGATTCAAAACCACAGATTCTGGTCGGGGACCGCTCTCTGAAGCAGTCGAGTCCATCGATTTGTCTGAGTCTCGGTGAGTCTTGTCGAATCTGTATTCGGTCATCTTCAACGGTGAGCTGTGTGGCGCTATACTCGTATTCTGTTCCTGTTATGTCTAGCGGGGGTGCCCAGAATGGAACTGTGATTAAAACCAGTGCGAGTATAATGAGAGCAATTCGAGGAGGGCTGTCGACCATACCAATAGATATTGTTCTAGCGTTTGTATGGATTTTGCCCAATAGCAACATTAGCTCCTCACTGGTCCGCTCCGTTGAACTCGATGACGGCGTGGGAATCCTTGCTTGAGACCTTGTTTAAGATTGTAATCTCGGTCTGGTGAGCGACCCGTGAACACTTGATTATTGGACTCCTCGTCTGTCACATGGATGCCCGATCGACAGTCAAAGAGTACTACGACGCACTACGGGCTGGTGACCCGCTTGCCCCGTACTTCGCCGAGGAGCACGATGGCGACGACGCATTCGTGAAGTTTGGTATCTCGGAGCGTCTCGTCGGGAGCGAACAGATCCAAACCGGCCTCCGCACCCAGACCGAAACAACGGCTGAGTGGACCGTAACTAGTCACGCACTTCGAGTCAGTGAGCGCGGGACTCACGCCTGGTTCAGCGACACTGTGTCAATGGGCTGGATCAATACAGAATCTGGAGAGCGTCACGAGTTCGACACACGGTGGAGCGGGACACTAACGAAGTCGTCTAATGGGTGGCAGTTCGTCGGAATGCACGTTAGCACGGCTGACGAGCTGTGAGATCCTCGATCGTTCGCGAACGCCACCCCTCGGGGCGATCAATTCAGTGAAATCCGATATTCGCGGGGTCCGTATCGCGGTCGAAGGTCACCTCAAGGATACCGTTGTTGAACTGCGTTTCCCCAGAGGTGTCATCGACGTAGGACGGGAGGTCGACGCGCACAACAAACGGTCGTGGGTCACTCGCCACCCGAATCGCTGCGGTTCGTCCGTCACACTGGACGGTAATGTCGTCCGATACAGCGTGAGGGATGTCTGCAACTACCCGGATCTCCTCGTCGTACTCGTGAACGTCGACCGCGGCGTCGTCGCCGTTCGTTCCGGACAGCAGGTCTTCAATCCCGTTGAATTCACCACCGGGTTTGTCCTCGTCGTCCGAGTTCCGCCTCATTATTATCTACAAGGGACTGGCCGGTATAACCCTTCGGCGAGACTGACCGAGCGTACCCAGAGACGCCGACGCCATGCGGGAGCGAACGACCCCACTCGTGTCCTCGTCGAGGCGTACGTTGAAGTGATGGATTAATATCAATCAGCGGGCAGAAACTTACGGAGAATCGAGGAGAAAGCCCTGCGCTTTAGCGCGGGGAGGGTGTCGATCTTCAAGCGTCCGAGAGACGGAAAATCATCACTGTACGGGTTCCCGCGCCAAGTTCTCGTGGTTACCGAGCGATTGACCGAGTGAGAGTGAACACGAAGAGGGCGGTCGTGAATCGCCTCGGGGTCAAGCCCCGAGGCTTCCCGTTTCCACGACATGACTTACAGACACGGACTCGAAGTGAGTCGTGTCCGTAGCGGTCACAGTCTCCATGGGCGTGTCTTCAGGCCATCCTAGCCCTAATTCAGCAAAGCCTCTCTGCAGGACGTTCATCGCCGCATTCGCGTCCCTGTCTGTCTCAAATCCACACGACGGACAGGAGTGTTCCCTAACCCAGATTGGTTTCGCTGTCTCCATACCGCACGACGCGCATTCTTTGCTCGTGCCTCGAGCTTCGACCTGCACGACGTGACTGCCGTACAATTGGAGATTTGGAACGAAACGTGGGGTCTGGCTGTCTGTCGGTCCGATTACGATATGCCTGCCTCAGACAGACGTGTTCATGACCTCCGCCAGTTCGTGGTCAATCTGTTCGACCTGCTGGGTCAGCTGCGAGACCATCTCTGTCTGGCTCTTATTTTCGTCTGCGATCTCCGCAATCTCCTCACTCACAACAGTAGCCCGTTCGGAGACATCGTTGACGGCACTCGATATCTCTTCGGCCACACTTGCCTGCTCGTCTGTTGCGGCCGCAATCTCGCTGATACCGCTTTCGGTCTGTTCGACTGCCGTCAGGATCTGTTTCTGGTTCTCGAGGACGCCTTGGATGTCGTCTCTCGCAGACTGGATCTCGTCGTTGGCTGTTTCGACTTCTTCGGTCGTTTTGGAAGCCTTCGCTTTGATCCTCGCGACGATGTCTTCGATCTCGTCAGCTTGGTCCTGCGAGCGATTCGCGAGGTTCTTCACCTCGTCGGCGACGACCGCGAAGCCGTCACTGTCGCTGCGTGCCGCTTCGATGTTGGCGTTTAACGCCAGCATGTTCGTCTGTTCGGCGATATCGTTGATCACGCCGACGAGTTCTTCGACTTCTTCGATCTCGTCTCTAAGGTCCGCAACGTCGTCTGCGACGGAAGCCGATTTTTCGGCTGTGTCGTCTACCTGGTCGATGACCTCACCCGCAGTGTCGACGGACTCTTCGGCGAGGGTTCTCGACTCGGCGCTTTGGTTGCTGACCTCTTCGGCGCTGGACGCGATCTCCTCGACGGTCGCGCTGAATCCGGAGACATCGCCTTGGGTACTTTCGAGTTCGGCTGCTTGCTCGTCGACGAGCTGGGTGATCTCGTTCGAGCGATCCGCGACTTCGGTTGTCGACTCGCTCAGCTGTTCCATGGATGTCTCGACATTGTCCGAGAGCTCTTCCTGGAGGTCGGCGAGCGTCTGCCGCTGTTCGACGACGGTGGTGACGTCGAAGAGCAGCTCGACAGCCCCAACGACCTCGCCAGTGGGTGTCTGGATCGGGGTCGCAATCGCTCGGGCGTGTGCCTGTCTTCCATCTGGACGCTCGGCAGATCGGAACTCGTCTTCGCGGATGGGTCTTCCGGTGCGGACGACTTCTTCAGCGAGGGTCTCGTCTTCGCCCTCGGTACCGAACACGTCGTATGCGTTCATCCCGACTGCCTTGTCTGCGGGGAGGCCGAGGAGATCGGCTGTTGCCGTATTCCACTGGGTGATGTCGCCGGCGTCGTCAACGACAAACGCTGCCTCAGGGAGTGTCTCGATGAACTGCTCGAAGGCATGGCGCCAGAAGTCGTTATTTGGTTCTGTATTTCGGTCTTGGAGGTGATCGTTCCGCGTGGCTGTGGCCATGCCGAGTGGGGACGATCAAGGTATGTGTGGGTTTTGCTCCTGTTATTGCTTTTGATAGGGCCCCAATTCGCGGGAGGGAATGATTGTATTCACCACGACTAATTGTTGATATTATGATAGCCGCGACCCCAAGTCACCGTTCCGGAGAGCAACGTATCCGACAGTGAGCGCAGCGACACAGAGCACCGCTGCGCCGTTGACTGCCCCGTACACCCCGACGAACTGTGCCGGGCCGGTGAACGTCGGCCGGACCAGCATCGGCAGAACCTCCGCAGCCTCACCGAAGTTCGCCAGCCCGTAGATGTTGTTTATCGCAAAGTTGATCAGGAAGTGGACGCCGATTGGCAGCGCCAGCGAGTCGGTCCACACGTACGCGGCGCCGAGGAGGAGCCCCAACATCACCCGGAAGCCGAACTTTTCTAGCGTCCCCGGGAAGTGCCCGAGACTGAATATCAGCGATGACGCCACCACCCCTGCCACGGCCGCACCGCGGTCGGACAGCCACCGACTCCGGAGTCCTTCGACGGCATTCGTCAGAATGAGGCCCCGATAGACCAGCTCTTCCCAGAAGGCCACAAACGCCCACTGGAGGGTGTACGCTCCGAACGCAGCGACGAACGGCAACACGTTGGCGCCAACGCCGCCCGAAAACAGCTCGGAGATGGTCGCCCACCCGGCGAGCGGACTCGCGGGGAGTGCCACACCCATCCCTACCAGAGCCACGACGCTGCCAGCGGCGAAGTCCTTCAGGAATGACGGGCCGAACGCCAGTCCGTAGTCGGTCAGCGGTCGCCGGTCAACGTACTTCGCGAACACAACTGCGAGGAGGAGTCCAACGAGCGCACCGATCAGGTTGGTCGCGGCTCCGTTGACAGACGGCGGGAGTTCGGTGCCCGCGAGCGCCAGCGCCGGGAGCACGAAAATCCCCACGAGCGCGGCGACGTACACTCCGAGGATCCGCCAGAGTGCGCGGGGGCGATTCTCATTTCGATTCCACAGCACGGAGGCGACGCGTCCGATGATTCCACCGTAATTAGTTCGCCGGTCGTCATCGGCCGACCGGGATCCGGTTCCTTCGAAGTTGGTGTCGGTGTCTGCTTCGGTCATCGACACCTGAACGCATGGACGCATAGAAAAAGGCCGATTTCCCTGGCTTCACTGGTTGAAGTCAACCTACCGTCGTATATGGGCTCGGGCGTGGTATCAGTCTCGGCGTGGCATCCACAGTCCGTAGAGGATCAGTCCCAGACCGGTGAATTCGGGGATTTGGAGGAGGAGATTGAGGACCGCGGTGGGAAGTTCCAAGACGTAAGTGAAGATGAGGGCCAGCGGGGCCTGAACGAACAACACCAGTATGAATCCGATCGCGATGTACAACATCGGACGGCTCTGATTCTGCCGGTATGCCGTGTAAGCGAGGTAACCGATCCCCAAACCGATGATCATCGGGATCACCTCGCTCACCTGTCGAATCGTTCGTAGCGTTTCGAGATCAATCGATTGGAGCGGTGTATCGAGCATATTAGCTTCCCTCTACGAACTGCGTGAAGCGGTCTGCCATCCGTTTCCGCCGTGAAATTGTAATCTCAAAGCCGTCTTCGCTGAGATCGAGTTCGATGCCATCGAGATCCGTCCGGTAGAGTTTGTAGTTCTTCCCGTCGGTGACTGGCTGGATATCTTCAGTAACCAGATCGTACTCGCGGAGTCGTTCGAGTCGACGGTAGACAGTCGGCTCCGAGACCCCGGCGCAATCGCTGAGCTCCGCCGCCGAGCAAGGTTCCTTCTTTGTCTCGACGAGAATCGTGCGCGTACACTCGTCCCCAAGCAAATCTGCGAGCGCTTCGGGATCTCCCACCCCGGACACTGTGCGTGTGCCATCTCTTGTTTTGGCAATATAGGTTGTGCCGTTCTGGGCTTTCTGTCCGGCTTCACTCAGAGAAGCCGTCGGAAACTCTCATTGATACCAGCGATCACGTTTCAAGTACGGATGTCGGACGGACAGACGCACACCCCAACGAGCATACTCCTCCCGACGGTGTCTTGGACTCCCGCCTGCGGCGATGTCGCCGCACAGTTGGGTTCAGAAGACGAGCTCCTCATCATCCACGATACCGAGGACGACCCGGTTACGGACCGAGAGCGGTTCCCTGAGAACGTTCGGTTGGTCCCCGCTGGCGACCCCGTCGGGTGTTCCGGGAAAGCGAATGCCATCGCTGCTGGGATGGAGGCCGCCAATCACGACCGTCTCGTCTGGACCGACGACGATTTTTACCATCCGCCCGACTGGCTCGACAAGCTCCGCCGTGACTACGCTGACTACGGTCCGACGACGGAACTGCCGGCGTTTGTGGGTCAGGACCCACTCGCGATCCTGTTGGTACCGATTTACGTTCTCGGCGGCACGCTCGGGACGTATGTGGGTGATCACGCTTGGGGCGGAGCTGTCATCTTTGACCGAAGTGATCTTGATGAGGCAGGGTTTCTTTCGGAACTCCGCCAGACTATCAGCGACGATGGCCTTCTCGGGGAGCACACCGACGTGACGTCCGTTCGGCGTGTACGCAAAGTACCAATGGGTGGGAGTCTTCGACAGGCGCTCGAACGACACGTTCGATTCAATAAAATTTTCGCAACCCACGATCCCGGAGTCGCGAAGCTCTCCTTCGGAGCGTTGACCGCCGTTCTCGTCGGGTGTCTATTCTTTCCGTTCCTCGCAGTGGGGCTTACCGCAGTAACAGCAGGTGTGTATGCTGCCTTCGGCGTTCGCCGAGCGTCACTACTCCTCGCTGTGCCAGCGCTTATCGCAGCCGTTCCACTGGGAGTGTATGGCTTTACCCGAGATACGTTCATCTGGGCAGGTCGGCGTTATCGCTGGCGCTCAAAGTTTGATGTCGAGGCAGTAGACGAGTAGTTTCCATTCAGTGCGTGTCAATCAATGGTGAATGGGCGATATGTAGCAGCGAATTCCGCGATAATGCTGTAAGCAGAGTTTCACAGTTAGAAGCACTGACCTCCGGTTTAACAGGTTTCCCGCGTTCGGTGAAGTTGTGACAATGACAGGTCCCGCGATTGAAATAGACGGATTGAGCAAACGGTTCGGTGACGTGACCGCTGTCGATAGTGTTGATTTGACCGTTGAATCGGGCGAAATCTTCGGGTTTTTGGGTCCGAACGGGGCTGGAAAGTCCACCACGATCAACCTGCTGTTGGACTTCGTGCGACCGACGAGTGGAAGTGCGTCCATGCTTGGACTAGATGTCTCGAAGGACCGCGAAACGCTCCACAGCCGGATCGGCGTCGTTCCCGAGAACTACGGATTATACGACAGACTGAGCGGTCGGCGACACGTGGAACTCGCGGCCAAACTGAAAGACGCTGACGACGATCCCGACGAGCTACTCGATCGGGTCGGCCTCTCACAAGAAGACGCGAACCGGGCCGCCGGGGACTATTCGACGGGGATGAGCCAGCGACTCGCCCTAGCGATGGCACTTGTCGGTGCGCCTGATCTGCTCATCCTCGACGAACCGACCAGCGGTCTCGACCCGAACGGCGCCCGGGAACTCAGAGAGATCATTCAGGCGGAAAACGATCGCGGCGTGACGGTGTTCTTCTCGAGTCATATTCTCGAACAGGTCGAAGCCGTTGCCGACCGAGTCGGCATCATGAATGAGGGAGAGCTCGTTGCGATTGACAGTATCGGCCGCCTCAGACGCCAGCTCGACACTGGCGCGCAAGTGATACTCGACGTGGACCGACAACCGGAGCGCAGTCTGGGTGACCTCCCGAACGTACGCGACATCGATGTAGGCGGCGGGACCGTTCGGGGAACCTGTCTTGAACCAGCGGCGAAACTCCAGTTCATCGACCGGGTTCGCGAGCTGACGACGGTCACCGACGTGCGGATTGAGGAGTCATCGCTTGAGGATCTGTTCGCCAGCTACACCGGTGAAGACACGACGGACAGTCAGACCGAGACGGTAGTCCCGGGTGGTGTCGCGTAATGAGCGTTCGCACCATCGCCCGGAAAGACTTGGCCGATGCCAGTCGTTCGAAGGCTCTGTGGGCGGTTATCTTAATCGTCCTCCTGTCGACGGCCGGGATCACGACACTCCTCGCAGTAACCAGCGACATGGCAGCCGGTGAGGTGTTCTCACTTTCGTTCCAACTCGCTGTGACGATGCTTCCCATCGTTGCGCTCGTGCTCGCCAAAGGGGCAATCACTGCCGAGCGGGAGTCCGGGTCGCTCCGAGTCTTGCTGAGCTTGCCGCCGTCACGCCGGGACGTTCTCGTCGGGAAGCTCCTCGGACGGACAGCCCTGATGCTCGTCGCCACGCTTATCAGCGGGTTCGTGACTGGTCTCGTCGTCCTCACGATACTGGGTGGGACGTTCGGTTCACTGGCGGCATTTATCGGGTTTCTCGGCCTCATGGGCGTGGCGTTCGTCGCTATCGGAGTGGGGATCTCCGCGGGTAGTTCGAGCGACAGTCGTGCGACCGCCGTCGCCGTCGGAGCCTACATGATCTTGGTCGCGTTGTGGAACCTGATCCAGAGTGCTATCCAGTACGGCGCCATCGAACTGGGTCTGATGACCGAGGGCAGCGCGCCGGCGTGGATGAAATTAGTCGGGCTGTTCCCGCCCAACCGCGCCGCGAGGGCTGCCTATCGGAACACTGTTGCGGGGCAGCTCTTCGGAACGGACCCGTTCGCGTCGGTCTGGCTGCCGGTTCTCCTCCTGTTGGCCTGGATCGTGGTTCCTGTTACGATCGGGTATCTCCGTCTCCGTGACGCCCAGATCGGGTGATAGGTTAGCCAAGTGGAGCCGGATCCCGATCCTCATCGCCGATTCGGGTATCGCCTCTCGCTCCAGAAAATCTAACGCGATACGACTGCTATCACCGCTGAGGCGGTCGAGCGAGGAATATCAGGCCGTACTATCATCAGTTGGTTGTGTCAGCGACTGTCAGATTCATCCCCGGCTTCAGGGCGGGGCTTTCTTTTCGCACTTCCGTAACGATGGACCGACCGAATGAATGCTCCGTCGAGACTGCTTGCTCACGGTTGGGTTCGGCAGGCACTGCTTCAACTGTCGACCCACTCGACAGTTGTCTCTAGGAACCGGAAATCTACTCGAGGACAGAGAGGTTGAATTGGAATCTGAGCTGTGGGAGGACAGCGATAACAAGAGCGCGGAGTACTCGTCGTGTGCCTCGACACCGCAATTTATAGAGGCTAGAAGGCGAATACACCCGCCTTCAGGCGGGTGATGAAGCCGACATAGTGGGAAGCAATCCACTAGCCGAACGTCTGTACCGAGTTTCACAGACAGAGATTTAACTGACAGGCCGCTATATACAAAGGTAGGAATCGGTCGGAACGGAGCGGATTCCGAACCGTCCTTCGGAGGCGGCCCGTCCGCCCGCGTAACGAGGCAGTATCTGAAAGGTCAGTCGGTGAACGCCATATCCTCGAAGGGTGTGTCTGTGCCGACTGCTCAAAGCAAACCAGACGATACCCCCAAGTCCGTTGACGCTTGCCGGCGTCCCCGTGGCAAAAACAACACTGGGACGCCGTACACGGTTGAGGATAGGGGTAACGGCCAGTTGGCATGGCCAGCAGTCCACCAGTCCGACACTGTGGGACTACCCGTGCCCGAAAGGGCTGGTAGTCCACTGACTGGACTGTAAACCTGAAACTCCCACCGCTCGGGATTCCTCCGCGTTTACCCGGAGGAGGATGTCAATACTAATATCTGAATCTTAAAAACCGAAGTGATATTGGATTCAGCAGTATTCAGCCGACGAGAGGTTCTCTTCTTCGCGCAGTGGCAATTTAACAGTTTGGCCCGTACGTTGGGGTGGTCAGTATGGCTGCCAGACGTATACTACGATACCGTATAGTATGCCGGAGAAGGCACCGTAAGAGATGGCCTCCACTGGCGCGTCTCCTAGAAGGAATGAAACGGCTGAGACTGTAACGATCCAGAGAAGACCGTGAAGGAGAGCGGTTCGTTGTCGCTCAGTCGTGGGCAAAAGACTGCTCGGCAGGCGCTGCTTGGAAGGCATAAATGATCGTGGAGCAGGGATCTCCTTGAGTCTAAGCACACAATACGACAGGGCCGCTGGCGGTGGAGGGCCGATACACAGGGTGAGTGGCGGCCAGTGAACGCCAAAGCGGGGGAGGGGGAGGTGATGAGAGATCCCACCAACTGTGCCACGGCGATGGGACGAGCTCAACAGTCGGATACTTGTTGTCGGCCGCCTCCGACCGGCGGCTACGTGAACCATATAGCCCTCGAAACATCAACCCATCAGCAGTGTTTCACGCCGCGAAACAACAACGCTTCTCGTCAAGAATGTCGATGATCCGTTGGTGTGTCTCGTGGAAGCGAAAGCAGCAAACCGCAAATTAGTGCGAGTTTCGAAACAAGACGCTACAGGCGATGTCCGGCAATGCTTCGAAAATATACCTTTTGACTCTGCTGAAATTCTCAGCAGGTGAGATATTCTGGCCCGGTTGTGGTCAATACAGGAGATTATATAGTCTCAACCAATTCAGCAACTGATTCGACGACATCGTCCGGGCGGTACGCGAACTCTGTGAGTTCGTCACGACTAGTCGACCCAGTGAGTACGAGGTACGTAGTCAGGCCAGCCTCGATGCCGGCCACGACATCGGTGTCCATGCGATCCCCTACCATCGCCGTCGATTCGGAGTGCGCGCCGATCCGATTGAGGCCACTCCGGATCATCACTGGATTGGGTTTGCCAACGAAGTACGGCTCTTGCCCAGTGGCTTCCGTAAGGAGCGCAGCAACGGAGCCGGTAGCCGGGAGTGGGCCCTCAGGTGAGGGTCCGGTAGCGTCCGGGTTCGTTGCGACAAACCGCGCGCCCTGATCAATCAGTTGGACGGCCTGTGTGATATTCTGGAACGAATACGTGCGGCTCTCCCCGAGAACGACGAAATCTGGGTCAGTATCGGTCAGCGTGTAGCCCACCTTATGGAGCGCTGTCTTCAGTCCAGCCTCACCGATAACGTAGGCGGACGCATCTGGGACTTGATTTGACAAAAACTGTGCCGTGGCCACGGCCGAGGTCCAAATCCGCTCCTCTGGAACATCAATACCCACATCCGCAAGACGGGCAGACAGATCGCGACGCGTGTAAATTGAGTTGTTCGTGAGCACGAGAAACTCCTTGTCCTGCTCTTGAAGCCGGCCGATGAACTCTTTCGCCCCCGGGAGAGCAACCTCCTCATGTATCAGCACTCCATCCATATCAAGGAGCCACGTGCTGGGTTGGTCTTGTGTATGAGACATAGGAAGAAGTTATCAGAACTGTGTTCGCCGTGGACTTGAAAGTTTACAGGCTGTCGAGGCGAATGCCACGGGGCTTGACCCCGTGGATGAAGCCGACACTCCGTGACACAAGCCATTAACTAGCAACACAGCGATAATCGAGGTACGGCGATGTGGTATGACTACCGCTTCCGCGCCTACCCTGACCGAACAGGTGTGACTGCGGAAGTGGAACGCCACATCGACATCCACCGCCAAGCATACAACCACACCCGCTACGAATACAGTGTCCTCGACACCGACGAGGACAACATCGGTTCGGCGTACCAACACCAGAAACGCCTCACCGAATGGAAGGACGAGTGGCCTGTGTTCTCCAAAGTCCACTCGAAGGCGTTACAGAAGACCGTCGAACGCTTCTACGACAACCTCTCGAACCTCTCCGAGAAGAAGCAGAACGGGCACAAGGTCGGGTGGCTCAACTGGAAGTCCCCAAGCGAGTACCAGAGTATGACGTATTCGCAGTCTGGCTTCGAACTCAAAAACACGAGTGGCCGGACTGCCACAATCTGGCTCTCCAAAATCAGTGACATCCCCATTCGATATCACCGTTCCATCCCCGACAACGCAGACATCAAAGAGGTGACGCTGAAGAAAGAGACGACGGGTGAGTGGTACGTCACGTTCGGCCTCGAAGTCGAAGACACCACGCTCCCCGAGAAACCCGCTGTAGACGACGTGGATGTTGAGGACTGCGTTGGCCTCGACCTCGGCATCCAGAACTACATCTACACGTCTGACGGCAACAGCGTGGACTGGCTTGACCTCTCCGACGAGTACGAACGCCTGCGTCGGGAGCAGCGCAATCTCTCCCGGAAAGAACACGGGAGCAACAACTGGGAGAAACAGCGCCGTGGGGTTGCCAAGATTAAGCGCAGAATCAAGCGGAGGGTTGAAGACTTCCAGCACAAGCTCACGACGTGGCTCGTCACGACGTATGACGCCGTGTTCGTGGAAGACTTGAACGTCTCGGGAATGCTTCAACAGCGTGGGAACGCTCGGAATAAGCAGGATGCCGCGTGGCGCAGATTCATCGAGATGCTGGAGTACAAGGGCGACCTGTACGGTACGCACGTCGTCCAAGTAGATCCTGCGGGGACGACCAAAGAGTGCGCTGAATGTGGTGTCGAGACGGACAAACCGTTGTGGGTGCGGGAACACAGTTGTCCGAGTTGCGGGTTCGAGGCGGATAGAGACGCGAATGCGTCGTACAACGTTCTTTTTCGCGGCCTTCAAGAGTTAGGTCTGGGACAGGCCGAATCGACGCCCGTGGAGACTGCGACCGCTGTGGAAACCGATGGAGGACAGTCTTTGTCGGTTCCTGTAAGTCGCGTCGTTGAAACGGGAAGCCTCGGGGCTTGACCCCGAGGCGGTTCACGACGCGCTTGACATCCTCCCACGGCTGAAGCCGGGGGATTCGTCCGCGTTTACGCGGAGGAGGATGTCAACTGTAGCGACGCCGGACACCCAGCGCCGGCGACGACAGTTTCTCCATGACAGAAAATTCGGGGCGAAAACCTCGCCTTTCAGGTCAGGGAGGATGTTAAGATCGGTTTCGGTGATGAAGGATAGTGGACTACAGACCTGCGTTTCCGGCACTGAAACGCGACAGTACAATTTTGAATCAACCGCATCAGTACCTATCCGGATGCTGGGGGGGATACAATCGAAAGAGCTGGCACTACTGGTTTGGTTGGTGGCGACGTTCGCTATTGGAACAGTGGTGTATTCGCCGTTGAATGGGCTTGCGCTCTCTGTGCCAACGACCTGGGGATTGTGGGCGCTGTTGATGTTGCGTGAGAGAGAATAGAACATTCGTAATCAGAGGAGGGCCCAGGATAACTTGCGTCGAATTTTTGAAGGAAGCTAGCCCAGATTCGTGTACACCCGTCGTGTCTGTGCGGCGACAACAACAAGACCAACACCGACGGCGGCGAAGACAATCGGGACTCCCAACGACGTGCCCCGAGCGGTGACGCCGGCAAAGTCAGCAACGAATCCACCGTTGAGCGGACCGATGTACCAAAGTCCGAGATACAACGCTTCGAACAGCCGAGGCGATCCAGTCCATAACCCAGCAGCGAGTGCGAGCGACGGCGGGAAGATGACGAGACCCGTCACTCCGATGAGTGCGGTGGGACCTCCTGTGGCCACAGCGATCGCAAACGCACCGGCCCCGACGACGATGGTGATTAAACAGCCGGCAATCCACTCGCCGACAAGCTGGCCAACCGGGTAGTCGGACGTGAGAACTTGAGGGCGAATCCCATGACGAGCGGTCTGTGAGCCGATCTGTGACCAAACGAAGAGTGGCCAGACCGCGACCAACGAGAGCAGCCCCCGGGCAGCTCCCTCAGTGCCACCACCAGTGAGGGCGATTCCAGCTGGCACGACCGCCAACAGCCCCGCACCGAGATACCACCAACGCGGTTGTCCACGCAGGAGACGACGAAGTTCCATCGTGAGGACGCGCCGAAACCCGCCGGCACCACGACGGGTAACCGGAGGAATCGTGACATCATCACCAACAGGCGAAGGGGACACAGCCGGATCAGCCGTGTCTGTTGGAGTTTGTGGATTGGACGCTGTCTGTGTCGCAGTCTCAGGGGGAGTCTCGTCGAGCGGGAGGCGCCGACGTACCTTCTCCACTACCCCGCCGGTCGTCCGAAACCAATTAAATGGCAGTGCCGCGACAAGCGTTACGGCCAGTCCGACGGCGACGGTACCCAATCGCTGAGCGAAGAACCACGCCGGCCACGGGCCTCCCTCGTACCGGAACGTTTGCGCGTTGGATCCACCCGTTCCGAAGTTCGCGAAGCTACTCTCGAATCCCGGCACAGCGGCCTGTATTGATTCGAAGGTGAGATCGTACGCGAGGGTGAGCCCGACAATATCGAGCGCTTTCACAGTCGTCGGGACAGCGGCCGGGACTGCCGTTTCCGGACGCGCCGACTGTGCGGAGAGCAAGAAGATGGCCCCGAAAAAGTACGCTATCCGACCGAGGGTTCCAGCGAGCAGATTGATCGTGCCAAACAGCATCGCGACCGCGCCAACAAACACGGTAAGTGGAACGACCATCACAAAGACTGGCCAGCTGATGGCAATTGGGTCGGTGGCACCGACCCCGTAGATCGAGTGGTTGACGACCGCTGCGCCTGCGAGTACCGCTGCGGTGAGAACGCCGACGGCGGTGTTGCTCAGTAGTTTTCCGAGTAGGTACACCGGTTTACTGGTCTGTGAACTGGTTACCACCGGGAGGTGCCCGTGGCGGTCATCGCGTTCAATCGACCCGCGAAGCACGTAGAATCCGGCCAGAAGCATGACCGCTGATCCGGCCATCCCAGCGTTGAGCCCGACGAGGTGAGAGGTCAGCGCGCCGTTGACGTTCGGCCCGTTGGAAACCGTATAGAAGACGCCAAACGAGCCCGAGTTGATCAGGTATCCGACATAGATGACAACGGCAAAAAAAGATGAGTAGCTTTCGCGACCGAACACGAGCGATAATGTCAGTCCGAGCAATATGATAGGCTCGGCGGACGTCAGTTCGCATGCGTAACCGTTTGGAGATATGCGTCTTCGAGCGATGCGGTGACCTGCTCGGCGTCGGTGGTCGGCGGATCCTCCGCGACGAGCCGAACATCGACGCCGTCTGCCCGCTGGACGGTGTTACAGATGGGGAACTCTTGTCCGAGTTGCTCTAGCGTCGACTGGGAGACCCGGCATTCGTAGACATCGCCGTCAACGGACTTGATCAGCGACTCGGTTGGTGCGTGGGTGAGTAACTGCCCGTCTTCTAACACGGTAACCGTGTCAGCTGTCGCCTCAATGTCCGCGACGACGTGTGTCGAAAAAATCACGACGCGATCATCAGCGGTGTCAGCCAGCGCATTACGCATGCGAACGCGCTCCTCCGGATCGAGGCCGACGGTTGGTTCGTCGACGACCAACAGCTCGGGGTCGTTAAGCAACGCTTGTGCAATCCCTGCCCGCTGCCGCATACCACCAGAGAACGTGTCGAGGCGCCGATCACGCACGTCGGTGAGGTTCACGAGGTCGAGCAACGCTTCGATCCGCGCGCTCGCCGCTTCGGAATCAAGCCCCCGTAGCGCCGCCACGTACTCGAGATACTCCTCAAGCGTTAACGTCGGATAAGTGTCGAAATCCTGTGGCAGATATCCGAGTAGGCTTCGGACGACACCGGGCGATTCGCTCACCCGAGTTCCGTCCCAGTAGATCGCTCCTTCTGTCGGGGGCGTCACCGTCGTGAGCATGCGCATGAGAGTAGACTTCCCAGCACCGTTCGGACCGACGAGGCCGTGTACACCAGCACCGAGTCGAAGGGTAATGTCTCGAACCCCCCAAAGACCCTCTGAGTACTGCTTGCCGAGCGATTCTATCTCAAGTCGCATGTGTGCCCCAGAGTGTCGAGATGACATATACATGGGTCCGGTGTTTCTGGGCCAGTGACAGAGCCGGCATAGGTCAGCAAAGTCGCGAAATTGGTGTTTCACGTCCGGTAACGGTGACTCAACTTATTATGGACTGGATTTCCACCGTCTGTACATGCCCGCAAAAGAGGCTTACCGCGCTGCGCATCGCACAACCGACCACTCAGGAAACCCAGATACACGTCGGGTTAGTGGTGAGAGTCTGGTACTGAGGAGTTACGACGATAGTACCCACAATGTTCACGTCACAATCACCGACGACAACGGCGAAACCGCGTTCACTCGGACCGTCTCTGTCGGTCCACAAGACACCGTCAGCATCCAGACACGTCTCGAACGCGCAGTCTACCGAGTAGATGTCCGACTGGATAACGGTGTGGGTGACCGCGCAGACTGTCTTCTCGGCAGCGACCCGAATGAGTGTGCCAAGATCGAAACTGGAAACGGAGTGGTTAGTGTCGTTGAAGGCTATTTTTGATCGGCTGGTGTGCGCGGCGAAGAGCTACTGAGAGTTGAGAGTTAGTCTCGTTTTAGGGGGCAGATGGCTGACTCTGTATCGTCTCCAGAACTGTGACTAACCCGTTGGTTTCCCCTGAACACACGAATAGCACCGGCAGTTAGCCCTATGGAATATTAGAGCAAAAATCCACGCAGCGGCTGATGAACCGATGCTAAGCCGTCGCGTTCTCTGGCGGCTCAGGCGGCTCGGGCGGCGTCGGGCCACCGGGCGGCATACCCCCACCCGGTGGAGTCCCGCCGCCCGGTCCGGTCGGCGGTCCGAACGACACGTCAGGCGCGTCACCGCTCACGAGGAAGTCAGCGAGGTTCCCGATGAAGACGCCGTTATCGGCGCGACGGGCGTTTTCGGGCGCGAAGAAACTCGAGTCTCCAACTACTGCGAGAGACTCGCTCCGTACTGCGACCGTGTATGAGCCAGACTCCCGAGTGGTCGAAAGACGCGATGTCTCCGCCGTGGTGAGCGTTGCTGAATCGTCAGCAGAGCCAACGGACGCCGCGCCACGAAGGACGACCTGCTCAACCCCCTCAGTAAGCGGCGTCGACTCGGGCGGCTGTACGAGGACGCTGAGGTAGCCCGCGTCGTTGTGCTCCATGTCGTACACGTAGCCGGCGTCGCCGTAGACGCCGAACGGGGATCCGAAGTCGGTCAATGCCCCGGCGTTGCCTGGGTCACTCGCGACGAGGGTTCGGCCGCCCGCCTCAACGAACGAGTTGACGGCATCAGCATCTGGTCCTGAGAGTGCGCCGGGGGCGGTCGTCACGAACGCATCCGCATCAGCGAGCAGCGACTGGAGCCGCTCACCGCTTCTGATTCCGCCGTAGAACCGAACCTCGTGGCCGTTCTCGATGAGTGTCGAGGTAAGCGGTGTGACGCCACGCCGGGCGCCACCGAGCGTCCCAATATCTGCCTCCGTGGGGGCATTACCGTCCTCAATCGGAAGCACGGGCAGCCCGCCACCGGCGCCAGTCGTACTGCTTCCGAGGTGGACGACGACCGTGTTCGACGGCTCGCCGCTCTCCATTTCGATGTCACCGCCCTCGCTGACGGTTTCCGGTTCGACGGAGTCGAGCCGCCAGTGGTCGTCTGTAACAGGCTCCGTATCCGGTGGGGCCGTATCTAAGAGGACACCCCCGGCTGCGGCGACGCCGACAACAGCCAGGAATATGAGCGCGAATGCGCCGATTGCCGTTCGGAGATTAACGCTCATGCGGGCTCACCTCCGTTCGTCGCGCCGGTATCGTCGTGTTGCGTGCGGGCGTCGTCGGCGTTCGTCTCACTACTGAGTTGGTCCGTGGGCAGTCGTCCAGTGTAGCTTGTCATGACTATTTCCTCGCCGACAGTCTCGTCCCATGTTTGCGGTGCCACCGCGAGGATAAGATCGTCGTTGAGATCGCTTTCAGAGTCGTCGACAACGACGACAGTACTGTCGTCCTGTTGTAAGAGCGGAATACCCCCCGGAACGCGATTCTCGGTACGACGCGTGTCGACCGCGTAGTCGTCAATACCGGCTTCAGTTGCGGCATCAGCGACTGCTCCATCGACAAAGCCAAATCGGTCCGCGAATCCGTTGGCAACGGCTTCGGTTCCGAGATAAGCATCGGCGTGCGCGATCGCTTCTCGGTCAAGCTCGATCTCTTCGCCGCGCTGTTCGATCACGTTCTCGATGAAGAGGTTGGCGAGCGTTTGTCGCCGCTCGCGTTGTGTGTCCGGATCGCTACCTCGTTTGTCAGGGCCGGTCGTACCCGCACTTGGCCCGTTTGGAGCCGGCGCGGCCCCCGCAACACCGACGCTACCGACCGCCTGCGCGGACGGAGCTACGTAGATGCGATCGGCAGGCGCAATCGCGAGATACGCGCCGGACGCTCCGAGCGTATCTACTGCGGCGTATACCGGCATCACCGAGGCAGTACGGTCGACCGCAGCGTACATCCGTTCGCTCTGTGCAGGCAGGCCGCCACCGCTGTCAACTTCCAAGACGACCGCCTGGATGGAGTCGTTCATGCGGGCGTCTCGGAGGTTGTCTTCGACGTGCTGTGCTGTCGACGAGTCTATCGCTCCGTCGATTTCGATCACAGCGACGGTGCCGTCGGGACCGGTTACGGCGCCGTACACGCTGGGAGCGACGAACAGCCCCGCAGCAAGCGCCAGTATCACTGCGACACCAACGGCGTGTCGAGTGGTCAGCCGGTCGACAACCGATCCCGACTCGGAGCGTGGCAGAACACGGTCGGAAGTTGTCGGCGAGTGGCGCTCGGTTCGTGTGTCCGTATCCGGCGTCGATTCATCTGGAGATTCTGTGGGGCCCTTCTCAGAACTCATTGCCCTGTCCTCGCTCGGTCTCGCGGTCGTATTTGGAGGTTTTGTCGGTCTTGCATCGTCGAACTGATTGTGCGGTAATGGAGTACCGCTGTAGCTGCGTTGGGGTCATACGGCAACCGATGCCGTGTGTCGAGAGTGGACGCAATGTTGGAACTCATGAGTCTGACAGCGACTCAACGTCGCCGACGGTAACCCCCGCCAGTTCGGCATGTGGCGCAAATATATCGCCGTCGGCGGCAGTTTCTAGTATTACTGTACGCCCGTGTCTAGAGACGGTTGCGTCACTAAACGAGGACTCTCCCTCGCGTGCGGCGCGCGCAATCGCCTCTGCCGTCTCTCTGTCGAGCCGTTTCGGATCGGCTACTGCGCCGTACCGAAACGTCGTCATCGGAGTATCGGCAGTGTCATGCTGGCTTGTCGGGGGCGTGGCTGACAGAGACTTCGAAGGCCCTGAGCCGTCTGGGGTCACACTACAAGCGACGCCAACTGCGGCTGCCGCATCAACCGCCGTCCGGAGCGCTTTCGGTGCGTCCGAGAGGGTGCGTCGCAGATACTCCCGCGTCTCTGTCCCCAAGTCGACACAGACCGTCGCGTCTCCGTGGAGCCGTGACGGGAGCGATCCGTAGTCTGTGTCTGTCCGTGAGTGCTCCGTGTCGTGACCGCTGATACCAGCGTCGCGGTGGGCCACCGCACTGCTAATCGATGAAGCGTGCCCGATGACAACTTCGTCCGCGCGGACACCAAGCGTCGTGGTGGTGCGTTTCGACTTGAACCGGGTAAAGCCGGCCTTGGTGGCTGGCTCTCGGATGAGATCGGCGTCTCGAGTGAGTTCTCGACGGAGTGTCCGTGCGTCGATGTCACCGACGATGACACCACAGCCCTCAGGGCCGTCTGTCGTGAGTGCGGTTCCGCCAACCACCTGTTGGAGTCGGTCAAGCGATACACTGTCGTACCGAGAGAGGAGGTCACGGATCGGGGCCGCAACCCCCTGTGGGACCCCCGTCATCGTTACCAGGCTCGGGTTAAACCGCGCAGTAACCACGGTGTCAACTCCCCGTGATGTAACTGCGGCCGGCTTGTACGCCCCGTTAGCAACCGCTGAGTGGAGTTGCCGCGCAGGGCTGTGTTTGGCCGAGCTACCTGTCGCCGCTCCCGTTTCACCGGATCCGTTGATTGCGAGCGTTCCAGCGGGCGGGGGTTCTGAAGTCAGTGCTCCAATGGGCCTATTAACACCGAGCCCGGTTGCCACGAGCGCACCTAAGCGCCTCGCGAACGTCCGTTTGGAGGGCATCGTTTCAGAAGACGTGCGCTCGGTGATAATGCTCCGAGACGTGTTTCAGGTTCGGAAGCACATCCGTCGGGCGCGTGTTCATCAACCAACGCAGGGAGGAAGTGCAGAACTAAGTTACGGGAGCCGTCTACAGTTACTTTTCCAACTTTTCCGTGACAGAATCTTCTTCCAGATGCGATTGCGCGTCATCTCTGTCGGACTCAAGTAGTCGTTCAACTTTGTCTTCAAATTCCGCATCGTTGAGCTCACCGCTGGCATATCGTTCTTGGAGTGTTGACAACGCATCATCCGTAGAGTCGGTGTTGCGGCCGTCGGTTGGAACATCACCCGAATCCGCGGCTGCCCACAGCGGGTACTGTTCCGGGTCGTACTCGTCGGTGTCAGGCGGTACCTCCTTGATCGCAAATTCAAGAACGCCAGACACGATCATTCCCGCGATCAACGCCGTGTACCACACTGCCGGAGTGAGTACATACACTCCGGCGACGGTCACAAATCCGGCCACAAGTGAGACCGGGTGATCGTCCAGTTGGTTGAAGATGGAGGGCATACACATGCCGACAATTAGCGGTTGTAGCTGAAATACATACGGCTAAATGTTTTCCACCAAAGGCGTACTACCAGCGTACAAAAGGCTGATGCCCCCTGTCCCTCCGGCCCTCAAAGGAGGTTCGTCCCCGTAATCTGCGGAGGGCATCAGCAACTGTGTGTATGGTATCATTTCACAAAAATCGGTCGACGCTCAAGCGCTCAGTGTAGACCCTGTGTAACTAGCGTACGGTGAACTACCCCACCCTACTCGCTCACGGCTGACGCCGTTCGCTCCTTGAGGGTGGGGCTTCCTGTTTCCACGACGCGCTTTGCAGATACAGGCGTATCCACAGGGAGCGCAGTCTCCACAGGCGTTGATTCGGAGTATCCCACTCCTACTTCTTCAAGACCACGAGAAAGGATGTTCCACGCCGCGTTCGCATCCCTATCCGCTTCAAATCCACACGCCGGACAGGAGTGTTCGCGCATCCACAGCGGTTTCCCAGTCTTCACACCACAGGAAGCGCACTCCGTTGTCGTCCCGCGCGGGTTCACGGCGACGAAGTGCGTCCCTTCACGTTCACACTTGTATTCGAGCATCCCCAGGAACGTTCCCCACGCCACTCCCGCCCGATTTCGCGAGTTTCTGGGGAGTTCTACCAGCCCTTTTACATCCAAGTCCTCAACAGCCACCAAGTCGTACTCGGTGGCGTAGTAGTTCGACAGCTTGTGGAGAAAGTCGCGGCGCTTTCGCTTGAGATCAGCGTGGCGTTCCGCCACGGTTTGTCGTTGTGTCTCCCAATTCGTAGAGCCGTGTTCCTTCCGCGAAAGGTCGCGTTGGGCGCGTTCCAATCGTTCGCGCTCGTCGCTGAAGTCGGGACTTTCGATGACGTACCCATCGGTGTCGTGGGCATACTTGAGAATCCCCACGTCGATACCAACGCACCGATCTGGATCGGTTGGTTTCTCAGGTGTCTCTTTCCCGTCGACAACGAATGAAGCGAACCAGTCCCCAGTTGGCTCCTTCTTAATCGTGACTTGTTTGATCGTCTCGGTGTCGGGGATTGTGCGGTGTTTGATGAGTGGAACATCCGCAATTTTCGACAGCGACAATACGGTCTGACCGTTCTTACTATCGAACTCGAAGCCAGACTGTATGTAGGTGAAACTGCGGAAGTCCTTGGGAGCCTTCCAGTTGAGACTTCCGACGTTGTAGCCGTTCTGTTTCAACTGGGAGAGGGCTTTGATGCTGTCTTCGATACGCATGACAGCGGCTTGTGCGACCGTTGAATAGAGGTCATTTAGTTCATCCCACCAGACTTTAAGATCGGTGAGCTGATCGCGTACTTGGCGTACTCGTTGGGTGAGTGTTCCCGCCGATTCGGGGATTTTCTCAAATTCGGTGAGTGCGTGATTGTAGAGTTGCCTACAGGTATCTCGGTGTTGATCCAACAGCTCACGTTGTTCAGGCGTGGGATCAAGCCGGAATCTGTAGGTGTAGCGCATTGACTATTCGTCGGGGGTTGAGGTTCGGACGATTTTCACGTCGGCACCACGCCATTGCTTCGGAACGAGAACGTGTGCGCCGTTGCCGGTCGGCTTCACCTCTCCCTCGATGACTTCGTGACCTTCTACTTCGTGTCTATCCATCATCTGTGTTTAAACATTATTTCAACTTAACTCTATCGGTGAGGTGGTTAGGCAGCGAGTACGAACGTGTTTGAGACGTGATGACGGCGGTGTATCCCCTCCCTACTCGCTCCCGCTGGTCGCTCCTTGAGGAAGGGGGCTTACCGCCTGTATTCTGCTAATACCGAAGATATGCTCCGCTACCGACACAGATCGTGGCGATGAGTAATAATCCACCACTGAGAACACCCCTCAGCCTACCTGAAACTCCAGAGCTTTCGACGATGTTGAACGCCCCTTGAAACACGATTAGTTGGAATACTAGTAGAAGACTTCCCCCGGAGACCAACAACTGGCTCTTCGAGCTTCTGTCCATAGTTCAGCCAGCATCCGGCAATTGTATAGGTGTTACCTGTACTCTCTGGCTCAGAAACAGATAATGTTCCTAGGTTTAACGCTTACTATTCCTGATCAACAACGAATATATTCTGCTCCACCCCCACGGATTACCCTCAGCGCAGTTCCAGCGTGCTAGAGTTTCCTTACGGCGGAAACCGCGGCGAAGAGGGTGAATAGTCCACCGAGTACAATCGCAATGATCGGTGCGTTCGACGTTTGATTTTTCAAAAACGCATCTCCCGGCTCGTCGGGAGAAACATATGCGGTTGTCTGTGCCCCCTGTTCGTACTCCTCAATGGCTGATTCGGCGCCCGATTGCGTCTCGTAGTTCTGTTCAAGATCTGCGGGGTATATTTTTGTCCCAGTATATTCATTTCCGTTATACGTGTACTCAAACTCAACCACCGGATCGAAATCGGCGCCCGGATTTGATGACGTTCCGCTATCAGCCTCGATATCGAGTTCGGTGATAGTCGCATCAACCTCGACTGATTCTCGGACTGCCTCCGTCTGTTGAACGTAATCGTATCCTCCGTAGCTGGCGATAGCAATCCCAATGAGGATGTACAATAAAGCACCCTTGAGGCTATCGGGACCCTTAACATTCACACCTGAATCGTCGTTCATACTGTCAATCACCACGAGGCCGCGTACAATGAGGAGAATGTCGGACGTTGCTGCGGGGTTCAGCTGACTGTAGACGCATCTTCTCACACCACCGAGAGCGGTATGACAGACGAAGTAGCGATACCCGCTGTATGCGTCGTCCGAATGTCCGAGTGTTCTGTCGGAGGACTGAATACATCAAGTCGTCTTTCAGACACCTAGTAACTAAAAATGCTGGCTCTGTTAAAAACCATTCAGCAGATGATATATCGTGATCCAGTCGTTGTCAATTTGAGTTGCTAGGGATAGCAGCCCCACTCTGTGAGCGCAGAGTGTGGGCTATGTGCCAAGAGCGGAACGTTTGTCGGCCTCGTATAGGTATCTCGATAAGAGAGACGGACACCGTGGTCCAGGTGGCCCAGGCTGCTACGACGCTTGATACACCTCACCCGAATGCTCTCTTTTCATTGTCACACGTCGGAGACTTCCACGTCTCTGAGGACAACCTCAACGGCTGTCCCGCCGAGATCACTCTCATCGAAGGAGAGTGACCCGCCCATGCTCTGGACGGCCCAGTTGGTCCCCCAGAGGCCCAAGCTACTGGCGTGTTCGAAGGGGGTCTCGACGCCCCCCTCGATCACTGCCCGCTCTGACTCTGGTATCCCTGGACCATCGTCCGCGACGACAAGACGGACGTCCGCCCCGGTCCGTTCTACACGAACCACGACGCGTGGGGACTCCCCGTCGTTGTGTTCGACTGCGTTCTCGACGAGGTGATCGATCACGTATCGGCACCGTTCCGGGTCGATGTTTACCGTCACGTCGGGGGCAGTGAGGGTCACGTCGGCGTTTACACCAGCCGTTGCGTCGGCGACAACATCTTCGAGAAGCGGCCGTAAGCTGACTTCGGTTCGATCGGCCGCGGACCGCTCCATGAGATCTTGGACCCGCCGTGCCTCCGCGCTCAGTGCGCTCAGTCTGTCCGCGCCGTCGACGGCCGGGGCGAGGTCGGCCTCCTCCGCGTGCGCCCGTATCACGTCCAGTTCGTTCCTGACGTTGTGACGGAGGATGCGGTTGAGTACCGCCAGCCGCTGTCGCCTGATTTCGCGGTTCGTCACGTCGATCAACATGACGGTGTAACCGAACGTCTCCCCGTACTCGTCGACAAGCGGCGAGACGCGCGGTTCGAACTGTCTGTGGCCCGTCGTCGTCCGGCAGGTGATAGTATTGAGTTCGGTCAGGGATGTCACCGAGTGATCCGTGACATCGGCCAGCGTCTGTGCGCCGCCGAACATTCGTTCGGCCGGTTCGTTCACTCGGACCACCCGTGCCCGGTCGTCAAGGACGAAAATCGCCTCGTCGGTCTCTGTCAGTGCCGCCCGCTCACCCAGTCTCCGGGTCGCGGGGACGCGAGTCACGACATCATAGCGAAAGATCCCCAGCGTGAGGCTGGCGGCGACCACGAGAAACGTACTCCCGATCAGCACGTCGTTCAACAGCGGCGTCGTAGGACGGGTCGTCTGAACGGTAAAGATGAATCCGGCGATCGGTATTACGACGAGGAGACTCTGTACCGTCGACAGTCGGTCGTGTCGATACGTCGCGACGACAACTCCCCCGATCAGTGCGAACACGAGGGTCAGGAGTACCAGTGTGGCCACCGACTGTGCCGTTTCGAGCGTCTGGAGCGCCTCAGTACCCACCAGCGAGGTCGTGATCCACCCCTCCTGTATCAGTCGTCCCAAAAGGTTCACACCGACGAGGATAGCCACGGCCAGCGTCACCGCGAGTACTCGTCTAGGTGTGATGTACCGCCCGATCCCGATGTATCGTGCTGCAAACGTCATCCATGGAACCGCCAGAAGTAGGACTGCGGACCCCAGTGGCAGGTTCTCGAGTGGCGTCACTGCGTGTAGCCCGGCGTATCCGACCCCGAGGAGCGACACCACCCCGGCGAGGACGACGAACGGCCTAGCGAGCCCGGTGCGGGCATCCCCCTGCCGGAGTCGTCGGTACGCCGTCACCCCCACTGCCCCGGCGACACCGCCACTCACCGCTGGAATACCGACCCTGAACAGCCCCAGCGGATCGAGTTGAATCACCGTACTGTGTTGGGTGGCTTCAGTATCAAAGCGGTTGTGGACCGACCGTCTCCGGACGAAGCTCAGCAACGCACAGATTATTCGACGACGCAATCTTTCTGGTCGACGGCGCGCTGTGGTTACACGCGCCCTGTCATCGTCACAGGCTTCGACTCCAGCACGTTACACATGGGAATCGCAATGCCGTTGAACGTATGTTTAGTGAGGTAAAATAGGGTGACAGAAGATTTGCCACAACATTTATTTTGTGAATTCAGATCTGAATCACCCGGAGAAATGTGCCTGCGCATTGAACACCGGGAGTTCTACTAATTCAGGGAGACATTCGGATCGTCGTGCGAGATACAGCGCGCGAATCTCGCAATATTTACCTCTCGGTTCCTGCGGTGGAATCGCGTAGCACAGAACACGTTCCACTGGGATCATACTAAGTCATTATTTTGTATCTTTAGCAGGTACGCATCAACTATGGTCCCCTACATCAGCAACGTTCTGTTTAACGAGCCACAAGGTCGCCCCAATTCACTCATCCAGTTTGGCGCGTCGCTCGCCTTCTTGTGTATATTCGTGTATGGTTGGAGTGTCGGCGAGGCTGGAGGAGTCCCGTGGATGCTATTTTTTATCGTCGGAGCTGCGCTGTCCGGAACTGCTGAATCTCTTCCAAAAACTCGACGACGGGCGGCTGGTCTATTGCGTCTCACAGCCATTCTCGTATTTGTCTGTCTTCTCGCCATTATCTTCCTCGCTCCGGAGTACATCATTGGGTAATGGAAGGTCGACTTTTGAATTCACAGTAGTGAGGCTGATTGTTAGATTACTGCCGATACGCTAAGCCACGTGGGGTTATCCTACTGAATTCACCCTCTGTATCTCGCAAGACGTTCTTGACAGCATTAGGAGAGGTATAGTCCGAATCTGGTCTGTAAGTACCCTTTACTGAGCGATTCTGAAGGATTCTACACAAACTAGGACCCAGTACAATATACTACCTTCTGAAAGTTCAAATAAAGCCGCGGTCGGCTAAGGCTCCAGCATCAATACGCCTGTCACCGATTATGGCTGCCGTCTGAGTCTTGCGGCATCGACTCTCTGTTCCGATAAAAACGAACGACTACGGTAGTGCCTGTGGTACCAGTAGACTGGAACTCAAGTTCAGCGCCCAGTTGGCTTACGGCCCAATTGACGAACCAGAGTCCGACACCCAGTCCGTGCTCAAGTTGTGTTTCGCTCGATTCGGTCAACAAGTCTCGCTCTCGGTCCGGGATCCCAGGACCATTGTCTGCGATGCGGAGCTGTGGGATATCATCAGCTGTCGTTTCGACCTCGATATCGACTCGTGCGGGGTCGTCTGAGTGAACAATAGCGTTCTCGACGAGTTCTGTCATAAGCCGTCGCACAACAGTTCGATAGGAGGTCAATTGTAGCCGCTCCGGAGCAGTGACTGAGATGCTGCTATCCGGGTAATCATCACGGGCCGTTGCGGCGACTTCGTGGGCGACCGCAGCAATATCGACCGTTGACGGGGCGCTAACGCTATCGGTCATAACTGCTTCAGCCTCTCGTGCTTTCCGGCTGACCGAGGCAAGCTCGCTGGCACTATTTTGAATCGCTGTCCGGTGCGTGTCGTCTTCTACGTGATCCGCATGCGCTAAGATCACGTCGAGTTTGTTCCGGGCGTTGTGTCGAAGCACGCGATTGAGTACTGAGAGCCGCTGTTCACGGGTTCGCTGATCGGTCACGTCCCGGAAGACAATTGTCCGCGCCACGGGTTCCCCGTCGCTGTCACTCGTGTCGCGTTCGACGTCGGAGACCGTGTACTGAAACTGACGTCGGCCCTTTGTCGTTTGGAGCGAGACAACCTCAGTTGTACCAGCTGATAGATTTGTCACATCGAATCCGTCTACGGCCGCGCTGACTGGTGTCCCGATCACGTCTCGTGTCGCCCACCCAAACAAGCCTTCAGCTGTCACGTTGGCATCGAGGATATTTGCTTCCCAGTCGACAACGACAACCGCCTCCTGGAGCGATTCGACGACGCGTGACCGCGCGACATAATCTGCTTTCGGGAACCCCGTCAATACCGGATAGCGTTGAATCGCAACGGTAAGTAACACTCCCGAAACTAACAACCCGCCAGTGACTCCGTCGATGATCAAACTCCCGTCAAGCCAGCCCCCGATAATGTATGGTGCTGAGATTGCTCCTAGCTGGATCCCAACCTGTGTTCTTGAAACACGGCCGTGGTTCCAGCCGTACCTGAGGAAGAGAAACGCCGCGTAGGCGTAAATTATGAACAATAATAACAGTTCAGTACCGACGAGTGACGCGAGTGAGCGACGGATCTCCTCCCGCGTTGGGTCACCCTCGAACGTGGCTGCTGCCCCAATCAGCGGGAGCGCAAGGAGAACAAACAAGCCCCCTCGGAGGGAAGTAAAGCCTGTCTCTCGGCCGATATACCCAAGGACATAGACCAGCCATATCGCGGGGAGAAACACGACCGGGACAACCTGCGCGATAGCAGCCAAATTCGATCCGACCCCCCATGCGTTCGGAAATTCAGAGATCAGCGAGAGCAGTGCCCATAGTAACAGACTGCCGCTCATGAGCGCAAAGGGGACCGCATTTGGGGGGGACCGATCCTTCGCAGTTTGCCACGTTACCCACGCCAGGAGGCCTACGGCAACGAGATCAACGGCAAGTGAGGGTCCTAATGAGAGCAGCATTGGTGGAGGGGATTCGCTTTCGGATTTTTAGATGGAACAGCGTTGAACCGCTGGGCAGTTACTGATGTCATTGCGCTCACTCACGCTGGTTGTTCAAGCGATTCATCCATAATTTCATCATACCCGTTACTGGCCCGGAAACACAGATATGTCGAGTGGTATAGCCGGCTGTGAACTACCCTACCCAACTCGCTCACGGCGCTGCCGTTCGCTTCGTTGAGCGTAGGGCTTTCGCGTGGACTCCCGTTCTGGCCATCGCTGGCAGGCTCGTAATCCCCGTTCACGTTCAATCTCCCGCGATTCAAGCGCACGTTTACGGGTGCGCCTCCGCCCGACGACGTTTGCCCCGAGCGGAGATGCTTCAGGCCGATGTTCTTTGCCGCGTTGTAGTCGGCGTGGGGTGAGTATCCGCACTTGAGACACTCAAACACGTCCGGTTCGTTCGAGGCGGGGCGGTTATCCTCGTGAGTGAACCCGCACTTGGAACACCGCTGGCTCGTGTACGCGGGACTCACCTGTTCGACCGAGATACCGACCATTTCGGCTTTGTACTCCACATACGCGCACAGCCGGCGGGAGGCCCATACGTGGAATGTCTTGGCATTCGGCATTCGGTCACGAATCCCAGTCAGGTTCTCGAACGCGATCACGTCACAGTCGTGTTCGACGGCTTCCGCGACGAGTTCTTTCGAGACGGTGTGTAAGAAGTGGTCATAGCGCCCCGTCTCGGTACGTCCAACCGACTGGATGGGTTCGTGGGCGGCCCGGGTTCCACATCGTTGGAACGACCCGCGCCGCTTTTCAAACTCGCGGTGCCAGTGGTTCAGCTCTGCCCCGTTCCAGAACGTGCCCGTGGAGGTGACGGCGACGTTTTCGATGCCGAGGTCAACGCCGAGGACTGTGTTGTGCCCGTCGTTACCGTCATCGGCAGTCTCGAACTCCGCGTCCGCCTTTGTGCGGGCGTGAAGGTGGAACTCGTCGTCGCGGTAGTGTAGTTCTGCGCCCGTCACGTCGTAGTCGTCGTTGAACAGAAACTCTGAATGAGGCGTCTCGCGATCCCCGTCGGGGAGAACATATCTGGCGGTGATACGTCCCGCAACGGTCGAGAGCGTCGCGTGGTCGTCGTTGAACGTCGCACATCGCTTGTCGTAGACGAGCGTCGGGGCGGAGAAGTGCGGCTTTCCCGCGTAGTCACCCTGTTTCCAGCGTGCGACAACGCTCTGGACGGCGGCGGCGGCCTTGTTGCGAGCGTTCTGGACGAGATTCGCTTGGAGCCTCGTTTTGGCCCGCACGTCGTCGTAGGTTTCACGCTGGAGTTGGGCTTTGCTCGTCGTCTTGTACTCACCTTGCCAGGCGTGGTCAACGACGTAGTTGGCGGCCCACAGGAACTCGGAGATGGTTTCGTGGAGGAGGGCGGCGTCGCTGTCGGCCACGTCGAGTTTGACGGGGACCGTACGACGTACCTCCATCCGTAATTCAGATGTTACGCTAAGTCTTTATGACAATACTGTTTTTGGAGGAGAGTTAGCCACGTGTAGAACGTGGTAATGACGGAATCATGTCGGTTCCCTTCCCGACCTACTCACTCTCTTCGGTCGCTCCTTGAGGTCGGGGGCTCCATCTTGAATTACGCTGACTGCTGTTGCTGCTGTTGAAACACTCCGTTCAGGCTTATTGGTTCCAATAAAAACAATCAGGTGAAATGCAGTTTACTCTCCGTGGGGTGGCTGTCACGGTTACGCCGCTGATCCTTCTCGCGCTCATTCTCGGACTCGGCATCGCTGGGTATGGAGGATATGACTACGTCCAGCAGTCGGACGCTGTTGACGATGCTGTCGCTGTCGAAACAACTGTTGTTGGCACCGATATCAGCAGATCTGATGGGCGTCGCTTCTACTACCGCATCTCAGTTGAGCACACCTACGAATATCAGGGGCGTGAATATACGAGCAAACAGGTGTTCCCAGGCTCAACGCGGCCGATATACACCGTCCGGAGTGACGCTCAACGTAGTATTGAGCCATATGAGCCGAATGAGACAGCGACAGCCTACGTTACCCCCGACAACCCTAGTGGAGCGTTTCTCAAGCGACAAACGGTATTTGCTCCATTCAGATTCATTGGTTTTGGGAGTCTTCTGGCGCTCTTGACAGCACTTCATGCGATTGGGGCGCGTAATCCTGGCCAAAATGTAGGGATCAGTCAAACAACTGGGCGCGAGCCAACTCGATATGACACGGTGTTCGGGTTTAATCGAGACACACTGTCTCGAGTTACTCAGCTTTGAACGTTGTCGTGTTGACACTATTTGGCCCGAAATCGGAGGGAAAGACGTTCTACGAGGAGTTTACGGTATCGGCCGAACTGGAGAGTGATTCACAGAGGATAATGAAGGCAGCGTTCACGGCGTTTGAACCTCTAGTGGAGAGTGGAGCGTCTGCGGCTGAACTCCCTTTTCCATGCTCACACCGTCTCAGCCGCCATTTTCGGTCGATTAAGTGTTAGATACTCAACGTTCAAAGCTGAGGAGTTAGTAAGCGTCTCATGTTGTTTACACCAGCTGTGTTTTTCGTTTCTCTCGTGACTATAGTGGTACTTCTGTTGAACTCAGAGGGGTCATCAATACAGGTCAGTGTGGCTGATCCAGTCGGATTCGCGTTCCTTGCGGCGCTTCTATCTGGTTTAGGATTTGTCTTTGGGCTTACACTATATGGCATTTGGTCATTTACCGAATACAGACGACTGCGTGAACGTATTCCAGACCCACGGCCACCGAGTCCGTTCCGACATCCGTCTCGCCTCGTTACAATCATGTACTCCCGAGACGAACTCAACGCCTATGGCCGTCGAGTGAAACTGACCGGCTTCGTGTTCACACTCATCGTGTTCCTCATCGGTGTCGTCGGGTTCGTGCTCGTGACGGCGTCGTAATAAAAAAAAGAATTAGCTCGATCGGTACAACGAGAGGAGAGAGGATATAAATAGGAATGTACCGACGGCGATTAATGCGGCCCCTATTCGTATTGACTCTGTAATGTTTGTCGCTCCGACAACCGTCATCGCGATCCCGACCACACTCAGCAGAACCTTCCATACCGCGTTTGGGACCAACTCCAGCAATAGTTCAAAAATGAACTCTAAGATATCATCTATCATGTCTATTAATCACCACGACGGTGCCTAGTCCGTCAGTTGGCAATAGTGCTAGGTGGTAGATCCAGTTGCTTGTTTTTAATTCTGTGTTCACCATTTCAACCTCTCGGCTCTGTTGAAATTCTTAGCAGTTGGTACAAACGGGCTGTTAAATACAGGGCGCGAGTCTGTCACCCATCTACAGACTGGGTGGTATGACGGTTGTACAACCACCATGGAATATGGAGTACCATTGCTAAGAGAACTGCCACGCCAAGCTCCAAGAGAACTCCATCAGTAACTTGGGACGCAAGAAAGACTGTAGTGCCAGCTATGACGGCAGTTATGATCCGACTCGGATTCCAATTGAGGAGGGCAGACTGAAGCGCGGACATTACTTCCTCAGTCGAAAGCTACGAACATATGTGTTCTGGAAGTTTGGGTTCGGTATGATAACTATTCCAATGGTCGTAATTCAGAGTGTGAAACGGTGACTTGGATTTTTATTAATATGGAAGAATTCATTGACTGATGCGATCAGCGTTGAGTTCATCAGTTTCGATACAAGGAGCCAGTAGTACCAATATTGAATTGTTCGTTACACTAGGACTCATTATTTTGATTTTTGCCGGATTGTGGAAAGTATTTGAGAAAGCTGGGAAACCGGGCTGGGCTGCGATTATTCCGATATACAACCTCTACGTCTTAGTCAAGGTGAGCGGAAACGCATGGTATTGGTTTGCTCTGTTCTTCGTCCCAGTGATCAATTTCTTCGCCACGCTGAAAGTTAGTATCGATGTCGCTGGCAAATTCAATAAGGGGATTCTGTTCGGCCTCGGACTCACGTTTATTTCATTCGTCTTCTACCCGCTTCTCGGATTCGGTGGCTACCAGTATAACGATGCCACTAGCTCAACGGAGAGCATGGCCTAACACTCAAAATCTCATTTAGGCCCAACTGCGCCGTGTTTCTCCCGATGAAACGCTGCTACGGGCTTGATACTATTCCCAGTATTAGATACAGGTAGCCGCCGGCCGGAGGCGGTCTTGAACAAATATCCGGTCGCTGGGCCTCTCCCATCGCTCACCTCCCCCCCAACGGATGGAAGGCTCACCTACTCCCCCCGCGACGCTTCATTGATCACCCTCCGCTGGAAGGACGGCCCTCCACCCCGTCCACCAGTACTATCATTCGTCAAGTAGATGTATCTAGTACCGACACACCACCAATAGAGGTTAGTGTCCCAAATTGGTGGAACCGCAGCCTAACACTGGAAGGCCAACAGCATTAGTTATTGCTGATCTGGTAGATTATAAGTCCGACGAGCGGAATCACAGTGAACAGAAATACGAAGACACCCGCTGCTGCGCCGCCTTCAAACTGAGCAGCTATCACCAACGCAATCAGTGAGACGACTCCGAACAGAGTCATCGACACAAGCGACATACGGGGTGCTGTACTGTCTAACCGCAGCAGTTCGATACTAACTTCCACCATGGTGTCTGGCTCGTCTGTATTCGCATTCCAATTGACACCAGCGTCACTGTCAGCGGTACTCACGTCGACAAGAGAGTCCGTGATTGGGGTCGTATCTTCGAGTCGTGGTAGCTTGGTCGGTCTGTCACCGCGGTCAACAAGTACCGTCGAGGTGTCTAACCACCTGTCGACGGCGTCACGTTCGATTCGGACCTCATGATCAGCTAGCGATTCGTACCGCCAAAGAGGGGTTTGAAACAGGGTATCAGTCGCAACAATGGTGTCCGAATCTAGCCGGTATTCAACACCAGCGTACCGGATCCAGTAGTCAAGATGGATGAGACTAAGCGGGACGCCGGTCCCGAGAAGCATGATGCCACCCGCTATTTGGGTAGCACCATCAAATACAGCAAGTGATGCGGCGAGAAAGGCGAGTGGTGTCAGCAACCATAGTCCAGGGTGTGTCCGGAAATGTGAGGCCGTAGGCAGTAGCCGTCCCGACAGCGACGGCCGCAAAACTGTGGAATTTCCTGATAGCGTTGTCTCAATTGTCTCACGCTCCGGGGGACTGTATGCGTCTCCACGACCGACAAGTGACCACAATCCCGCACCGAGACGGCCATCGTAGTAGTATTCTGCGAGATCGGTGAGGAGCCTAATTGAGACTACCACTGCGACGAGTGGTCCCGTCGCAACCCGTTCAACCGCACGAGAGGTCTCTCCACCCCCGCCGTTAGAGACAACCAGAGCTGCGGTGAGCAGCGCGATGATGCTCGCGAGGAGTACTGTTGCGCCTTCCGTGACGACACTCTGAAGAGCGGTTGCGACGTTGTGATCTTGGTAATCACCATCTCGAAAGTACGTAGTGGCTGTTCGCCATCCTGCTGCGATGAAAATTCCAAACGCACCAGCGATAAGCCACGACGAGATGTTGGCATCCGGATTCACATTTGCTACGGGGCCGACAACTAATGCCCCGACGAATAGCCACAGTCCGATGAGGATCGGTACCACGAACAAAAGTGTCGGAATCGTCAGTAGTCGGACGTTAGCACCGATCAGCGGGACTGAAATAGAGGTCTTTTTTGTGGCAATCGCCCCCAACAGGATTGGATCCCCATTCCGTTCCATTGGCCGCCCGGCAAACGTCGCTCGAACAACCGCCCAAAAACAGACAACACCGAACTCAAGCCAATATAAGGTCAGCAGTTCTAAAACCGATAGGTTGAACACAACAATCCCGACAACCGGAACCAGATTCGCCACAAGGAGGGCCGATAGTTCGGGATCCGGGAGGCGACTATCCCCCGTATTGTGAGTTGTGGCTGCTGAGCTCATCTACGGATGTGGTGACAAAGCGACCCGCTGCGCGTACCCTGGGCGTGGAACACAGACCCCTCAGGATCAATCACAGTTCTGTCTCGTGACTTTTGAACAGATGCTGTGGAGGGCATTCATGTACCTAACCGGTAGCGGATATAATAGTAGTAAGCCATTGTTGCTCGAGTCAGTGTTGATCACTGAGTACGGATTTATATCGACTGAGAGTACTCCCAATTGAAGTGAGGATGACAAAGGCCCCAACCACGACGAGCAGCCCTCCGAGGATCGGCTCAGATGAATAATAAAGCAGCCAGCCTATCGCAATGTTGGTACTGGCCAGTCCGATCGGATAGAGTGTCTGTTGTAAGTACATGGCTCTCAACGCTATTGTTACTGAGTTGCCACAGGTAGCACTGAAATATCTGTACCGAGGGGGCGACAAGCAGCGTGATTTCCGGAACTAGCTCCTAAATGACCTCTCAATCGTCGAATTGAGTGTTCTGTTCCCGACAACAGCCTGTCGAGGGCTCTTTCGCGCCAGTGCTCACAGATGCTGAGTTCGGGTTGCTCGTAGAACCCGTGCCTCACTGGGATTGAATACTGAAATACGCGCACCATCGTCTTCTGTAGTATCTGTGCGCTGGTTCTCCCTGTAACCAAGAGCTGATAATACAGACCCGACGAGAAGTACCGGTCTAAGCATACAGAGTGACGTGTTCCCTCTGCTGATATCATGGGATCCCCCTGATCACTATGTTACTCCCGTTGATTCGGGTGGTTGAGGATCTAAGCTTTGTGGACTGTCGATCTCTGGCTCTGCCACGAAGCCGTTACTCGTGCCCAAAGGGGATATTAGAATACGAATACATTTTTCAAAATAGAACGACAAAATTCTTGGCCATAATTAGTTTTACCAATGTCGCGTTAAAGACAGGTCGAAATTGGCCGGGGGGCTTCGCTGTCTCCTATATCTCACACCGAGCTTAATCCGACCGGCTAGTGACCGCCTAGCGCGACGGTCCGTGGCGCAATACCTCTACTTTCCGGGTACAAACTCTCCTTTGTGCCCGGAAAGTCCGCCTCTGTGAACGCAAGATTCTCGGCGCTGCTTTACCGGTTGCTACGCTAGGCGGGTGTGTGGACATGACGCCACAACTACGCGAAATCGTACGCACGGAACTGTTACGAAGTATCGTCTGGTTCGGAGCCGGACTCGTCGGCTGGCCGCTAGTGACGATGGAAGTCAGTTGGCTCAACCCGACACCCCTGACGGTCTTCGGACTTCCCGTGATCACCTGGGCCGTGTTGACGGCAAGTGCTATCGGAGTCCGGAGCGTGACCGAATCGGATCTTTGTGTCCAGACGACAGGCGGAATATCCGTGAGCCTCGCCCTCGGGATCATGCTCGGGGGTGTCGCCGCGGTGTATCTCGTCACAAGAGGTGGTTACTCCGCTCAGTGGATCACGCTCAGTTACGTCGCGGTCGCGGCCGTGACTTCCCTCTGGTACTGGTACGTTCACCCGACGGACAGGGGCTCGACAGCGACTACCTGACGCTTCGGGCCAGTCTCAGGGTCTCCGAAGCAGTTTCAATTGCTGAAACAGCACCGCACCGCCCTGTGGCCCCAACAGAGCAAAACATACAATTTGACTCGATAAGATGTTGTGCGTGACTGACTGATAACACATGGCCCTCCCACCTTGGATAACAGAAAAGCTGCCTCAGGACAAGCGGGTAAACACCAAACTCACCCGCCGCCACGTCGTCGAAACGATGTATCGAGCAGATCGGCCGTTCTTTTCGCTCCAGCAAATCCAACAGCAGATCAAGCCAGACGTCTCTAAGGTGACGCTCCGGAACCGGTTAACAGAACTCGAGGAAAACGGAGTCGTCACGACGGAGTCGTTCGCTGATTCACTAACCTTGTATTATCTCAACCACCCTGAGTCGGAGTGGCCGCTATCGCCGGAAGGAAAACAAGCGCTGACAGCCGACAAGACTACTTCGACGCATCCCCTCCACGAATTCCTTAACCACCCACGCGTCCGTTCAATCTTCCGCGAAGAGCTCTTTCGGAGCATTGGCTGGGTGGCACTCGGGATAGTCGGGTGGCCAATACTGCTCAGTGAGTCTCCACAGTTACCGGTCAATATATGGACCGTGTTCGGGCTCCCAGTCTTGACCTGGGCGACACTTACTGTGGCGATGGTCAGCGTCCGGCTGCTGACAGGGAGCGACATTCAAGTTCAGTCACAGGAGGGATTACATGTCGTCTCACTATGTGGGATTCTATTAGCCGGATTCTGGGTAGCGTTCGCGATTTTTATTTTGAACTGGCCGCCACTGCCGACAGTCGGTGTGTATCTGCTTGCGACAGTTTCCTACTTGATCATTTATAAACGGGTTGTCCTACCGGAAACTAATCTTCCGGTCACCACGTGATCTCTCGCCGACGCTGCTCGCGCTGGCGACGTACAGTAACTGACTGCCTTCAATATTGGCGACAGACCGTTTGAGACCCAATGTGAACTCTCTTATTCTCCGGTCACAGGCTCACTATCATCTCTGGTGGGCGCCACCGTGGCGCGGATTTCACGGACAAGGCTGAGGACAGATTCCCACTGCTCTCGAGACCCGGGGATTGCGTACTCTTCATTACCCATGTACTCCGCGAGCGTCGTCTGGACGTTCTTCGGGTTATCAACCCGCCGAAACTCTAGGTCGCGTCCTCCGGCGACCTCAACGGACACTTTTCCATAACCGAAAAACGAGCCTGTGACGGACTGAGAAAACGAAGTGTTCTGGATTTTATCGACATGGACACGACGAACGGTTCGTCCGAGGACGCCCCGCTTTGCCCATACTGCTCGGGTTGTCAAGAGATACTGCGTCCGTCGTACCCTGAGTAGCCCCCAACTGAGAACCGCAACGCCGATGGGCACCCCCGCTAACAACCAGAGGTCGACGCTAACAGCGCCGACAAGGGCAAACACAGAGATGGCGGTTCCGACGATTATGTCTGGAAGAGCCGCTGAGAGACGCGGGCGACCCTTCCAGACAACGCGTTCATCGTCGTGTTGATACCACCAGCTGTCACTCATCTGTGTTACTTGTGTCAGTATGGATTGCCTCGTCAGTAGACGGGGCAGTCGAATCGGCCTGGGACCCGCTCTGGTCGTCGGCGACCGCCTGCCGAATGACGCGCAGTTCCGCAAGAATCGAATCAAGAACATCCTCTTTCGTCGAGTCAGACTCGGTCTGCTGTCGGCTGTCAATTTCCCTAGCGATCAGTTCCTGAACTGCTGCTGGGGCAGGGATACTTCGAAACTGAAGTTCGATCCCGGACCCGCCCGCTGTACTAACGTCAACGGAGCCGTATCCAAAGTACGAGCCGAGCGCCGACTGTGAGTACGAGATGTTTTGGACTTTGTCGAACCCAATCTGTTGGACGTCACGTGAGAGTACCCCACGTTTGCTGTAGAGGCCACGATTGGTGACCACGTAGTTCGTATTGGTGTACTGAAGATAGGACGCAGCAACGATCGGGATGCCAATAAGGACGAGTGACAGCGGAATTCCGATGATAAACGCAGGAAGGACGCTGTACTTGTGCGGGGTACTCGACCACTGGATAGACTCGCCGTCTTCAAGCGTGAGCCAGTCGAGATCCAGGTCTGAGGAATCCGTTGAACCGTCTCCCGATATGTCTTGGAGGGCCGTATCAGACATACATTATCCCAGATCACCGACCCTCAAAATAGTGGGGAAATCCACGGTTCGGAACGCAGTGTCGCAAGAGGTAGCTGAACGGGTATCGAGGAGACGGAACACGACGCCAAATGCCTGGCCCCATCGCTGGCGCCGATCGGTCAAAAACCGTCCCAGAAGCCAGTGGAGAGCGCGAGAAGTGATGGGCGATCCCACCAGACTATGCCACGGCGATGGGATATGCTCATCAGTCGGATACTTATCTGAATACCGCCTCCGACCGGCGGCACCCTCAACGGTGTACCCTTTCGAATGGTGAACTACCCTACCCTACTCACTCACGGCTGACGCCGTTCGCTCCTTGAGGGTAGGGCTTCCTGTTTCCATGACGCGCTTTGCAGACACAACGGTGTCCACAGGGAGCGCAGTCTCCACAGGCGTTGATTCGGAGTGAACCACTCCTACGTCTTCGAGGCCGCGAGAAAGGACGTTCCACGCCGCATTCGCATCTCTGTCCGCCTCAAACCCACACGCCGGACAGGAGTGTTCACGGACCCACACCGGTTTGTCCGTCTTGACACCACAGGACGCACACTCTTTCGTCGTATCTTTCGGGTCAACCGAGACGAAGTGCGTTCCTTCACGCTCGCACTTGTATTCGAGCATCCGTAGAAACGTCCCCCACGCCGCACCTGCTCGGTTCCGTGAATTACCGGGGAGTTCGACCAGCCCCTTCGCATCCAAGTCCTCAACAGCCACCAAGTCGTACTCGGTGGCGTAGTAGTTCGACAACTTGTGAAGGAAGTCTCGTCGCTTTCGCTTGAGATCGGCGTGTCGCTCGGCTACGATCTGCCGTTGTTTCTCCCAATTCGCAGAGCCGTGTTCCTTCTGCGAAAGGTCACGCTGTCCGCGTTCGAGTCGTTCGCGCTCATTGCTGAAGTTGGGGCTTTCAATAGCGTACCCATCGGTGTCGTGGGCGTACTTGAGAATCCCCACGTCGATACCAACGACCTTCTCGGGCGTCTCTGGTTTTTCAGGTGTGCTTTCCCCCACATCGATACCGAACGTGGCGTACCACTCGCCCGTGGGTTCTCGTTTGACCGTGACCTGTTTGATGGTCGCATTCTCGGGGATGTCGCGGTGGAGATGGATCGGAATCTCACCGATCTTGCTCAACCACAGGACAGACCGACCACTCGTATTCTTGAGTTTGGAGCCGGACTGGTTGTAGGTGAGCGACTGATACTCCCGAGGAGATTTCCACTTGAGCATCCCCACGGCGCGTCCGTTCTCCTTCTGCGCTTTGAGCATGGAGAGGTTGTCGTAGACGCGCTTGACGACCATCTGGAGAACTTTCGAGTGAACGTCCCCGAGGTCGTCCCACCACTCTTTGAGGGCGGGGAGCTGTCCTTGTATCTTGTATCGGGTGGGGATGTCGTCTGCCTCGTTGAGCAGGTAGAGGACGTGGTTGTAGAGTTGCCTACAAGTATCAACGTGGTACAGAAGCGTCTCGGCAACGGCTTCCGGCGGGTCGAGTCGATACTTGTAGTTGTATTGCATGGCCTATTCGTCTGGGTCAGGGTTGGAGACGCGGACGACTTTCACGTCGGCCCCGCGCCAGCGTTTGGGCACAATGACGTGGGCGCTATTTCCTGACGGTTTTGCGGTTCCGTCGAGGACTTCTTCGCCTTCAATTTCAAATCTATCCATCGCTAATGTATAGACTTTGGATAAACATAAGAGTAGCGGTGGGCCTGTGGGCCGAGTGTCGGGGATGTATGAGAACTGTGCGGCGTTGACGAGACGCCCAGCGTCTCGTTCGCACACCAGAAATCTCCGATTTCTGGGGACGCTGTATCCCCTCCCTACTGCGCTACTCGGTCGCTTCGCTCCCTGCGTTGCTCCTTGAGGAAGGGGAATTAGCGCCTAAATCCAGGTAATTGGAGCTTCAGTAGGGGGGCCAGCGGTAGGTTCGCTCATCGCTGGCGATCATAGCATCCCGATACTGCTCATGGCGATCGGTGGGGCTGGAATGCTTGCCACTGCCGGCTACGAATTGCTCCGAACCGACCCAGAGGAGTTTAGTGCCTCTGCCATCGTCCTTCTCGTGTTGGCTGGTTCCGCCTGTCTGTCCTTTCTCGGAACAATACTCTCTGCGATAGGCAGTTTCTGAGTGGTCTGCACTAACCGCGGCTGGTCAGAAAATATCACTTTGTAAGGATTTTAACAGAGTCTCCTCACCGTGTTTCTCCGCCCGAGACACGGACTAGGAAGTATACGGGAGACGACCGATATGCCGGTATGACAGACGACGCCTCAACGGGTGGGCCTAGCTCCGAGGTTGACCGAGCCACGTCACACTCCGATACTTACTCGGATCGGGCGTACACGTGGCTTTCACGGAACGGGATCTACGTCTGGGCCGGGATTTCCGTAGTGGCAATAGCGCTCGCAGCACTTGCCGTCCCGATTTTGGCCTTCGGGTCATTAGCAGCGATCGGCGGAGAAGGGTCGATCCTCGCTGGCGGAACCGCCATCGTTCTCTTCTGTACTGTCTTGCTACTCGGTTTGGCAGTCGTACTACTCAGCTACGCATACTTAGAGGTAGATCGTCGGGGGATCCCGTTCGTCGGAGACCGCAGTACGCGGACGCTAGCATATGATAGCATCCGAACGATAGAGACGGTTGCGGCGGGAACGTTCATTGGCGGACTCCTCACAATGGTCGGACTAGCGGTTTCAGTGGGTAACGTTCCGACAATACTCTCAGTTACCGTGCTAGCTGCCGCAATCGGGCTTCCAGTAACAGTGTTAGTACACGCAGCCGGGCGCTTTGTGTTGTTTGTAGTTGACGCGAGCTAGGAACCCGTTATCAAATGAACCTTCGCGAAACTCCTTTGCCTCGGTTAACCGGTCTCGTTCATCTGCCCGAGATCCGAGAACGACTCTCCGACTCGAAGCGCGATTGGTTCACTTTCATCGCTCGAGCCAATTGAAATAGCGACAATTTCTTCTTCAGTACTAGTAATCGAAAATCGCTGATTCAGCTCTGAAGTACCTGCGATCACGGTATCGGCGAGCTCCAAGTCAACTTGGTACTCGCCGGTGGTGGTCCATACGTCGGCGTAGGCGACGATATTACTATTACCGTCTGACTCGGTCGAGGGAACGTCGAACGAAGTATCGAGGACCGTCTCGCCCTCGGGATCTACGACTTCGATCGACCCGCTGACCTCCTGATTCAGCTGGTTGAGGAGGTTGACCTCTTCGAAGATTCGGTTGCCGATCGCATTAAGGACTGTCGAGCAGCCGGCGGTGGACGCTACAGCGGCACTGGCACCGACTGCGAGGGCTCGACGTCGCGTGACGGAGTCGAATGACGAACGCGTGTGTTGATTCATCGTTGAAGGGCGTATCATCGTTGGCATTGTTGTAAATTAAAGCTGTCCGGAGTGTTTCTAGCGGTGAATCGGTCGATGAAGTGCTTTTGGGACACCGCTGTGATTGCGTCCGAAAACAGGATCTCACGGTTCTGCTGCGTGTAGATACCGGTGACCGTCAACGCAGTACGTTTGGCAAAGAAAGGTGAACGACAGTTCCGCCATCGGCGGGGCGCTCGAACTCGATACCGCCACCGAGTTGCCGAACACCCCAGTTGACAAGCCAGAGGCCAATTCCGTGATTGTGCTGGAACGGCGACTCACCGTCGGCTCGGAACGGAGTAAGTACACGGTCGGGGATGCCGGGTCCGTCGTCACGCACCGTGATTTGCGTCTCGTCATTGGCCGTAGACGGCGTCGTCTCAATTTCGACTTCCGGGGAGTCCCCACCGTGTTCGACGGCGTTCTCGACGAGCTCGCTCAAAACTAGCCGAAAAACAGCTGTATCAGCCGGTGCGGGAGCCTCCGCGGAAGACAGTTGAATCGCCGCTTCGTCGTGAGACTCACGGAGGTCGGCGACGATAGACTCCAGTACCGTTCCGACCCTGCGATCTTCGGGGTTGTCGTTGTCCTGAAGCATCTGACTGGCAGCACGCGCCTTACCGCTCAGTTCCAAGAGGCTGTTCGCAATGTCGTGAACGCTTTCGGCGTATTCTCGGACGACCTCGTCTTCCGCCGTCTCCTCAATTGTAGCCGTGTATCCCAAGACCGCGTCCATGTCGTTCCGGACGTTGTGTCTCAGTACACGGTTCAATACTTGAACCCGCTCTTCGCGGTCGCGCCGTCCGGTGACGTCCCGAGCGATAGTGACCACACGCTGCTCGCCGCCAATCTCTGTCAAGGTCGCGTTGACCTCAAGCCATACGACATCGCCGCTGGCGGTCCGCAACGCCCACTCGATGTCCCTCACCGGGTCACCGGATTTGGCCACGTCGCGGACAACCTCCCCGATTGTGTCCGCGTCGAAACCGAGTGCCGTCGCCGTCACCTCTTCTGGGTCCATATCGATGATCGTGTCGTGGTCATATCCCAGGAGCTCACACATGGTGTCGTTGACGTCAACCAGCTCCGCAGTCTGCGGGTCGTAGACTCCGATTACGTCCGTCACACCGTTGAAGATCTGTTCGAACTCTCGTTCGCGGCGCTTCCGCTCCGTGATATCACGCTGGATCGACAGAACTCGCTGTTCACCACCGATCTCGGCCGTCGCCAACGTGACCTCGATCCATGACTGCTCTTCGTCCGGCGGGGCGAGTTTCCACTCGATGGTCTTCGGTTCACCCGAACGGGCCACAGTCTGAATCAGTTCTTTACCGCGTTCCGCTGTGTACCCGTCCTCAGTTTCGCTGAGACCCTCGATACCGAGGTCGCGAATACGCTCGAGATCGTCGCACCCCACGAGCTCGTGATACGAGTCGTTCACACTGTCGAAGGAGAGCGTCTCTGGGTCGAAGATGGCGATAGCGTCGTTGACTCCGTTGAATATCTGCTCGTACTCCCGCTCGCGGCGTTTCTGTTCTGTAATATCACGCATCAGCGAGAGGACACGTCGCTGACCACCTACGGTCGCGACTGTGAGGTTCGCTTCGACGAGACGGTTGTCGCCCTCAGCGGTCTCAATTCGCCACTCGACTGTTTCATCTTCCTCGGTTTCGCCGACGTCGGTGATAAGCCGTCTCGCGCGCTCATCGGTGTACCCCTCCTCGGGAACACTGAGGTCATTGATTCCTTGTTGAAGAATCGTGTCGTAGTCGTATCCGAACAGTTCGACGTAACTGTCGTTCACGTCGACCATTTCACCCGTGTCAGGGTCGTGAACTGCGATCGCAGTGGTCACGCCGTTAAATATCTGCTCATACTCGCGCTCGCGGCGTCGCGTATCGGTAACGTCCCGAATGACTCCGACGATCCGATCGACGGCACCGCCTGGACCGCGGCTCGGATAGCCGCGTACCTCAACCCAACGTGTCTCACCGCCAACGCGGAGTCTGTGACTGAATGTGTACGGACCCGACTCCTCCTCGCGGATGTGTTCGCTCATAGCGATAAGATCCGAGCGGTACGCCTCGCGGTCCTCCGGATGAACGGCGTCGAGAACGGCCATCGGGTCGTCATACAGGCGTTCGACCGGTTGGTCGAACAAATCCGCGTAGGCCTCGTTGATAAAGAGAACCTCCGAGAGGTCCGCACGTGCCAGATAGACGACCTCATCGATATGAGTCGATATCTCGCGGAACTGACGACGCTGGCGTCGACGGTCGGTCACGTCCGTGGCGGTCGCCAACACCAGTTCCTGATCGTCTATCGTGACTGTCGTCAGCGTCGCTTCGACCCAGACGTGTTCGCCGTCAGCCGTCTCAAGCGGCCATTCGATTGGACCGACCGTTCCGCTCTCCGTCGCGGAGGTGATAACCTCCATGGCAGCGGCCTGATCGTACCCGTCGATACTCGCAGTGTAATCGCCGACCTGCATAGAAATGAGTTCCGCTCGATCATACTTCAGCAACTCACAGAGCCGCTGATTCGCATGAATCAACTCTCCCGTCTCGGGGTCATGAAGTGTGAGTGGCTCAGAGACGTTGTCGTAGATGGTCCGATAGTCGGGAGTCGGCTGTACCTCTGTCGCGGTAACCGCTCGCTTGAGCACGGTCGTCGGAGATTGTGCGAGCAGTTCCCACGGGAGATACTCCGTTACACCGGCCTCAAGCGCCTCAGCGATTGATGCCTCTGTAGGGGCGACGTACACCACCGGTGGGGCGGAGTCACGGGTGGCGTTCTGGACCACCCAGTTGCTGACCCCGGTCAGTGACGCGGCTGTGTCAGCGTCTGTCCGGTCGGCGCTGCCCGACTCAGGTGTTACCGCGGCAACCACACAATCGAACTCCTCAACTGAGCCGGGAGCGTCACGTCCGGCAGGCACTATTGAAACAGCCACGTCAAGCGAATCCTGCGCGTCTTGGAGGGTCGTTTCGACCGACGCTGGCCCCACCACGCCAATTGTCGGGTGTCGTTGCGTGAAGCCCTCGGCCATTTTCTCTGTGAGTTGAAGTTTATAGAACAATAACGCTATGGTCGTGCTACCGGTTGGTTGGGCCGGTAGACGGCTAATTTATTGAACCCCTTGGCCGCTGATAGTTTGTCGAGGCTGTGCTACATACAGAGCGCGTATCTACCCCGAGACGCCCTTTCGATAGCCTTTCCGAAGAAGTTGCCCCGTACCTACGACAGTAAGTACTACTGCGCCGGTTACAACCGCTGAGTGGACGATTTTATACGATGGAAACGGCGTGTATCGGCCGAGAATGAGCAGCGTTGTCGCTATTATCCACAGAATATACAATCCGATACTAGTTTGATGAAGCGTCTTGCGGATCATTGGTCTTTGGAAAGCAGTACACCTCTTTTTACAAGTGTCGTGGACAGTTGTCGCCAAGATAGAAGTAAGACAATCGCCCAGAACACGGTCCAGATGTTCACAAAGAGCGGTGAGCCGAGTAGCCCCTCACTAGCCAAGAACCCAGATGCGAGCAGTGGGTTTGCGATTCGCAGTACGACAATTAAGAATAGAACAAACGGAAGGAGAAGCATCCCGGTAAAAATGATCCACCGCCGTTGCTGTGAGAGCACACTAGCGGCTCGGTATAGTGGGGGACCGATAAGCAGCAGAACGATGCTGAGGCCGATAGCGAGGCGCACAGTTGGATCAACAGTCGGGAAGGCTCCACGCAGGATGACCATTTCGTCACCCCCGGACTGCGCCACAGTATACAGCCGACCGAAGGGCATTGTCGCGAAAAGAAGGCAAAATCCTGCGGACCGTTTGGCCGGTGACTCTGCCGGATTCAGTAACCGATACCCGATCCACATCAACCCGTAGCTCCAGAGGAGTCCTGCGAGCGGTGCTAAAACAATCTCGGGCGTTTTCGAACAAGCGAGCTGCCAACTGTTGAAATTTCGTGGGCCCCACGCACCACAGATGAGACGACCGACCCCCGTGTGCGCGATCTCGTGGATCTCGTTGTGTACGAAGAGCAACGCCACGAACGCGACTGCCCAGCGGCTATCTCCGTTGAAAACTAGTGGTTGCTCAGAGTTCATCGACGGTAGCCGACCCACGGCACTGTTCCTCCGTTAGAAACGGTCTGTCCATACCGAGCTCATATGATCTTCGGGTGACAGCGGCACAGTAGTTAGCTCGATTGGAATCACAGCGACCCGCGTAACTTATCAAGTAAAACACTTTTTTGCGGAGAGGCGATCGCTGATGATGTTCCAGCGCCATGTGTTTCTATACGATGGTTGGGTTAATAATGGCTAATAGGGTGTTTCAGGAGCAGAAACGTACGATTCGGTAGGTGAATCTGACCTGATAAGAAGCGGGGTGAGCGAACTGTAAACCTGAAGTTCCTACCGGTCGGGATTCCTCCGCGTTCACGCGGAGGAGGATGTCAATAACAACGCCAGGAGCAAACCAGGCGAACAACGCAAATCAGTTGATCACGATGGTTGGTCGACTCCGAAACCACCGACACTGCTTGCTGCCCAGCCACCAATCCGACCGAAAATCAGACCGAACACCGGCGAGAGACACAGAAGCATCACGACGGCGATAAGGAAGAACACTGTCGTGTTGAGTGACCATGCTACGCTCGTGGCTTCTGTAAGCATAAATCCAGATACCGCAACTATACCGCCTAGAAAGCCAGCACGGAGCCCAACAGCGTCCGGTTCTACCGACCGCTTAGCTGCGATCGCGCCAGCGATCATTGGCCCAACTATTATCGCCCCGCCACCGGCGGTCGCTTCAGAGTTCGGAAGCCAATTTATTACAGCAGTTGCGGGTAGTGAAGCTATGGTTCCGAGAATCACAACGTGCCAGACCTGAGGAATTCGACGGCCCCGGGTGTTCGAGGGCATACGCTGTATTCTACAACTGTACGTATAATCCACTTCGTGAGTTGCTGACTCTGAAACGGCGACAGAACAACACCGATATTAGTGACCGGGATATAAGCTTGTAAACTGCGGTTCAACCGGACGACACGTATATACTGGCTGACGGGAAAACATCGATAGAACGAGGAGGCCCCTACGTGAATGGAGTTGGAACATCGTCTCGCAGAAGCACCGATAGGAGTTATCACCGTCCGAGACGGGATGGTGCGCGCGTGGAATGATCAGGCGGCCGATATCCTCACAACCGACACGCCTGACGGTGAGCCGATTGCTGAGGTGTTTCCCCAGTCGGTCGAAGGGTCGCTCACAAAGGCGTTTGAACGGACATCGGTATCTGATGTAGCATTCGAAGAGTACTATCCAGAAGTCGACCGCTGGCTGTCAGTGTCAGTTGTTCCTGATGACGATGCGGCAACTGTCTACATTACCGACATCACTGAAAAACGCACCAACAAGCAAACGATCGAACGGCTTCGTTCGGAGTCTGAGCGGGCCGAGATGGTCGATACTCTGATCGCCGACGTGCTTGAGGGGTTGGTCGGAGCTACGTCTCAAGACGCGATCATGGAGACAATCCGGGACCAACTGGGGACATCGGACCAGTATCGGTTCGTATGGACTGGTGAGTGCGCTGTCGACAGTGACGAGCTGGTCATCACCGGTGTTGGGGGTGAGCAAGGAGAGCTGTTCCCGGCTCTCCGTGAGGCGGTGAAGCAGGGACAGGCTACCCCCGAACGGCGAGCAGTCGAACAACAGCGCCCCGAGTTGGTAGAGTCGTTAAGCGAGAATCCGTCAGTCCCGGACGCGGTTCGTGCCGCTGGGTTCGCGGACGGAGTCCAATCGGTGTTCGCGCTGCCGTTGGTCTACGGCTCCAGCGTGTACGGCGTCGTCGGTGTCTACGCGGGAACCGAAACCGCATTCAGCGATCACGTACAGGCCAGCTTTGAGACGCTCGGCGAACTGGCCGGGTACGCGATCAACGCGACACAGAATCGGAAGCTGTTGTTTTCCGACACCCTCACCGAAGTTACGTTCGGACTCACGGAGAACTCCCCGCTGGTACGTGTGAGCGACACCTGCGACGCGGAACTCGCGCTTGAGGGGACCGTAATGCCGAGTGATACTGGTCTCACGTGTTTCTTATCAGTCACGGGTGCCGATCCGGACACCGTCGTTGAGACCGTCGAAGCGGTTCCGAGTGCTCAGGCCGGTCGTGTGGTCCGTCAGTCGGACACTGAGCGCGGCCGGATTCAGGTGACGCTGGGTGAGGAAGTCCCGCTCGTTGCGGCAATCAACCGTGGTGCGACGATACAGACGGCGGTGTTTAACGGCGATGACAGCCAGCTGATCGTCGAACTGTCTCCCGACGCGAACGTGCGTCGGCTGGCAAACGTGCTCGGTGATGACGGACCGACACCCGTTCTCGCACGACAGGACAAAACCCGCTCACCGACGACCACGCGAGAATTTCGAAACGAACTCAATGAACGGCTTACTGACCGACAGGCGACCGTCTTGCGAACGGCCTATCTCGCGGACTACTTCACGTCCCCGCGTGGAAGTACGGCCGAGGAGGTTGCGACGTCGCTCGGCATTACCGGATCGACGCTGCTCCACCATCTCCGGGCGAGCCAGCGCAAGCTGTTGGACGCATTCTACAACGAACACGAGGATAGTAGCGGATAGCGGTCGCAATTCGCCGTGTCACGCCCGATCGACATGCGCCCGATTGCTCTCACACGAAGGCGAGTCTGGATAGTTAGATATCCTCGCTGCGGAGACTCTGAATACTGAGCATATTCCACCAAGTGTGTTCCGTTACATCGTCATCACATGGCAGTGCGACACAAGTCGCGCGGCGAGCAGACTGAGGAACCGACCGACGAGCTATCGACGGAAGAGCTACTCAACCTCTTCGGCGACGAATACACCCGGCGAGTGTTCGAGGCGGTTTCCGAACAGCCTCGCGGCGGGCGCGCCGTCGCGCAGGCCGCTGATGTTTCTCGGCCGACGGCTTACCGGCGTCTCAACGAGCTTCAGGACGCCGGATTGGTCACGAGCGAGTGTTACGTCGCATCCGACGGCCATCACCGAGAGCAGTTCAGCGCCTCCGCACAGCACCTCTCCGTGTCGCTCGACGGTGGCGACATCGAGGCGTCGATCAGTCTGAGCTGCTAGGACCGAAGGAAACGCTTGGTCTGCCCAGATGAGTACACGCTTGCGGCCAGTCAGTCGTATCGGGTCTGAGGTCTCGATCAGCGGGGCGGCGGTGCGCGTAGTTGTGACAGCGGTAACGTTCATCGCTACACTTGCTGCTGTGGGGCTGGTACTCGCGCAATTCTCAACGCCGGACGTGTTGACCAACCTCCCAAATCAACTTCCCACGCTCTGTGGGGTAGCAGCGGTGATACTCGTCTTATACTATCTGTTCGGAACCAGTCCCGCCGCGTACGGACTCTCTCTGGGTCGACGGTGGCTCGGTGACTTCGCCGGCGGTGCCGTAATCGGCGTGCTGTTTCAGGCCGTTTCGACGGCCGCGATTCTCGCTACCGGGAGCGGGAGGATCGTTGGTTCGTGGTCAATGGGAGTCTTCAACGACCCCGTGACCGTCGGACTCGCGATCGGAGCGACGGCCGCTGCGTTCGTTATCGTCGGGTTGTGGGAGGACTTTCTCTTCCGAGGCGTACTGATCCGTGAGCTCGTTGTCGGGTTTACGTCTCGCAGGGTCTCAAGGCCGGCTGCCACGGGGAGCGCGGTCGTCGTATCGGCTCTCGTGTTCGGAGCGCTTCACTTGAACGCTGGCGCGGCGGGACTCTCAGCGTCGGTCGCCGTGACACAGGCGGTGGTTGGGGGGCTGTATTTCGGCCTCGCGTACGTCCTCACCGACAGCCTCGCGCTCCCAGTCGGCATCCACTTCTCGACCAATCTCTGGACGACGGTCGTGTTCGGGCAACCGGAAAGCGGATATCCAGCGGCGTTTCGGCTCACCCGACCGTTCGATCTCAGCGCCGACCTCATCGTCGTCTTACTTCTCCCGACGGCCGTACTCGTCACGGCGGTTGTTTTGTGGGTTCGCGCAACGCGGGGGGAGATTTCAGAAGCGTCACTCCAGAGAGTCGGAGAACAGTGACATCAATTTCGAACAGACGATTTGTATGACGAACGAACAAGCCGCACTTCGGTCATATCTCCGTTCAGTTCGTACAGCACTCCTCGCTGTGGCAACCGCAGTTCTCACAGCAGGGCTTGTCATCGCCGGTGAAGACGGACTAGGATTTCCGATGTTTGTTCTCACGCTCTGTATCTGTGCGTATGCTTTTGTTTCGCCGCTACTTGGTAGAGTATAAGCGGATAGCACGCCGTGTGCTAACCGGATAAGGTTTCGACAAAATAATTTCATCAAACGTATGAATTGATCGTACCATGCTCGCCACGGTCGGGGGTGTAAATGTTACTTTGGGAATAGTGCTGCTACTCATCGCAGCTCACACCAGCCGACAGTATTCGGGGGTGGGCACACGGAGTTTTGTTGCTTGTATAGTTGGGCTGGGAGTGTGGACAGCCGCTGGCGGCGTCAACGATATTATAGAGACGGCAAGGCGAATACACCCGCCTTTAGGCGGGTGATGAAGCCGACATGGTGGGAAGCTATCCACTAGCCGAACGTCTGTACAGAGTTTCACAGACGGAGATTTAATTGACAGGCCGCTCTATGCGAAGGTAGGAATCGGTCGGAACGGAGCGGATTCCGGACCGTCCTTCAGAGGCGGCCTGTCCGCCCGCGTAACGAGACAGTATCTGAAAGGGTAGTCGGTGAACGCTACATCCTCGAAGGGTGTGTCTGTGCCGACCGCTCAAAGCACGCGACACGATATCCCCAACTCCGCTGACGCCTGCTGGCGCCCCCGTGGCAAAAACAACATTGGGACGCCATACATGGTCGAGGATAGGGGTAACGGCGGCTTGGCACCGCCAGCAGTCCACCACATCGACGCTGTGGGACTACCCGTGCCCGAAAGGTGTGGTAGTCCGGTGATCGGACTGGAAACCTGAAACTCCCACCGCTCGGGATTCCTCCGCGTTTACGCGGAGGAGGATGTCAATAGTGTCTACGAATTGGGGGCGTCCAACGGAGACGGCATGTCGTCGGCGGTGGAGTCAACGCCGTCGATCATCGCGTTCGGACTCCAAGGGCCCAGGATCGCAGAGTGGGTGCTTCAAACGGTAGTTCCAGTGTTGTATGCTCTGTTTATTCTCGCGTATACGACTCAAACGGACCGCCGCGAGCGGCTATTGTTGTTCGTGCTTGTTCCATTCGGACTACTGTACACTGGTGGAACCATGTCCTCTACACTAGTCTCACTAATACTTGATAACCTCCCAGCTGGGTTCAGCGAGATGCTACTTCCTCTCCTACAGTTCGCTATATCAATCTCCTTCTTTGTAACTGGATCAATCGTGCTGCTCAGCCTTGGACAGTTGTGGCGAACGCTACACCGATATCAGCACGTCTCAACGCGATTGACACTAGGTCTAGCGGTGATTGTGCCGCCGGTATGGTTCGCAGAGAGGTTCTTCATCGCCTTGGCTGAGACTCCGCTAGCGAGAGCAGCCATTCCCGTCCCGTTTGTGATCCTGTCGACGTGTACAGCGTGGCTGGCAGTCACCCGATTCGGGCTGTTTGAGGAGATACCAGCGGCCTTGGCCGTCGCTCGACAAGACATCGTCGCCGAAATGCCAGACGCGGCCATCACAGTCACGGATGGACATTCTATCCTTGACTGGAATGCTGCTACAGCAGATCTGTTTGAGCGGGAGTTTAATACAGTAGTCGGTCAGGACCTTGCCACCATACTGCCGGATACATTCGACATCAAGCGGTTACTCGCGGGGGGACAGACAACGTGTCGGCTGCCAGGCAGCGATCGCGTGCTAGAAGCCTCATCAAGCCGGATTACCGACAGCGACGACCGCACACTTGGGCACACCCTGATCTTCCGCGATATAACAGACAGCCGACAAAATGCACGTCGTGCGGAGGTTCTGAGTCGCGTGCTTCGGCACAACATACGAAACAGGGCTGACGTGGCAACCGCGCACCTTCGACAGTTGACCGACAGTCCCACTCCCGACACGGCGGACAAGATAGCGACGACGGTCGAGGAGGAACTGTCGGCGTTGCGTGATCTTGGAGGTACTGCCCGCGAGATAGAGTCAGTGTTACAGGCCGACAAGCGTACGGGTAATCGATCCGTCGAGGAACTCATCCGTCACGCCATCGAGGAGGTCCAGCACGCAGAGGTCGTCAACGATGGCCACGAGTGTGCTGGTGGCGTCTCGTCCGTCCCCGTCGTGATAGACACACCACCGGCAGAGACACGCGCTAACGGGGAGATTCTGATACCAGTCATTCGTGAGCTGGTGTCGAACGCAGTCGAACACGGGGGGTCCGCTCCGGAGCCGCATGTCAGCGTACGGGTGAAGGAGACCAGCGATACCGAGAGAGTAGATCAATGGTGGATCGATGTCGCTGACAGCGGCGCCGGGATCAGCAACCACGAGGTAGAAGTGTTCGAAGACGCTGAAGAACAGCCACTACAGCACGGCAAAGGCCTCGGGCTCTGGCTCGTCTGGTGGGGCGTCGACCGGCTCGGCGGAGAGGTCTCGTTCGATATCGACAGGGGGACGACCGTCACCGTCGAACTGCCGGGATCGCTGCTCAGCTACGAGTAATATTCTCTGACTAGTTGCGGTCAGTACAGGCCACTCAGAAACTGCCCATCGCAGAGAGTATTGTTCCGAGAAAGGACAGACAGGCGGAACCAGCCAACACGAGAAGGACGATAGCAGAGGCAGTAAACTCCTCTGGGTCAGTTCGAAGCAAATCGTAGCCGGCAGTGGCAAGCATTCCAGCTCCACCGATCGCCATGAGCAGTATCGGGATACTACGATCGCCAGCGATGAGCGAACCTACCGCTGGCCCCCCTATTGAAGCTCCAATTACGACGAATGAGCCAGTGTAGATGTACAGATCTTCCATAGGTGGTATAATGACACGTGACTAATTGTAGTTTGGATACGATGTCCGTCTTGTTACCTTTACGGTTCTCATCGACCGGCTGTTTTAGATAAACATCTATCTGAAGAATAGGGTCTCAACAAAGCCGGTGAAGTCGTTACGGCTCGTCACGAATGGGAGCTGAGCAGTTCACCGGCACGCTCGGGATCCGGAACGAATGCGATCGATGACCTCGGTTCCTGGGCGGAGTCGCCGTCCTTAGAGTTGTAAGTCCGATCGAAAAACACCGTTCCAGCGTCCAGCCAGAGCGGACTTCCGAACAGCCCACGCTCGACCGAGACGTCCCGGACACCGTCGTATGACGCCGACCACTGTGGTCGTCCGAGGTATCGGTCGTACGCCACCACTTTGGACTCGTAAAATTCGTATTCGACGCCGCCGAGCGCCAACAGCAAATGTACCGCACTTATTGTCGAGAGGCTTCCAACGAGACCGAAGAAAATCGCAGCCAGGCTCGCGGACACGACGATAGCACCGTCCAACAGGGCATAAAGGGCGAGAACGATCAACCCCGCTATACCCACCCGTATCGTGAGCTGTCTCCAGTGGCCGAAGCGGTTATCGACGACACCACCAGTCGTCATCGCGTTCACCACTCCTGCGGCGAGGATAGAGGAGCGAACCGGCGCCATCGTCTCGCGAGGTTCTCCATCCGGGATCGACGACTGAGACGGAACGGGTACGTTCTTTTCCGGTTCGGAGTCCAACCACCCTTGAGATATCGTTTCATCGTTGCGGTCGGACGTCGAGTCCGACTGCCAGCCCTCGGGGCGAGCACGCGCCGCGTACCAACCGTAGGCGAGCCGAGACACGATTAGCACGGACGCGGAAACCGTCATCCCAGCACGTGTTATCTCCAATCCCTCGCCGGAGAGGGTCGTAAGCGTCCACCGAGAGACGAGCCATAACAGCCCACCGTAGACAGCGAATATCAGTACTCGCTTCCGGGGGACGACCGCCGAGGCAGAGATGATCTCGTGGCCCTCTGAGGCCACATATGCCCGCAGCACCAGCCACGATTTCGTCGCTGCCGCGACGAGACCCCCACCTAATAAGAGCAGTGTAGCCGGCGAGCGCCACAGCTCTCTGGGGATGTCGACGGCGGCGACGTACGCCGTTGTGCTCGCTGAAAAAACAAGTATGAACACGGCTCCCCAGACCACCGGAATGTTTCGAAGGTGAATTCCCGGAAGGCGGTCAGTAACGGCGATTGATCCACGCTTGTGGGATAGAAGCCGGAACGGACGTTGAAAAAGAGTCGACTGACGATCCGGTTCGGGCTGCGAGAGCAGCTGTTGTACCGTTGTCCGGAGGGTCAGAAGGAGGAGATCAATCCAGTACAAGACGGTGACGGCTAGCAGCGAGAGGTGTCCGTACAGGAGGACGAGCACTGCGGCGACGGCCTCGACGCAAGCTGACCCGAAGAGTATTCTGCGATCCCCGATCAGACGCATGGATGGCATGACCCGAAACGTTCGAAATCGCGTACAGACCCGCGTTGGCGGGTGACGTGTGAGTCGGGCGTAACGCGCGATATCGGTCGAACGAGCAAGCGAGTGGCGGCATCGTTACTCGAATGCGCACCGACAGACGTGTCGTCGGTGGAGGGTGTCCTGATACCAACGACGGGGTCACAAAACGGTACAGCGATACTGGACAGCAAGTCGGGGGTGAAGGGCGCTACCGGTAACGCGTCTCGCACGGACAATCATAACTCGACGAGTCAAAATAAGTGTGGGGGCATGTCTCGCGACCCGAAACATCGAATTGTCCAATATGACGAGACCCTGCGAATTTTCCTTACACGTGAATTTAATCCCACTGTGGGTGAACCCCACGACTTTAGCCGTGAGAAGAGGTCAGAGCAGCATCTGATCACTCCTCTTTTCGACTAATAAGCTGTGGAATAAGCACACCAACGACAATCACAACAGCGATAGTTATCCATGTGGGCAAGTCGGTGAAGCTACTCATTGACACGAGAAGGATAACTGTAGCTACCCCAAGCAGAATCATCACCTCATTTTCGTGCGAGATCATACCAGTTGAGTAGCGATTGGCTGAGAAATACAATCATTCTACCGGGTATGATTCTAATTCAGAAACACGCCAGTATCAATATATAATCGCATACTGATGGTCTGGTATGTCGCAATCAGCGAATGTATTCCGCAGTCCGGTCGTCCGTTGGGGGATGCCCGCTATGACGGCCGCTATTATTGTAGCTATCGCGTTCCTCGTTATTGAAGATCAGACACTTAGATTAGCGATGTTGGGGGTTGCCGTCGCTGACTTCCTTGTCACGCCACAGATACTGAAACGCGCTGCTCAGAGCGCATAGCTGGCTCCCAACAGAAAGAGGGTCACTTGATTATAAGAGCTAACATAAAAAAGAGTGTTTCTGGCCTAGAAGCAAGAAATAATGTTAAACAGGTAGCCGGGCCAAAGTGATGATAGGTGTTGTATCGGGTGGTGGTCCAACCAGTTACCATGCGTACTCGCACGGAGAAACGGGCGCGGTAACAATGCCAAATAGAGATGTGAGCAACCGATGAGTGATGGTCGTCACACGGCGATTCCGTTACGTGAGTTTCCAGACCCTGCGCTCGCATACATCGTCGACGGTGACGATGCTCGCGTGACCGCCGCAAATGACGCCTTCGAGCGGCAGTTCGAACAGGAGCTGGTGGGCGGACGCGTGTCGACGATATTCGACCGGTTCAACAGCTGCGATACGACCGGTGACCGGGAGCCAGTCTCGCATCTCGTCCGCGGCGATCGGATCGGCATCCGGCTGGACGGATACGGCAACCGAGGCCCGTTCTTCGCTCGCGTAATCCCGTCGGATGACGACACCGGGTACCTGGTGTTTTCAGACCTCCGCGAGTGTCCCGACGAAGGCTATTCACCGGGTGTTGATCAAGTGAGCAGCGTTATCAGCCACGACCTTCGGAACCCGCTCGACGTCGCGAAGGCCCACCTCCGGGCAGCAGAGGAGACCGGCGATCCCGAACACTTCGAGTCGGTCGCAGACGCACACGATCGGATGGAACAGATTATCCGTGATGTCCTAACGCTGACGCGCGACGAGGCTGTCGTTCAACCCACAGAGGAGGTCGCAATCGAGACCGCTGCGAGAGACGCGTGGGAGTCGATCGATACCGAACAGGTCGAACTGACGGTTTCGGAGTCGCTGCCGACGGTTACCGCGGACTCCGATCGGCTCCAACGGTTGTTTGAAAACGTGTTCCGAAATAGCGTTGAACACGGTGTCTCAACCGATGAAACGGGTAGCGAACAAACCACAGAGTCACCAGCAAACGGCCATCCGGGCGCCCAAGGCGAGCAGACAGGCGAGAGCGCGACTGTAGTTGTTCACCCACTGGAAGGGGGGTTTTATGTCGCAGACGACGGCCCGGGAATCCCGCCCGCGAAGCGTGACGTCGTCTTCACTCCCGGATATTCAACGCGGAGTGGTGGGACCGGCCTTGGCCTGGCGATCGTCGACCGAATCGTCGAAGCACACGGCTGGAATCTGACGCTCACAGCAGCGGATGACGGCGGTGCGCGGTTTGAAATTACCTTTTAATTGACGGGGGAGCCACCGGAGGCCTCCTTGACTGGTGTAGTTGGGAGACGAGTCGGGTCAGCGATCAGCCCGGGTCGCGGCTCTTGCCGGAGATCAGTACCCTTCGCGCTCGATACCGGTGAACTGATCTAACAACTCGTCTGCGTCGGGAAGTAGCCGACAGATGCGGTCCCGCAAACTGTCGGCCTGCTCGTCAAGCGACGAAAACTGATCGTGGTCCTCGAGACGGTCCTGTGGCAACTCAGCGGCGATAACCGCTCGCTTCGATTCGACTCCGAAGTACTGACCGAGGAGTTCGTATGCGAGGACCTGACACTGCTGGTCGACGGCGGCTCTGATATCTTCACGGTCGACTGGTTTACAGAGGTAGTCGTCGAACGGAAGTTCGAGAAGTTCTAATCCCGGGTCGATGGCGGTCACCATGATAACCCGAGTGTGAATGTCGTGCTCTCGTAGCTCACGGAGGATGTCGTCACCAGATCGATCCGGCATGTGCCGGTCAAGGAGAATTACATCCGGCGGGTCAGACTCGTCGACCGCAGACAACGCCTCGGGACCGCTGTAAGTGACTGTGACATCAGCCACTGCGTCCAGCCGGAGGGCGTACGCGTCGGCGACCTCCTTCTCATCGTCAACGAGCAGCACCCGCGGCCTGTCAACATACATGTCGGCCGTCACGTGGTGTTAGTACTCACTACAGCATTTAATAACCCGGCTTCTAAGACAGTTTCTAGTGGGTGTACACGCCGGGCGACGGTCTGCTTGGTTTCTCCCCATCCCGAAGAGATGACCTTCTACTGGCTACGTGTCACCGACCGGGGGGCGGGGCGGAGGCGAGGTGGGATCCCCTCATCACCCGTGGGAGCGCTCAGGCGCGGATTGTGATATCACCGTCGTCCGTTCTCGCGGTCAGTCGGCTGGTACCTCGTTCGACGGTAGCGTGTAGCTGTGTCTCTGTTCGTCGGTGAACGCGGAACTGTGGGGCTTGCTTCGGCACAGAGAACTCACCAGTGCTAGTGTGAGCAGAGAGGGTCGCGCTGAGCTCCTCACTGAACCGGAGCAACAGATCGCCGGCAGACGACTCAACGAGAGCGTCGTCGGCCACAGCCGGGACATCGGCGGTGATATCTCCGGTCTGTGTCTCCAACGCTGCCACGCGCATTGGGTCACGCACCTGAATCGTTCCCTCCAAAGTCGTTGCGGAGAGGCCGCCTTCGGTCCCATCGACAGTGATGTCTCCTTTCGTTGACCGAGCGGCGACCTCACCGCGCGCGCGATTGACGGACACGTCACCCTCGGGAGCCTCCAGTGTCGCCCCGTCGGTGACTCTGACGCTCGTCACGTCCCCATGATTGGTGTGAAGCCGATGAACCGCGACGCTGGGTGGCACTCGGAGCTCTAGGGCGACGCGGCCACCGCCTAGACCGAGTAACTGCGGTTCGTCAGTTGTGATCTCCAACCGATTCTCGACGATCTGTACACTGGTGTCGAGCTCGTTGAGGGAGACGCCGCCGGTGGCGTGTTTCTGCGAAACGATTTTGATATCGTCACGAGGCTCACCGATGAAGGCGATATCGCCCGTAGCCTCAGTCACGCTGAGGGCCGCGACTCTGGACGGATCGACCGTCCGAGTATCACGGGTCTGTTCTCGTTCCATTTGGCGGACGGATCCGCACCCGGCAAGAACGCTGCCCACACCGACACCAACCGCACCCAGCAGTCCTCGGCGTGTCGAAATGATGTCCGCGAGTCTACGTTCGGTCATGGTGGTAACCGATCGGAGCAGGGAGGGGATCACGGCGCAGGGGAGCGGTTGGCGATCCAACGCACAGCGGGTTCTCTTCGGCACGGGAACGCGAGGACCAGTCGGAAGGCCACATACAATAGCCGACATTCATCACTACAATCAAATATAGAATCGTATCCGTTTCTGGGCCTGAAACGGTCCCGAAATGTCATACAAGATCTGTCGGTTTAAGATGACTTTCCGAGCGTCTACGGCCATCATGCGAAATATCAACGTCGTCAAGCGTTGGCGCTGGCGACTCGTTTTGTGCGGTAGCAGGTTGAACAAACGGAACAAAGGCACTTGTCGTAATCACCACCGCTAAGAACACGGCACTAGTCGCTTGCTGTTAGGGGTCTATTTTGAGAATACCTAATTACTATACAAACCAAGATTTTTCTTCTTAAACGACACTCATAACGAGTGTGACAGGAATCACCGGTTGTGATCTGCGATTAAGAGAAGTGAGTCTAGTGTAGCAGGTTTCAGCTGTCGTGAGTGATGTACTCAGCCTCCCAGTCGGCTCTCGCCTGGATTTCTCTTTCGCCGCGGCGGGTGAGTGAATACTCATTGGTGCGCTTGTCCCGCTGGCTTTTCTCAACAAGCCCTTTCTCAACAAGGGTGTCAAGATTGGGGTAGAGCCGGCCGTGGTGGATCTCTTCTTCGTAGTAGTCCCCGAGCTCATCTTGAATTGCCAGCCCATGTGGGTCATCAAGCCCGGCGGTTATGTACAACAAGTCACGCTGAAAGCCCGTAAGATCGTACATACCTTGATATCTGTGTTCTACATTTAAAAAATTATTATTCCATATAAATCTATCAGTCAAACTATAGCTGCTGGGCCGTTTCCTTGCCGATTGACTTCCTCCCACGGCTGAAGCCGTGGGATTCCTCCGGTGGGGATGTTGGCTATGCCGAACCCACGGAAGCAAGTTTCCCGTCGTCTGGGCTCCGGTTTGTGCGCTCCTCGTTGCGACTTGCCCTCTCGGGAGAGTGTGATACTCCCGACCAGTTGTGGTCGTCCCACCTGAGACGCACGGGCCGAACTATCGACCCAGCTTCAATTTCGTCAGCCTGTTGTTCGAGGAAGGTGCGAGACGCGCACAGGTCTGCGTGGGCTTCGTGACTACACGGACACCGGAATACGTCACCGCCCCGGTCGGTGTCGTCCTGTTCACCATACGCCGGGCAGGTCCGGATTGTATCGGCTTCTGACCGCATCTCGACGGTGATACCGTATTCCCCGGCTGTGTGTGACAGGCGTTCGATTGAGATTGATGGCGCAAAGGCCGAGCTCGATTCCTAAGGACTCCTAGAGGGCGTCAGCACGGAGCAATCCCTAGAGAACGCACCGGTCCTGTGACGGAACCTAGCCGCGCGCAGTCCAAATACTGATTAGCATGACGATTCCACATATACGGAAGAATGCCCGAGAAGCAGACGGATCCCGACTGGAATATCTCCGAGCGGGACACGCTTATTCTACGGGAGCTTGCGCGCGACCCACAACTCACCTCCCGTAGCCTCCGAGACCTCCTCGAAGAAAAGCACGGCATTGACGTCTCCCATGTGACCGTTAGCGAGTCAATCCGGCGAATGCGGAAAGACGGCGTGTTCCGCGAAGCACTTGTTCCAAACGAGGAGAATCTCTTCTTTTCGTTGTTCGAGTTCCAATTTAACCCAGAAGGGTTCGAAGAGAATTGGCGAGAAGCACTCGAACACGTCCGATCAAGCCGCCATACCTTCATGTACTTCCTCTCGGATGGCGATTACCAGTGGAAGACGATCATGATGTTCGAAGATCGCGAACAGGAGTCAAAGTGGATCCACGATTTCTACAAGGAGTACGGAGAACTCATAAATAATCTTCGTAATTCCGTCGTGACGAACGTCCTCAAGTTCGGGACCGACCCGGAGTTGTTCGAGGTGTTCCAAGAAGACAACGGGGAGGAATGACGACCAACGCTCGTTGTCAAGTCAGTCGAATTCACCGAACCGAGTGACAGGCGCTAACTCCTCAGTGGGTGGATCCTCAAAGGCATCACGCGCGATCGACCGCCGGTGGACCTCATCGGCCCCATCAACGATCCGGAACTGCCGGACGTTCTCGTGGAACCGGGCAATCGGCAGGTCGTAGGCGATCCCGTTACCGCCACAGAATTGGAGGGCGTCGTCAATCGCCTCCTGGGCCACGTTCGCTGCGAAGGTCTTAGCCATCGCCACCTCGATGCGCGCTTCGTGACCATCAGCGATCCGTCTGGCGGCGTGGCGCACCATCGTCCGGGCGGCGTGAAGCTCGGTGCGGCGATCAGCGATTCGGAACCGTGGCCCCTGTTTCTCCGAGAGCGGTTCACCGAACCCTTCCCGTTCAGAGAGATAGGCGGTCGCAATGTCGAGCGCACGGTCGGCCATCCCGCCGTATCGCATACAGTGAGTAAGTCGAGCCGGACCAAGCCGCTGTTGTACGAGCTTGAATCCCTCATTCTCTTCGCCGAGCGTATTCTCAACCGGCACTCGAACGTTGTCAAACCGGATTTCGGCGTGTGTTGTTCCGACTAAGTCTTCGCCAAGGTGCGGGATATTCCGAACGATTTCAACGCCGTCAGTGTCAGCGGGCACCAAGATAACCGAACAGCCGGCGTATGGATGTGCCTCCTGGTCAGTACGGGCGAAGGTCAACAACAGGTTGGCCTCAAGACCACCAGTTGTCCACCACTTGTGCCCGTTGATGACCCACTCATCGCCGTCCTTCTCCGCAGTTGTTCCCAGCATCTTCGGATCCGATCCCCCGCCCTGCATCGGCTCGGTCATCGCGAACCCGGAGTCAATCTCGCCAGCCGCAAGCGGACGGAGCCAGCGCTCCTTCTGGTCGTCAGTGGCCGCGATCTCGAGGGTATGCATGTTCCCTTCATCCGGTGCCGCACACCGAAGCGCGGTTGGGCCGAGTAGGCTTCGCCCCGCCTCCTCGAACACAGGGAGCATCTCACGGAATCCGAGACCAAGTCCGCCGTACGCTTCGTCGACTTGCGGAGCGTAAATCTCTCTGTCGCGTGCGGCGTCACGCAACGCTTCGATTTCAGCTGGTGGGACCGGTCCCCTACCAAGCCACTCGCGCTCGACAGGAAGCACCGTTTCCTCAATAAATTCCCTGACGGCGTCGGCGACCTCGGGTCCACGTCCGATATCGTTGTACTCCATACCAGATATTGATTAGCAATGTAAATAGTGGTTCCGGCTATTACCCCAAAAAGCTATAATAATCGAAGCTGATCTCCAAGTCAGCGAGAAATTAATTTACAATGTTAGTCGAATATCCCGTTACCAATAAATCCGTTCGCTTGGAGAACAGGCCAACGCAGTCATCGCTCGCCACGCATCGAATGGGGGTAGAACGGTCGTGACTGATACTAGCTATCTTGACCGGCTGGTTGACGATGACGCGCTCAGTGAGTACCTTACCGAGGAGTTCGGGGAGGTGGATACGTTCGACGTTGAGCGACACGCAGAGGGGCACTCAAATGAAACGCTGTTCGTCACGTGGGGCGACCACGAACTGGTGATCCGACGACCGCCGCCCGGTAAGACGGCTGACACCGCCCATGACGTACTCCGCGAACACCATGTCGTCGACGCACTTTCCGGCACCGGCGTTCCGGTACCCCGGACGTTGCGCGCTTGCGACGACCCCTCAGTGCTCGGAAGCGACTTTTATCTCATGGAGCGTGCCGACGGCAGCGTATTGCGAGACGCCGAAGCAAGTCGGTTTGCCAATCCCGACGCACGCAAGCAGATCGGAACCGAACTTATCGACACGCTTGCGGCTATCCACGCCGTTGATTACGAGGCAGTTGGACTTGCCGAATTCGGTCGCCCAGAGGGATACACAACTCGACAAGTCGAGCGGTGGACGGAGCAACTTGAGTGGGCCTTTGGGACAACGGAGTCTGTCAGAGAAGTTCCTGACCTCGTGGCTGTCGGTGAGTGGCTCGCCGACAATGTCCCAGATGACCATCCAGAGACGCTCGTCCACGGAGATTTCAAACTCGACAATGTGATGTATGGGCCAGGGACACCGCCAGAGGTCGTTGCTGTGTTCGACTGGGAACTGTCGACGCTCGGTGACCCACTTGCCGATTTCGGATGGCTGCTGTTGTTCTGGTACGATGAGGGTGACCCAGACCCGGCGATGCCAGATTTAATGTCGACGTTCACAGCTCGCGAAGGGTACCCGACTCGCTCGGAGGTAATCAATCACTATGAGACAGCAACGGGACGTGAGTTCGTTCACGAGCGGTTCTACCGCGCACTCGCAGCGTACAAGATGGCTGGGCTCGGCGAGATGTTTCTCGCGAGGCACCTAAATGACGATAGCGACGACCCACTGTATCCAAAGATGGAAACACAGGTTCCCGAGCTCGCGTCGCGGACACTCGCGTACATCAACGGAGAGACGGAGCGGCTGTAGTCCCCATTGACCATTGTCACCCAGCCGTCTCACCGTGCGGTCCAGCCACCGTCCGCAGCGAGTGTTTCGCCGGTAATGAAACTCGCTGCGTCGCTTGCGAGGAAGACGACGGGGCCGGCAATCTCCATGGGGTCGGCAAACCGGTCAAGCGGTGTCCGGTTGAGGATCGACTTTCGAAGCCGTTCGTTCTCCTGTAGCGTTTCAGTGAGGTCGGTTGCGACGTAGCCGGGGGCAACCGCGTTGACCCGCACATCTGGTGCCCAGTCCATCGCTACGCTCTTTGTCAATCCTACGAGGCCGTGTTTCGACGCGACATATGGATGCTGTTTCGGCAGGCCAACCTCTCCCGCAACGCTCGCGACATTGACGACACTGCCACCTGCTTCCCGGAGATGGGGGCCGGCAGCTCGGAGCGTTCGAAACGATCCTCGCAGGTTCACGTCGAGAACACTATCGACCGCAGCGGACTCAATTTCAGTCGGGTCACCAAGCGCGTCTCCAGGGTTGAACCCGGCGTTGTTGACGAGGATATCGAGCGAATCAAACGCTTCCACCGTCTCTTCAAACAGCGTTTCGACGTCATCACCATCGGTCACATCGGCGGTGATGCCGCGGGCTTCGACACCTAGATCGCGGGCTTGGTCGGCAACAGCCTCAACCTCAGTAGCTGTCCGCGCCGAGGGGACGACCGTGGCTCCCGCAGCAGCCATCCCGAGAGTTATGCTGCGTCCGATGCCGCGCCCGCCACCAGTGACAACAGCAACCTGGTCCGAAAGGTCTGGAAGGACATCCACTGGTGCCATGTCAGCTCCGGCCGCGGTCGTATCATCAGTGGTCATTGGCCACCCCCATCGCCAGGCGCATACGGGAGTTCCGGCTCCTCGATGGTTTCTCGAAGCGTCTTCTTATCGAATTTCCCGGTCGCAGTTTTCGGAATCTCCTCACGGATCTGGACGTCGTCTGGAAGCCACCAGCGTGGGAACTCCTCTTGGAGGAACGTCCGGACAGACTCTACGTCAATCTCACAGCCCGCTTTCGGAACGACAAACGCCAACGGCCGCTCCTGCCAGCGTTCATGTGGCGCCGCAATGACGACCGCCTCGGCAATGTCACTGTGTGCCATCAAGGCGTTCTCCAGTTCGATGCTGGAGATCCATTCACCGCCGGACTTGATGACATCCTTTGCCCGGTCAACAACTTCGATGTAGCCGTCTTCGTCGACGGTGGCGATGTCCCCAGTGCGGAGCCATCGGCTCCCGCCGTCATCTGCTTCGACGAAGTCCGTCTCGTTGGCCTCCGGTCGGTTGTAGTACTCCCCAACAACAGTTGGACCGCGAACAAGCAGCTCACCGAACGCCTCGCCGTCCCATGCGACTGACTCGCCGTCATCCCCGACAACTTGCATCTTGAGGCCGGGTGAGAGTAACCCCTGCTTCGCTCGTTTGTCGAGAGCCGCTTCGCGGCCGTCGGTGGCAGTCCCGGATGTCGGCCGGGAAACTGAGCCGATACTCATCGTTTCGGTCATCCCCCACGCGTGTTCGATCGTCACCTCATATTCGTCTTCGTAGCGTCGCATCACCTCCCGTGGGGCAGCACTGCCGCCAACGATGATACGCTCAAGCGAGGATAGGTCACCGCCGTGCTCATCTAGGTGATCAAGGACATCGATCCAGACTGTCGGGACCCCCGCAGTGAGCGTCACCTCCTCAGACTCAATCAGATTGACGAGGTCAGCGGGATCTGGAGACGGCCCTGGGTAGACCTGCTTTGCGCCGGCCATCGTCACAGCATATGGGAACTCCCAAGAGTTCACGTGGAACATGGGGACGACCGGCATCACAACGTCGTCCTCAGCGACGTTGAGCGCAGCGGGCGTCATCACCATCATAGCATGGGCGTAGAGCATCTTGTGGGTGTACTCAACACCCTTCGGCTTCCCTGTCGTCCCAGAGGTGTAACACATCCCGGCTGGATCGTCTTCCGAGAGCGGTGGCCACGACGCTATGGGATCTGTGTCCGCGATCAAGTCTTCGAAGGCCGACAGCGGCAAGTCTGCCTCGGTCTTCGGCACCGTGTCATCCATGACGACGACCTCGCGTACCCCCTCGATACGGTCCCACAGGCGATCGAGGATCGCCACGGCATCACGGTCAACAATCAGTACGTCGTCGGCGGCATCGTTGACGATGTACTCGACGTTGTCGTCCTGTAACAGGAGATTTACCGTATGGAGCTGCGCGCCAGAGAGCGGAACCGCATAATACGCCTCGAGATGTCGGTGGGTATTCCATCCAAGCGTCCCGACTCGATCGCCGGACGTGACACCGAGATCGGCCAGCGCGGCCGCAAGCCGCCGGACACGATCGCCAAAGTCGGCGTAGGTGTAGCGATCGATCCCATCGTGGGTGCGTGAGACGACCTCAGTCTCGGGGAAGAGCCGAGTGGCCCGCCAGAAGAACGGACGGAGTGTAAGCTCCTCAGGCATCGGCAGTCCCCACAGAGAGGTACGTCTCAAGCAGGTCCTCTCGGTCCCGAATCTCATCGACCGTCCCATCGAAAACAATCTCTCCAGTATCCATGATATATCCCCGTTCGGCAAGTTCGAACGCGAAGTCGACGTTCTGCTCAGTCAATAGGACGGTCACGTTCTGTTCAACAACAGTCTGGACGATTTCTTTAAGATCGTCAACGATCACCGGCGCGAGCCCCTCCGTCGGTTCATCAAGCAGCAATACATCTGGTGACTGGACAAGCGCGCGAGCGACCGAGACCATCTGCTGTTCGCCGCCACTGAGGTTCCGTCCGTTGCTATCACGGAGATTGTCAAGCGCAGGGAACAACTCATACATCTCTTCAACCGGCCGCGGATCGCTTGCTAGGTTATGTGCCAAGCGAAGGTTCTCTTGGACGGTCAAAGTGGGGAACACCCGGCGATCTTCCGGCACGAGCGAGATTCCCAGTCCATTAATCGCATCAGATGAGAGTCCCGTAATCTCCTCGCCACGATACGTAACAGAGCCGGACCGTGGGGGAGACGCACCAATGATCGAGCGCATGGTGGTCGTTTTCCCTGCGCCGTTGCGTCCGAGTAGTGTCACTACCTCGCCTTCGTCGATCTCTAGCGAAACCCCGTGAAGGACGTGGCTGTTCCCGTAGTACGTGTCGATTTTGTCGACTGTGAGTATCGTCATACGCTATCACTTCCGAGGTATGCTTCGGTTACCCGTTCATCCGCCAGCACATCTTGTGGTGTCCCGTCTGCGAGGATCGCTCCCTCGGCAAGCACGACAATTCGATCAGAGATGTCAGTGACGACATCCATGTTATGTTCAGTTACCACGAATGTTGCGTCGAGGTCCGCATCGAGTTCCCGGATCAACGAGACAATCTCCGTGACTTCAGTCGGATTCATGCCTGCGGTGGGCTCGTCCATCAGGAAGACGTTCGGCTCGATAGCGAGCGCCAAGGCGATCTCGACGGTCCGTTTTTCGCCGTGACTCAACGTGTCGCAGGGTGTATCTGCGATGTCTGTGAGCCCAGTGAGCTCCAGTATCTCCTCGATGTCGGCCTCAACGGACTCATCACCAGTTGCCCGCGAGCGGAAGTCAAGTCGGGTCCCTTCGTGGCTGATCCGAGCCACACGGACATTTTCGCGGACAGTGAGCCCTTCAAAAATATTCGTTATCTGGTACGACCGCGAGAGTCCTGCCTGCGCAACTTCGTGCGGCTCCGCATCGGTAACGTCAGTAAGTTCGTTTTGATCGCCGCTTCGAAGCCAGATAGATCCGCCCGTTGGCTGGAGCACACCAGTAAGGAGATTATAGAATGTCGTCTTTCCAGCTCCATTTGGTCCGATGATACTGGTAATTTTGTCGTCGTCGATCTCGATAGAGACGTTATCGACGGCGGTCAGTTCTCCGAACTGTTTGCGGAGATCGTCTGTCTTGAGGACGGTTGTCACGTGTCATCACCTCTGTCAGTCGCCATGTTATCGTTGCCCGGTTCGTCCTCGTGATCTGACGCAGCCGAGGCCTGTTCACCGGGGTCAACGGTATTCTCTCGTCCACCAGGGTCACTGTCGTCGTTATTGCCGAGCACTCGATCGCGGAGCAGCAAGAGGCCACCAACAGCACCCTGCTTGGAGAACAGCACAACTGCGATGAGCAACGCGCCGAAGAACAGCTCCCAGTAGGCCTCCAGAGCCGGGAAGCGACTAATCGCCCACCGGATGTACAGGAAGATAAATGCGCCCACGAACGGGCCGTAAAAGTAGGTCGCACCGCCGATGACGGTAGCGATAACGGCGATTGCGCTCGTCGACCAGTGGGTCAGTCCTGGAGAGGCAACGCTGGCGAGCCCCGCGCGAAGGACACCTGCAATTCCGACGACTGCTGCCGAAATTATGAACGTCATCCAGCGGTGGTGGCTCGCATCGATCCCGAGCGCGGCCGCCCGGTCAGGACTCTCTCGGATCGCCTTACAGATGGTCCCAAACGGTGAGTTGACGATGCGCCATACTCCGTACGTTGCCGCGACCACGGTAATGGTCGAGATTACGTAGTAGATCCGCCTGCCACCAATCCGAAGGCTTGTACCGCCGAGGTCTACAGTCCCGAGGAGAACAATGACCCCGTCAGTACCGTTTGTCAGTCCCGCCGGATCTTGGATGATGAGCGAGTAGCCCAACATCCCAAACGCAAGGGTGATCAGAGCAAAGTAGATCTCCTGTAACCTGACACTGAGCCATCCGACAGGCACAGCGACGATGATAACGAGTACGAGGCCGACAACGCCACCAATCATGAACGTGACGAGCGGCGAAATTCCGGTACCGACAATATCAGCGATCATCGGTCCTAGGTCTCGCAATACAATTGCGATCCCGTACGCGCCACCCGCGTAGAACAGGCCGTGGCCAAACGACAGCAGACCGGTGTACCCGTACAACAGGTTGAACCCGAGCGCGAACAGCGAAACTACGAGGAAGTCGGTGAACAGGTAGACTTGGAACGGCGGCGCAAAGGTGATCAAGATTAATGCGAGGGCTCCAAGGACGCCAAACCGCTCACGGGTCCAGCCCTCGGCGACAGCGGATCTAAACCGGCTAACCCGACTGCTGGTGTCGGTCGCGCTCATTCGCCGATCCCCCCGAAGAGTCCCTCAGGACGGATCAGCAACACGATCACCATCGCAAGGAATGGAATCGCGATGCTGCCGGCACTGATAAACTGCGGGCCGAGACTCTGCATCATGCCGATGAGCATCGCACCGACGAACGCGCCGCTCATTGAGCCGAGGCCGCCGATGACCACGACGATAAACGCGTCAATGATCACCTGATCACCGAGGGCTGGGCTGGTCGACTGGAGCGGTGCGGAGAGCGCTCCACCAAGGCCAGCCAGCACGCTACCGAGGAAGAAGACCCCAGTGTAGAGCCGCGGCACGTCGACACCGAGCATGGCTGCCATCTCACGATCTGAGGAGGTCCCTCGGACCAGCGATCCAAAGTACGTCCGCGTGATGAACAGCCACAGTCCGATGAGCACCGCGACAGCCAAGCCAATGACGACCAGCCGGTACGCGTTGAACGTACTCCCGCCGAACGTCACAGAGAAGTTGAACACGTCTGGCGGATCGATCGAGTACGATCCCGACCCCCAGATGAACCGGACTGTCTCGTGAATGACGAGTACGAAACCAAACGTGACTATCAGCTGGTCAAGGTCAGAGTCGACACGGTCATACAGCCGCCGGATCGCAGAGAATTCGATCACGGCACCAACGATACCAACGGCTAAAGCGCCCACCACAGCGGCGATCCAGAAGTTGTCAATGACGTTCGAGACCACCGCTAGGGTGACGTACGCACCGAGCATGTAGAACCCGCCGTGTGCGAAGTTGAGCACACCGAGTACGCCGAAGATGAGACTCAGCCCAACCGCAATTAAAAAGAGGCGACTCCCGAGGCTGAGCCCGATGACAACGTCAGAGATACCGATCAGTGGAACGAGTGATGTGAGACTCATAAAAACGGCAAGAGGGTTAGATACCCGTCGGCAGGTCAGAGTCGCCGAGTGCTTCCGACAGCACGTCGGGACCCGCCTCGTATCGGTTCACCGGGTCGAGGACGTTACTTTCCCACTCATCGTCATATGTGACGGTGCCCCAGACTGACGCGACCGTCGCTTGGTTTGTCTCGCTGAACTGGTACTCACCGACTGGGCCCGAGTGCTCCATGCCGGTGAATTCGTCGACGAGCGCGCTGGCCTCTGTGCTACCGGCTGATTCGATCGCGTCTTTGTACAGATAGAGCGCGCGGTATGCTCCCTCGGCATTGTACGTTGGGAGCGTGCCGTACTCCTCGTAGTACGCCTCACGGAACGAGTTGTTCGTCTCTGAGTCAGGGACGAACGGATCATACCGGGTGGATGCGTACTCTCCCTCCGGGAGGGGGCTGCCGTCGCTGGGGTAGTCCGTCCCCATCCCGACACTGAACAGCGTGTGGTCGATCTGGTCGAACCAGCCGGCGTCCTCAGCCTGCCCGATGAACGTTGTGAGGTCAGCCCCCCACAGTGGGGTGAGTACCGCGTCAGGGTCGGCGTCGAGGATGGAGCTAATAAATGGCGTGTAGTCACTCGTCGCCAGCGCCGGGAACTGCTCGGCCGTGAACTCAGCCTCGACACCGAGTCCGTCACAATAGGCCTGGAAGTAATCCCACGTCTCGTACCCGAAGGCGTAGTCTGGCCCAATAGTGGCCCATTCGGTGGCATCGAGTTCCTCGGCAACACGCGCTGCGCCGTACACGTCTTGTGCGAGACTGTTGGAATCGCGGAACACGTACTCGTTCCCAACGGAGTCTTCATGTTCACCCTGCGGCGAGGTGACGAACGGGGTTGCCGCGTGCGTGATCATGAACGGGACCTGAAGTTGGGAGATTTGTGGCGCAACTGCCTGCGCAACGCCACTCGAGTCGAGCCCAAACAGTCCGTCGACGTTGTCCTCTTGGACAAGACTACGGATCTGCTGGATTGCCGTGTCTCCGCTTGCTTCGGTGTCACGGACAATCACATCGACCTCCCGCCCGTCGATACCGCCGTTGTCATTGATCCGCGACTGCGCAAACTCAATTCCCCGTTCTGCCTCTTCGCCGTACAACGAGGCGAACCCTGAGAGGATGTATGCGGCACCGAGCGTTACGGGCCCACTGTCGCCACCACCGCCTGAACAGCCGGCGAGTGCGACCGCCGTCCCCGCACCGGTCGCCTGTAGGAACCGTCGCCGCCCAATCGGCGATTGACTTGCTGAACTCGTCGGTGTCTCCCCAGTCTGCTTTTCCTTGTTTTCGTCATCCCCAATTTCGGTTTCCATTGTTAACAATCGTCCGTGAGTGTCGCTCACTACATAAATGTGTAGGTCCATGACACACCATCCCTTTATCTCGGTTCTGTGTTCCGCTAAACACCCCAGTACAGAATTAGATCGTCAGTTCTGAGTGCCGGGCCGGTTACCTGAGCAGCTATCAAACGTGACCAATGTTAATGTACCTGTGTTGCGTTCCCAGATCGCATGGATGTAGTGAATCCAGCAACGGGGGCTCGTGTTGAGACATACGACGATCACGATGAAGACGACGTTGAAGCGGCCTTAGACCGGTCAGAACAAGCATTCAAAGACTGGCAGACCCGCCCGCTTCGGGAGCGAGAGCAACTTCTGGCGAACGCGGCAGAGGTGCTCAGAGAGAACAAACAGGAGTACGCCGAGACGATGACGCGGGAGATGGGTAAGCCGATCTCACAGGCGGTTGGCGAGGTTGAAAAGTGCGCGTGGGTCTGTGAGCATTACGCGGAACACGCAAGTGCGTATCTCGAAGCCGACCACCATCCGAGTCCTCCGGGGTCGGAAGTGAAAACCGAACACGAACCGCTCGGAACTGTCTTAGCGGTGATGCCGTGGAATTTCCCACTCTGGCAGGTGTTCCGCTTTGCCGCACCGTACCTCACCGCTGGAAACGTGGGGATTCTCAAGCACGCGTCGAATGTACCTGGGTGCGCGCTCGCAATCGAGGAAGTGTTCCAGAAGGCCGGGTATCCTGATGACGTCTTCCAGTCGCTGCTGATTCCATCGGATCTCGTAGATAATCTCCTGACGGACAGTCGGGTTCGGGCCGCAACGCTGACAGGAAGTGGTCCAGCTGGACGTGCGGTAGCCGCGAACGCCGGTGACCAACTCAAAAAGACCGTCCTCGAACTTGGAGGGAGCGACCCATTCGTTGTCCTCGACGATGCGGACCTATCGGCTGCGGCTGAGACAGGCGCTTGGGCGCGGAATCTAAACGGTGGTCAATCGTGTATTGCCGCGAAACGGTTCATCGTCCACACGGACGTATACGATGAATTCCTTGGCTCACTGACCGACGAAATGGATTCGCTCGTTGTGGGAGATCCCGCAAACGAGGAGACCGATATCGGGCCACAGGCCCGAGAAGATCTTATGGAAACTCTTCATGAACAGGTCACCGCAAGCGTCGAGGCTGGAGCGACGCTCGTGACTGGCGGTGAGCCTCTCGACAGAGAAGGAGCCTTCTACCCGCCGACCATCTTGACTGATCCCCCGGAAGGGTGTCCCGTCGACACGGAGGAGACATTCGGCCCAGTAGCTACGGTTTACGAGGTTGACGACGAGGAGTCGGCGATCACCAAGGCTAATGACACACCGTTTGGACTCGGAGCCAGCGTTTGGACGCAGGACCGCGACCGCGGTGAACGTGTGGCAAGCCGTATCGACGCGGGCTGCGTGTACGTGAATCAGTTGGTGAAGTCCGACCCACGGGTTCCGTTTGGCGGTGTCAAGGACTCAGGCTATGGCCGGGAACTCTCCGAGGCTGGGATCAAGGAGTTTGTCAATCGCAAAACCGTTTGGATCGAATAACATCGGACAAGTTGGGTAGCGGCTTTTAGGGGTGCCTTCGTCAGGTGGACAGCATGCCGAAGTCAATAGCGCCCACATTACCGAGCCATTTCCCTAACTGCCGAGGGCTTGAGCGGTCGCGTTCTCTGTACCAACGGAGGTGTTCGTGGGTGTCCGTATTTCGAGCGATTCGTCGTCGTACACTCTCATGGTCTCAATTACAGTACCGTTCTCGGCAACTCGTTGGACGATAACCGTCGGCGTCTCCGTAGGCGTCACTGGGTCTGTTTCGGTAGGATTCTCGACCGGTGTCTCGCCAGCGAGGAACTGCGAGATCGCGTCAGTCTCTTCGAACGAATCGACGTTCCCGGACCGTGCGTCTACAAACGCGACGTACGCGATCCCGCTGTTATCTTCGGGGACGACGCGCACTTGCCAATACTCTCGATCGTCGATGACTGTGAGAATGGGTTCGGCTGGCGAAAAGCGGTCCCAGTCTGTCTGTGGCGCTGATTGCCGCACGAGATCTGCTGCTCGCTGTGGGCCGAACAGCGAGTCAGTTGGGATGTAGCGTTCGAAGGTTCCGGTTTGGCCGTCGATTGTCCACAACTCTTGGAGACCCTGTGCGTCGCCGTACGGTTCGACAGCAACAACGTACTGCGGCCCCGACTCAGAGAGAATGAAGAACGGCTGGTCGTTTCCGTCTCCGGGAAGCGGCGCGATCTCGATTTCATCTTCGTGGCTCGTATAGGTGTTGAGGATTCCATTTCGGTACTTCGTTGCCGCGACCGATTGAAGCGCCAGTTTCTCTGGATACAGTTGCTGAGTGTCAAGGATTGGGCTAGCCGCAGCCTCAGAGGGAGAGAGCATGTCGATCGAACCGCTTGGATCAATGACGGCGACGCCTCCCCAATGTGGTGTCGAGTGTGGTAACGGCGTCAAGTGGAATGTGGGCTCAGTGTATGGGACGGTGATGTATTGAGTCTCATTGTGGATGACCATCTTCGGATCACCGTAGTCCACGAGATACGCCTGCGATTTGAGGAGCTTCCAGCGGTAGTTCCGATAAAAGATCGTTCCGACGCCAGTTTCGAGCTCGCCGTCTACGGACCGTACATTCGCCTGCTGAGTTGTCATATCGACAAGGACAGTTCCGGCTTGACGCTTTGTGATCGTGTTAAATAGGCCATCCGGAGCGAGCGGAGCAGCCCAGTAGGGAGTCCCATTCACCACGCTGATATCGGTCTCCCCGACGCGGTACTGCGGCCGGTTGAGTGTGTTCGATGCGTACCGTTCGGCGACCGCTCGCGTGACAATTCGGGGATTGTCGGCGTCAACATCGTCGAGTTGCTCAACAGTAGCCGTCTGGCTCATTGTTTGGTCGCTTAATGTGACGCCAGCGACTGCGTTAGCGACGGGCATCAGCGCGAACGCAGCGATCACGACGACGACTACACCGACACGAAGTGGGGTAATCGTGTGGTCGCTGCTGGAGAGCGTGTTGATGACGGTCTCAACGCGGTCGCCCGCACGTACGGTAACCCACGCCGCGATACTACCAGCAATGATGCCAAGCAGCAGTAGCGGCGTCGTATACACCGTGTAGATGAGGCCATGGAGCCACGGCCGGAAGAACCAGCCGACGGCAACAGCAAGAATCCCAACAATGCCAAGCGGAATCCACGGTGGCGCCGACTGGTCTTGATCCGAGTCATCTGATGGCCAGTCGGCCAGATCGGTATCGAAGGGTTGTTCGTCTGAATCATCGGATGGAGGGCGTTCTGACATTCGTATGGGGCGTGAAATTATGATCTTGAACCTTGTATGTATGAGTTGCGAACCAACCCGCAAATTAGGTAGTAACTTCGCCGAATTACGAATTGACACAAATTCTACCAATAAGTAAGATCTTATCCTCGCTTGGGAGGGAGGCGATCCACTCAAAATCGGCTCGTGAGATGATCCTTTGATCGTGTACCGCACTTGCCAACCACTGGGACCCCAGCGAAGTGTTCGGAAGGTCTCCCGAAGTCACCAATCACGCACCACTATGTTCCACGCAATGTCCGCCACTTCGCGGCGACGAACCCTGCCACGATGAACCCGAACCCGGCGACGGTCGCCGGCGTCACTTCCTGCCCAAGCACGAGCCAGCCGGCCAGCGCTGCGAACACGGGGATGACGTACTCAATGAAGCTCATCTCGATGGGTCCGAGGTCGTCGAGTAACGTGAAATAAAGCAAGAAGCCGCCGACGCCAGCAACGGCAGAAAGGTACGCAAGTGCGGCGAGTGCGGACGGGGTCCACGTGGCGGCCGCGAACGATTGACCGGGGACTGCGATCACAGCGGCGTGGAGCACGACGGCGCCAATAGCCATCATCCACGCCTGCGTCGAGAGGAACGGCATCGACGGCGACCTGCTGTGCGTGACGACCGCGGCGACGGCGAACGCAAGTGCGGACGCAAGCACGAGCGACACTCCGAAGACGCTGTCCGCGAGATTCGCGGGGTCGGGATCAGCGATGACGACGACGCCAACGAATCCAAGCACGACGCCGAGTCCGGTGGCAGCGGTAAACTCTTCCTCAGTAGAGACGAGCCGCGTGAGCGCAGGTGTCACCACGGGGACGAGACCCAACAGAACGGCCGCGACACCGCCCGTGACGTACCGCTGGCCCGCGAAGAGGAATGCGTGGTGCGCACCGATTGTGAGCGCGCCACCGACGAACACGTAGACGTAGTCGTCCCGAGTATGGGGACGGATATCCGCATCGGAGGCAACCACAGCGACGAACAACAGTGCGGCAGCGATGTCGAAACGCACGGCCGCAAACGGCACCGCAGGGAGATCAGCCAGGCCGACGTCCGTCGCCATGAACGCGGTGCCCCAGACGGCACACAGAAGCAAGAATCGGCCGGCCGTCCCGTAGCGACTCATTCACGAGGAGGTCGCCGCCAACAGCGAAATATCCGTCGGACCGCGCCAACTCTCGAGTGACCCGATGCGCCTAGCGACGGCGTCGACTGCGAAGTAGATGTAGACAAACAGACCTCAACGCTGGGTTAGCGCCCATCAGGGCTTCTAGGGTGATATAAATACCACCAGTCTAGGTGATCAGCAAGCCCGTTCAGATGACCCCGCCGTTGACATCCTCCTCCGCGTAAACGCGGAGGAATCCTGAGCGTTGGAGATTTCAGGTTTACAGTTCCACCGAACTCCGACACGGTGAGAATCCGTGTGGGGTTCACGGACTGTGACGGGTGGGACTGCTGGGAGTGCCAAGCCCCCGGTACTCCTATCCTCTATCGTGTTCGGACTCCCGGAGTTGTTTTTGCCTCGGGGAGTCCGGCAGACTTCGCTGGACTTGGAGTTACTTTCTGTGGTGCGTACAGCAGTCGGGCACTGCGTCGGTTCATTATAAGAACCGACCGTTCACCCAACTGGTTCCGATTACTGTCTCATTGCTTGGGGCGGACAGGCCGCCATCGTAGGACTAACGGGAGTCGCTCTGTTCCCAGTCTGATTCCTATCTATACGTGGGATTGCCTGTCGCTTTAAGATGCGGATTGCCAAATCTCAGTGTGGCTATTGTAGTGTAGATTGACTCCGAGTTGTCGGATTCATCCTGCGGCTGAAGCCGCAGGTATTCTCCTTGATCTATATAACGAGCAGTCCAATGATGAGCAGCAGCGCCGCGACCACGCTGCCGCCCGCCAGTAACGGGTTCTCCATCGCCTTCTCGTGAAGTGGCATCTCGGCGTATTCCTCGCGGAACGTCTCGAGATTCTGTTCGCCGTAGAAGTACTTCGGCTTCAACGCGAACCGTTCGGTCACCGCACAGCCCGTACAGACCGGCTCACCTTCCACCCGTTCGGTCTTGATGTGGCTGCGGCAGGCGATCGCCCCGCAGTTCGGACAGTAGGTGTAGGTCTCGTCGATACCGCTCGTCTCGCAGTGGACGCACCGATGAATCCCGTCCTCCAAGGTGACCCGTGAAGGGCCAGCAGCATAGTATTCGTACGGATACGAATACTCTTGTAGCTCGGTCGTCTGCCGAACCTCAGGGAGATACACCGGCTCGATCGATTGCACAGAGATATCCGAGAGATTCGGCTTACACGTCTTGTTGTAGGTGACGTTGTTGTCGCCGGTATAGGTCACCGTCGTCGTGTGATAGTCCTGAAGCCGGTCAACAGCCCACTCCTTGTACTCTGTTTGGGTCTGCCCAAATCGGCGCTCCTCGACGTCGTCGAATACCTCGGTTAACTGTCCAATATCGAGGGGGACCGCCGCGTGGAAGTTCTCGATGACTAGCGTCGCGACGTCGTCGTCGGCCACCTTCGGATGTCCACGGTCAGCGTGGACGACGAGCTGTGTGCGATCGTTGATCCGGTGGATGACGCCTACCGATGTCTCGAAGACAGCGTTCGTGTCCGCGGTGACCGCAACCACCGGGCGGAACGTCACCGTCGAATGTGGCTCCGGAAGGTCGGCGGCCTCGATGTTCTCGATGTCACGGAACCTCTCCTTGACGGGGGTGTCGACATCTGTTGCCGGATCGTGGGGACGTAGCGTCTCGTCACAGAGAATCTCAATGCGACCGTTATAGAGATCAAGCCCGATCTCGTCGGCGATCTCCCGGAGAGCCTCGCCGTCGAGCAACTCGATTGGGTGGGGGTCGTCGTTCTGTTGGAGTCGGTTTGTGTACTCCTGAGCAGGGTCCGTGAACCGGCCAGTCGTGACGACCATTCCGCGTTTGGGGCCGTCAAAGTCGAACGTCGCGATCGCCGAGTGGAGCTTCTGGACGACTGGCCGCCCGACCGTCCCCGTGTGCTTACACTCGACGACGATTGCTCTCCGTGTTCCGTCGATGACTTCCTCCATCAGGACATCTCGGCCCTCGTCAGCTGTCTTCTCAGCTTGGCGGACGTTCTCGTAGCCGAGGTTGCGGAAGACATCTTCTATCAGGTCCTCGAACTCGAACCCCGAGAGGTCGTCCAGTATAGCCATCCGACTGTGATTAGACAGTATCTTGTTATAACGCCTCTGTACGCGCACAGTCAGCAGAATCTCACCGTGATCCAAGCCGCACTCGCCTACGACGAGGCCAGCCACCAGCTCGCGGTATGAACAGGGACGACGGTGCCGGCGAGTTCGATCCGATCTGTCTCCCGGCGCTTCAGTGTATTCGTGACTGCTGGCTCGAACCCGAATCGCTCGTCGGCGACGACTACGAGATTATCACGTTCTAAACGGTTCGGCGCGCTCACCCGACACAACGCTGACTCGGAGACGGCGTCAACTCCGCGAACAGCACCCCTATTTTTGCGTACGTCATGTCCTCAATGACCGCCGGTTCTCCTGACTCGCCTCCCCTCTTGCCGGTCGGAACGGACTTATCCGGACATCAGGCTATCTCAGGGTATGATCAAACTCACGCGGGCAGCGTACGATGACATCATGTATCGGGCGTACAAAGGCGGCGAGGCAGAGATCTGTGGCGTGCTCGCTGGCGAACACGGCACTGACGGTGACAAGAGCGTCGTCACAGGGACGTACGCTGCTGAGAACGTCGCGGAAACACCAGAGATCCGCTACCTGATCGACCCCGAAGAGCAGCTTGAGCTGATTGAGACCGTTGAGGAGGCGGGTCTTGACGTGGTCGGGTTCTACCACTCGCACCCGACCGGACCGGCGCACCCGAGCGAGACGGACGCCGCACAGGCCACGTGGCCGGACCACTCGTATGTCATTTGCGCACTTGACGGCTACCCCTTCGTCGGCTCGTGGCGGTGGCGCGACAACGAAGAGGCGTTCGAACAGGAGACCGTCTCGATCCGAAGCGAGCGCTGAACGAACCCCGCAGACGGCGAGTATTCTCACAGCACTCGGCACGCGGTCTCTCAACGGGAAACGGCGAGACCGGCGCTACGAACCATCCGCGTCTCGGAAACTCCCCGGTTCGCGTCGCCCCAAACCGGGTCGGAGGGAAGCCTCTTACTCGATCGCTTCGATCTCCGGTTCGGCGTCGCCACCAGCGTCAATCGCGCAGGATGCCTGTACCCCACGTCGTGGACGGACTCGATGGCCGAGTCATCGCCACAGACCGGGCAGTCGTCCTGCTTGGGGATCTCGACCTTGTCGAACTCCATGTCGAGGGCGTCGGAGAACAGCATCGACCCGTCGAGGGTCTCGCCTTTGCCGATAAGGTGTGTCAACTACCCCACCCTACTTCGCTCACTCTGAGGGGTTCGCTCGTGGAGAGTGGGGCTTGTCCATGAACTCGGCCTCGAACCCATCCAGGTAGGCGGTGAATCCGCCACTCGGCGTCACTGTTCCAGACTTTAGGGCATGCTGACTATTGCCCGTCCAGCGAGACGACTGTTGGCCCCGACGGACATACCGCATCCAGGTGTTCTTCGCCGCGTTGTAGTCCGCGTTCGCTTCCGACTCGCACTTCACGCACCGGAAATCGGTGCGGGTCGCGCGATTCTCCTCAGCTGTGAAGCCACACTCGGCGCACCGCTGTGACGTGTACGGTGACCCGACTTGCTTCACTGAGATACCTTTCGCTTCGGATTTATACGCCACTTTCTCGTACAGCGCTCGGAACGCCCGCTTGTGACCCCACAACGCACCTGTGCGATCGCGGATGTGGGTTAGGTTCTCGAAGGCTATCACGTCGGACTCATATCGGAGGGCTTCGTCCACGATAGCGTTCGACGCTCGGTGAAGTACGTCACGCACGTAGCGAAATTCCCGGCCACTCGACTGTTCGAGCGCCCGATGGGCGCTTCGCGTCCAGGTCTGTTGGAGTCCGGCGCGTACTTTCTCGAACTCGCGGAAGTCGTGAGTCAACTCCCGCCCGGTGAAAAAGAAGGCGGTGCTGGTGACAGCGAGGTTTTGGATACCGAGGTCAACCCCGAGGACCGTCCCGTCCTCGGCGGTGTTCCGCTCCGTACTGTTCTTCTCCCGACGGAAACCGATAGTGATTTTCGAGCATAATGTGAGGGTTCTCCGGCTTCACATCTTTCGCATCGGCGATTCCTTCGATGATTTTCTCAACTACCGTCTTGTCCGTACCGTCACTTGTCTCTCACGTGTCAGAGACCCGTCTAATTCGCAGTTTTCAGTGACCGGCTGTTTCGGACAAAACGTATCTGAAGAATAGAACTTCAACAGAGCTTCACCGCCAGAACCGCGGCTACTCGTCCGGTTCGTCGACCAGCAGCGTGTTCAGTACCAGCGTGGAGATACCGCGCCGGAGGCGTTCGGTGACGGCCTGATCGGAGATGCCGAACGAGTCCGCGAGCTCCTGGGTGGAGATCTGCCGCGGGAGCGAGTAGTAGCCGGCCTCGACGGCGGCCGCGAGGGTCTCGCGCTGCGGAGGCGTCATCCCGTACCACGGACCGGCGTCCGGCTTCGTGGGGTTGTAGATGCGCTCGATCGAGACGTCGATGTCCTCGTCGAGGTAGAACTCTTGAAACGACGAGAGCGCCTCGTGGCTCGGGAACCTGAGTTCGAGCCCCCACGTGTCGGCGGTTCCGGTCGCACCCAGCAGGACCGCGTCCAAGTCGAGGATCCGGCGGAGCAGCGAGGCTTCCGAGGGGTCCCAGTTCAGCGCGTACAGCGTCTCGTCCTCGTGGGTGTCGACGAGCTGGATGTCGTTGACCGAGGGGTGTTCACGGACGGAGCGCTCGAACGTCTCGCGGACTTCGTTCTGGATCCGAACGAACGGCGTGGGTTTCCCGCCCAGCGGCACCATCGTTTCCAGCGTGAGCTGCGTCGGCTCTTCGATCCGGAGGATCCGTCCCAATTCGAATTCGACAGATGGAATAGTCAACTCAACGATAACGCTCATCAGATACAGCACTGTTCTGTCGCAAACGCGTTAAAAACTCGGTAGAAACCTTCTACTGGAGCGCGATTCACCTTGGTGTACCATGTGTTTCGGTAGTATTATCCGTTTAGGAGACCTATCGATAATCGTAGAAACAGACGACTGCGGTCTCTGTTTGCGCGGCGGTGAGTTTCGCGACAGCATCGTATCGCAGTCGAGTGTACGTTTCATCATGACAACTGGCGACTCATCCGAAGACGACATATCGAGTACAGAGGAGTTCGAGGTCGCCCTCGGTCGGGTGCTCTGCGACGCCCTCGAGAACGGCGTCGATCCCCGCGGAACGTGGGAGTATCGGACCGAGGGCACGGGTTCCGACATGGAAGTCCTGGTGGTCGAACTGGCAGACTGACGCCCGCGGCCTCGCCGATTGGTTCTGGTATAAATACCTTGGTAAGCCAGTCCGAAGAGACTGGTAACCGGAGCGTAATCCCCTCGTGTGACAGACGATCCCGACCCCGCGACGAACGCCCTTGATCCTCCGACGAACGCCTCTGAGTCGGGAGACCCCGTGGCCCGTCGCCTCCTCGAAGGCGTCTCCACGCACGCAATCTTCATGTTGAACGCCGACGGGAACATCGTCGCGTGGCCGGCGCCGGCGACGGCGCTCTACGGACACGACGCGACGGCGGTCCTTGACCGACACGTCCGGATGCTGTTCGCCGACGACGAGGGCGAGGCGGACTCCGACTCACTTCCCGGGGACTTCTTCGCGGAGCCGAGAGAGGAATCGGTAGAGTTCGAACACTGGCACCGGCGCGCGGACGGCTCCGTCTTCTGGGGCACCCTGACGCTGTCGCCGCTGCGGAACGGCGAGTTCCGCGGGTACGCGGCGATCAGCCGGGACACGACGACTGCGAAGGAGTACGAGCGGATGTTAGAGCGGCAGAACGACCGCCTCAAGGAGTTCACCGATATTCTCGCGCACGACCTTCGGAACCCGCTGAACGTCATCGAGGGGAGCCTGACGCTGTACGAGGAGGCCGGTGACGAGGAACACCTCGAACGGATCGGCGAGACGACCGACCGGATGGCACGGCTCGTCGACGACCTGCTCCGCGTCGCGCGACAGGGAAACGTCGTCAGCGACCCGGAGCCGACTGACGTCGGCGAGGTCGTCGAGGCCGCCTGGCGGAGCCTCGGTGGGAAGTCGGGAGCGGCGCTCACCTACGAGCCCGTCCCGTCGGTGAGCAGCGACCCCGACCGGCTCCGCGAGCTGTTCGAGAACCTCTTCCAAAACGCGACGGACCACGGCGGCGACGACGCAGCGGTCCGGGTCGGGCCCCTCGACACGGGCCTCTTCGTCGAGGACGACGGCCCCGGGATCGCTGACGGCTGCGAGGAGGAGGTCTTCGACCACGGTTTCACCACGCGCGACGGCGGGCACGGCTACGGCCTCTCGGTCGTCCGGACCATCGTCAACGCGCACGGTTGGGACGTCGTCGCGACTGAGGCAGAGAGCGGCGGCGCGCGGTTCGAGATCACCGGGATCGACTTCCTCGGCTGACGGAGGAGCCGACGGACGCCAGCACGAGCCGCGGAACGAATGCGGCCTCCGCCCCTCGGCGGCAACGGGATCGAGGCCACCGACATATTTTCCATTTCCACCCTCGATTGGTATAAACTGGCTCTGTTGAAATACTTCAGAGCTGATAGAAGCTACGTGCGAGATACAGACGATCTAAATCACGAGTCAGCCGATAGAACGCGCTTGCGTATGTAACAGCCAGCCCGATGGAGTCGAGACGGAATTGACATCCTCCTCCGCGTAAACGCGGAGGAATCCCGAGCGGTGGGAGTTTCAGGTTTACAGTCCAGTCAGTGGACTACCAGCCCTTTCGGGCACGGGTAGCCCCACAGTGTCGGACTGGTGGACTGCTGGCCATGCCAACTGGCCGTTACCCCTATCCTCAACCGTGTACGGCGTCCCAGTGTTGTTTTTGCCACGGGGACGCCGGCAAGCGTCAACGGACTTGGGGGTATCGTCTGGTTTGCTTTGAGCAGTCGGCACAGACACACCCTTCGAGGATATGGCGTTCACCGACTGACCTTTCAGATACTGCCTCGTTACGCGGGCGGACGGGCCGCCTCCGAAGGACGGTTCGGAATCCGCTCCGTTCCGACCGATTCCTACCTTTGTATATAGCGGCCTGTCAGTTAAATCTCTGTCTGTGAAACTCGGTACAGACGTTCGGCTAGTGGATTGCTTCCCACTATGTCGGCTTCATCACCCGCCTGTAATGAGTATGAAAACTTTTGTTAGTTAAGCTTGATAGAAGAGTAATGGAGCGCTCACGTCGAAAAGAGATTGAGCATCACTTGACTGAGGAAGAAATCGATGAACTGCTACGTGAGGCCGAAGACGATCACCACCTCCGCCGTCTTGGATTTTTGAAGAATCTCTACCGGGGTGACTCAATTCCGGAGGCCGCCGACCGCGAAGGTCGGTCGGCCGCCACCGGTGGTCGCTGGGCGGATGCTTGGAACGAGGATGGCCTAGAAGGACTGATGCCGAGTTTCGGGGGCGGCCGGCCCCCGAAACTCGACGAGGATGAGCAAGACGAGCTGGTGGAGATGCTTCGTGACGGCCAACCGTGGAAATCACAGGAGATTCAGCATCTTCTTCAGGAGGAATTTGGCGTTTCCTACAGCCCAAATTACCTCGGTACTTTCCTTCGGAAACTCGGTCTCTCGTACGCGAAACCACGACCAAAGCGTCCACATCGGCCAGAGAATCCTGATGAAATCCTCGAAGAGCGCGTCGATGACGCGCTCGACGAGGACGACCAGCCACACAACAAACGTGAGGGAGAAGACGAAGAAGGGTGGATTGTTGAGGATGATATTTGTACTGATGGAGGTACCGTCCTCGGGTTTTTGATGCATCGAAGCCACAGCCGTACGATAATTCGCGGCGTGTTTGGTACGTTGACGACCCTCACATCGAACGGGAGTTAGTCAAGACACACGATTCTGCGGTCGGATTCTACGCGCTCAACGGTGAGAGTCTGGTAACGTTCACCGAAAACGAAGAGAAAGAGCAGATTTGCGGGGTATTAGAGAAGATCCGCGAGCAGAATCCCGGCAAGCGGATTCTGCTCGTCTTGGACAAGCACGGTTCGCATAGATGTGAATACACGCGTAGACGCGCGCATCAGCTCGGAATTGACCTGATTTTTATTCCATCAGGCTCACCGCACCTGAATCCAATCGAGCAAGTCTGGAAGTATCTCAAATGGACGATGGCACCAATTGTCGTTGAGAGCGAAGCGGAATTCAAAGACCTCGTTCAGGAAACTTTTGAGAAAATAACGAAACGCGTCAGCTTCGCAAAGAAGTGGTGTGAACAGTTCCTTGACTTTCGAATGTTATCTTAATCATTA